>CAYULE010000376.1:0-2584 GCA_964445385.1 uncultured Smithella sp.
GTCTCCAGATACTCATTGAGACTCCAGGCTATTTTATGCCCGTTCACACGCATTTCGATACCCGACACAATATCCGGCTCAAGCAGATAGCGGACCTTAAAACCATTGGTGATCTGCTTTTTCAAGACTTCCTCAATTTGCGCCTGCCTCGGCGCGGGAATGCCGAAAGCGCTCTGAATGGTCACCAGATTGCCGCCGCCACTGATCGCTTTGCGCATCTGAATGCTTTTCTCTTCATCAAGCGCCTGAATGCGCCTGAGAAATTCGTCAACGATCCTCTCCTCAAGATCGGCATCCGCCAGATCAGAGAGAGCCTTGCGCGCTGTGGCATACAATTGTTTGGCCGCCCTCTGGCGCAGATCAGAGAAAAAGGCGTCCTGCTCCCGGACCAGCATATCCTGCCAGCGTGTTTTGACCGCATCGACTTCCACGCGGACTTTTTCCATCAGCTCCTTACGCTTAGCGTCAGCCGCCATCGTTGCCTCATTGAGCATCACCTCTTTCTTCTCATTGAGGACCTGGTTGCGCTTCTCATAAAGCTCGGCTGCCTCGTTGGCCTTGACTTTCAGCTCTTCGGCTTCAGCAAAGCGCGCGACGATTTTTGCTTCACGGTCATCCATGGCCTTGATGATCCGCCCGTAAAGAAAGCGTTTCAGCAAGTACATGAGCAGGAGGAAATTAAAGATCTGCGCTAAAAAAACAAACCAGTCGATATGCATGGATCATCCCCCTCATTTAATAATGAAACCCCAGAACGGATTGGCGAAAATCAGAATCATGGCAATAACGAAACAATAGATGGCGATGGATTCAATCATGGCCAACCCGACAAACAATGTTCTGGTTAAAGAATTCCTCTCATCCGGCTGCTGGGCAATCGCTGCCAGTGCCTGGGCGATTGCCTGTCCCATACCCAGACCGGGGCCAATCGAACCGATCCCCATTACCAAACCTGCGCCGATAATTGAAGCCATCGCGACGAGACTAACTTTGTCCATAAAAACTCCTCCTTTAATTCAATTTGATCAGGCTGGTGAGCCTTCTTTCTTTACTTCTACGTGAACTTCATCCTCTGCGCTGAGCGCTGAGGCTATATAGACCATGGAAAGGATCGCGAAGATATAAGCCTGAATCACACCAATCAAAAGTCCCAGAATCTGCATCACGACCGGGAACAAGAAGGGGGTGACCGCCAGCAATATCCCGATGACTTTTTCATGACTCATAATATTGCCGAAAAGACGAACGGTGAGCGCCAGTGTCCGGGACAATTCGCCCATGACATGGAACGGGAAGAAAATAAACGTGGGTTGAAAATATTCCTTCACGTAATGGAAAACGCCGTTGCGCGATATGCCATAGTATGGCACAGCGATGAAAACGCATGTGGCCAGCGCCGCGGTGGTTGTCATGGACGAGGTCGGGGCGACAAACCCCGGCACAATCACCAGCACATTGGACACGCAGATAAACAGAAAAAGCGTACCCACCAGCGGCACATAATGATCCGCGCCTTTTTTCGTCATTTCACTGATTTCACTGCGGATAATGGAAATCACCACTTCCAGTAAATGCTGCCAGCGTGACACATTCATTTCCGAAGAAAGATTGCGTGTGACCAGCCAGGAACCGACAACCAGGATACCCATCACCAACCATGTATAAAGAATGGTTGCATTGATGATGATAAAATTCCAACTCCAGATAATCACCTGATCCGGACTGATTTGATTGAGCGATACAACTTCCATAAGAACTCCTTTAACGCTTGCCCCATACCCGTGTTCTATTCATGAACCGTTTCCAGCGTCTTTTGCGGCCCGAAATGATGCTCGAGGATCTTACGCATCACCACAAATCCAACCAGGGCCACAGCTAACCTCTCCCAATGACCGTCCCTCAAAAGAAAGTAAAAGGCGGCCAGAACGACCGCTAAACGCAACAGATAACTGATTAAGAGCAAACGCGCGCGGCTTTGGGTCTGGGCCAGCCGCTGCAGCGTCAGCCATAGACTGATAAAGTAGAAAGCCCCCAGCGTCAGTCCCACGGCAAACATCAGGATAAGAATAAACATTGCGTTCATATTTTCAGTCCTCTTCAATAATCGTACTGCGTATCTTCCGGACCCAGTAGGCGGCATTAATGCATCCGACAATTACACCAAGGACAAGAAACATCAGAGCCCAGGAATACTGACTGGGCCAGGTCCGGTCAATCCAGAGCCCAAGGGCGACTCCGATCAACGTGGGAATGGCCACCGCCCATCCAATAATACCGAACATTCCCAGGCCAAACCAAACGGTTTCATTTTTATGTTTGAGTCCTTTAATTCGCAGGGCCTCCCTCTGGGCGACCTTCTCGGTGAAATGATCCGCCGCTTTCTTGCGCCGATTGGATGTTCGTCGTATTTCAGCCATATTCAAACCTCTTCGCGTTCAATGTTCTACGTTCTATGTTCAACGTTCACTATCCACGGTCCTCAACATAGAACTTAGAACATTGAACCTAGAACGGCTTTTATTATTTTAGTTCTACGAAGCGCCTGATCAACGATGCCTCCAGTTTCGCGGAAGCAGACCTTACC
>CAYULE010000377.1:0-2572 GCA_964445385.1 uncultured Smithella sp.
GGCAAGGGTTTCCCGCATATGCTGGGCGGCTTTGACAGGCACCCTTCCCGCCTCCATCACCAGAATGACAATGTCCGCAACGATGGTCAGAACCGGTGCATCCGTGACGGCTAAAACCGGCGGGGCATCAATGATAATAAAGTCATAATTCTCCCGCTGGGACAGCAGAAACCGGCGCATCTCTTCCGACCCAAGAAGTTCGGCCGGATTGGGCGGAGTAGTTCCGGCGGCAATCATGTCCAGGCCGGGGATCCCCGTATCGTGTTTGGTTTCTTCAAAGGTTACGTCCCCGGTTAAGAGTTCACTTAAGCCCGGTGTTTTGCCCAAGCCGAATTTGTCGTGAAGGGAGGAACGCCTGAGATCGCAATCAACAATAAGCACCCGCGCACCTGTCTGGGAAATAATGGACGCCAGATTGGCGGAGATAATACTCTTTCCCTCACCTGGAAAGGTGCTGGTCAGGAGCATGATCTTCTTCTCTTTATTGATGGCCGAAAAATGGAGGCTGGTGCGCAGCGCACGGAACGCTTCGGCAACCACCGATTTCGGCTCAAGCTGCGTGATCAAAGGCCCCTTATACGCCGCACTGCCATTATGTTTGGATTCGTGACTGGGGATGTGAGGGATAACAGCAAGCAGCGGGAGCCCCATGGCCCGTTTTGCCTCATCGGTATTCTTGATGGTGTCGTCGAGATATTCCTGAAAGAAGGCCAGGCCAATTCCCAATGCCAGGCCGAAGAGCAGACCCAAAAGCAGGTTCATTGCTTTCTTCGGCTTGATCGGATGACTGGGGACAATGGCGGGATCGACAATATTGATGTTACTGATGGTAGAGGCCTTGGCAATACGCGACTCTTCGTGCTTCTGAAGAAGAAAAGTATAGATGTCGGCGTTGACCTTGGAGACCCGGGTGAGTCGCGCCAGATCGCGTTCCACGTTGGGAAGCGTTCGCATTTGCCCCTCGTAGACATCCAACTGCCGGGAAACGCCCTCCTCCTGTTTGGAAAGATTGGACATACCGGTCTCATAGACAGCCAATATTTTGTTTTGCACCTCATTGATTTGACTCTGGACAGCCTTCACCAGTTGGTGCGCCTCGGTATATTCGGTCAAAAGCGCTTTCTTCTGCACTTCCAGTTCAGAAAGTTTCTGGGCAAGACCCGCCACTAAAGGATCATTCTTCATGATACCCGGTGAATAGACGCTCCCTTTCTGGATCGCCTTTTTCGCCGCGTCGCGGGCAAACTCCAACTGCTTTTTCTGGAGAACGACTTCGGTTCGCCCCTTTTCCATTTCGGAGAGCTTATCGATCAGAGACTGGGCTTCGCCGTCCAGTTTGATCACGCCGGCCTTGCTCTTGTATGCTTCAAGGTCTTTTTCTGATTTTTCCAGATCCTTATTTATTCCTCGCATCTGTTCATCGATGAAAGAAACGGTCCGGCTTGCCTCTTCGGCTTTGAATGAAACACTCTGATCAAGGTAGGCCTGGACGAGGGCGTTGACAACATCGCGCGCCAAAATGGGATCGGTATTAGTGTAAGAAGCCCGGATGATGCCGGTCTGCCTTCCCTGCTCGGCCGCCTTTATACCTTTTTGCAAAGCCGCAACAACATCATTAAATGGCAAAAGCGTCAGCTTGAAACTGTCGCCTTTTTGGCCTTTCAGGTTGGTCAAAAGAAGACTGAAATCCTTTTTCTTGATCAGAACACCGGATTTCCCCCGGCCAATCAGGACCCCGTCGTCATCTTCCACATCAAACGTGTCGGCGCCAGTCATTTTAATCCGGTAAACCGGTTCTTCCGCATTGGATGTAAATTCAAGAATTTTGCACGTAAGTCCCTCGGATTTTTTTTCAACCTTCCAGTTGAGATGAAGCTGTTTGACCACTTGTTCCGCGTTAGTGCGTGATTTAAGGATTTCGATTTCCGCGTTGACCGGATTGGTACTGTTCAGTGAAAGCTCACCCAGTAAATTGGCCTTGCCTTTATCGTCTTTCACGTGGAGAACAGAAGAGGCTTCATAAACCGGCTTCATGAGAAATGAGTAAAGGGCAACGCTCAGAAAGACAACGCAAAAAGCCAGAGCAAAGACCTTCCAGCGCCGCAGGATCACAGCGATATAGTTAAAGATGTCAATTTCCTCTTCTTGCCGGGGACGCGGCGGAAGGGTCGGTGGTACAATGGACGTTGGGCTCATAAGTTCCTTAAGAAAAGTTCTATGTTCTAGGTTCTAGGTTCTACGTTAAATAAAATAGTTCAACGTTCTAGGTTCTAAGTTACAAAATTGGTAATTTATGGGAAAAGATATTTTAGCTGGACAAAGGGCGAGAGAATCGCGCCGAATGCTTGCAGCGTGGGCAATAACTCGCTGACAGCTTCGTTCCAGCTGGTCATGGCGCTCTTGGGGATATAAATAACGTCTCCTTCACAAAGCTCCATGGGAAAAGCTTCGCCCTGAACGATCGCATCAACATCCACAACCATCAACTGCCCCCGCGTGGGGGAAAGCGAGCGAATGAGAAACACACGCCGGGCATGATAGCCTACTTCCTGAAAACCGGCCATGGCAATGG
>CAYULE010000378.1:0-2552 GCA_964445385.1 uncultured Smithella sp.
TATTTTGCCGGATCAATCCGGGCGGGACGGGACGATGTCTCGATCTATGAAACCATGATCACGTGGTTGCAAGCTTACGGAGAAGTATTGACCGAGCATGTGGGCAACCCCGCTCTACCGGAAGCAGACAATGACCCCCTGAAAGGGGCATGCGGACCCGACGACCGGTATATCCATGAACGGGACATGGCATGGCTTAAATCCTGTGATCTCGTGGTGGCCGAAGTGACAACGCCGTCCCTCGGGGTGGGATATGAGCTGGGATGGGCCACGGCATTGGCAAAACCTGTCTTATGCCTGTACCGGCCGCTGTTTGGGCGGCCGTTGTCCGCTATGATCGGCGGCAGCCCCGGGATACAGGCAGCCGCATTCACCTCTATGGATGAGGCTAAAAGAATCATGGAAGAATTCATTAAAAAGACCGTTCACGGGATCAAAGGTAATTTGAGCAAAGCTCAAACGTAGCCACTATCAGGGGGATTTAGGGGAATTTTCCCCGGCGGTTCGGATAAAAAATCTCCCCTTACCCCTCTTTAGAAAAGAGGGGTATCGCTCAGGAAAGTTTTTCAGGAGCAGGAGGTAAATGGTCACATCTCTGGAATTGCTGGCGCCGGCAGGCGACGCCGACGTCGGGATCGCCGCCATCGATCACGGCGCGGACGCCGTGTATATCGGTGCCCCGAAATTTTCCGCCCGGGCCGACGCGGGTGTGAGCTTGGCCGACATTGCCCGCCTGATCCGGCACGCGCACCTTTATTACGCCAAAGTTTATGTAGCACTCAATACCATCCTGACGGACCGGGAGCTTGCCGAGTCCCTCGATATCATCCGCGAGGTCTATCAATTAGGCGCCGATGGTCTGATTATTCAGGATGTGGGTTTGCTGGAACTGGATCTCCCCCCGATTCCTCTTATCGCCAGCACCCAGATGCACAACAACACAGCCGAGAAGGTTCGATTCCTGGAGGCCGTGGGGTTCCAGCGGGTGATTCTGGCCCGGGAGCTCTCACTTTCCGAGATCACCGATATTCGCCGGGAAACCAGCCAAATAGAGTTGGAAGCTTTTGTGCACGGGGCCTTATGTGTTTCTTACAGCGGGCAATGTTACATGAGTCAGGCCGTGACGGGCCGCAGCGGCAATCGCGGCGTCTGCGCCCAACCCTGCCGATCCTACTACACCTTGATGGATGGCGACGAAAACATTATCGTGCAAAACAAATTTCTTCTCTCCCTCAAAGACCTGAATCTGATGAACAGAATACCGGACCTGGTTGCGGCCGGGGTTTCCTCTTTTAAAATCGAAGGAAGATACAAGGGGATTGAGTACGTAAAGAATGTTACCGCCGCCTACCGGCTGGCCATCGACCGATTCATCAGCGGGCATTCCGGTTACCGGAAAAGCAGTTCCGGTGTGAGCGCCCTCACCTTTTCGCCGGACCCGGACAGGACCTTCAACCGCGGCTATACGCAATACTTCATTTCCGGTCAGGGAGAAAAGATAGCCTCTATCGACACACAGAAATCCATCGGACAGGATGTGGGTGAAATCACCAGTGTGGAAAAAGATTATTTTCGAATAACCCGTCATGATCTGCAAAACGGAGACGGCCTTTGCTTCTTCACCCGGAAAAACGAGCTGGCCGGATGCAGGGTGGAACGGGTGGATAAGGAAAATATCTATCCTAATAACATGAATGGTCTGGAGATCGGTACCCGCCTCTACCGCAACCATGACATGGCCCTTACTCGAATCATGAAGAAATCCTCTGGCGTTCGCCGCATCGCCGTGGACATGGATTTCCGGCAGGAGGACGCGTTAATCCGCCTGGCAGTGCGTGACGAAGACGGCAATGAGGCGGTAATGGTTAAGGAGGTTGTGTTTGAACCTCCCCGTGATCCGGCCCGGGCAAAAAAGCAGATTGAGACCCACCTGACCAGCACCGGCAACACGCCCTACCAGGCGGCAAGCCTGACGATTCAACCCCGTGAGCCGGGCTTTCTTCCCGCAAGCCTGCTGAACGGTATCCGGCGGGATGTTTTGGAAGAGCTGACCGATATCAGACATGAAAAATACTCCCGCCCAACCATTCCGTTTACGCCCAACGACGCGCCATACCCGGCAAAAGAGCTCGACTTCCACGCCAACGTTTTCAATGCCCTGGCAAGGCGATTCTATGAACGCCATGGTGCGACCGTCACTGAACCGGCCTTTGAAGCCCTTCCCGACACGACCGGAAAAACGGTCATGACCACGCGCTACTGCATCCGGCAGCAACTGGATCTGTGCCGTCCCAGGGCACAACGTTCGGATCGCACCGTTAAAGAGCCTCTCCGGCTCAGGGACGCTCATCATACCTATCGCCTCGAATTTGACTGCCAGAAGTGCAAAATGTTTTTAATTCTGGAGGGTAAATGACAAGTCGGGAACGGTCTTGCCACTATATGGGTGGCAAGACCACCATATAGGTGACATGACCGTTCCCGACCATTTTTATTGCAAATACTTTTCTTCAAGCAGTTTTAATACTTTGTCCGCCGAATCCGTGACAGCG
>CAYULE010000379.1:0-2549 GCA_964445385.1 uncultured Smithella sp.
AGCCACGGACACCAGCGGGTCAGAACACCCGTCTGCCAGTGTTCACTGACTCGATAGGTCGAACAGATGAACGGGAAGCGCGGATCGCAACTGGCTACGTTGGAATATACATCCATATCGGAGCCCACACCGGCTTTGTCGAAACGTTTGATCGCCGGATTGTTCTTCTGCGGAGACATCAGGTTCTTCTCCACCGGGCATTCCAGTGGTTCGTAATGCTCGGGGAAAGGACCGTCGGCCAGACCAGGTCCATAAATACTGGCCACGCCGTCCGATTTCATAATAAACGGAGGTCGTCCGGCACCGGGGTTGCCTGCTCCATCCGGAACATCGCCCGTCCATTTTTCGCCGTTCCATTTAATGACGGCACGGGACGGATCCCAGGGTTTGCCGTTTAAATCCACCGACGCGCCATTATAAATGATGCGGCGGTTAACCGGCCACGACCAGGCCCATTCGGGATAAAGGCCCAATCCCGTGGCATCGACTTGACCGCGGCGCATGGACAGATTGCCCTTTTCGCCGACGGAACCGCAATAGACCCAACAACCCGATGACGTGGAACCGTCATCCTGCAGCCAGGCAAAGGTGGGCACGGGATCACCCTTCTTGAATTCTTTGAACTCGCCCTTCTTGGTCGGGTTTTCCACTTTTTTATCTTCAAGGAAGAAACCGTTGATTTCAGCGGCAACTGCCCGTGGATCATAGTGAAATTCTTTGCCAACTTTTTTACCGTAGGGCCAGGTTAACTGTGTGATAGCTTCCTTGTTCGGACCATCCTTCTTCTCATAAAGTTCTTTCACTTTAAAGAGAAGTTCGCTCATGATGTCGCCGTCCGGCAGCGCTTCTCCCGGGGCTTTGAGTGCTTTATAGCGCCACTGCATCAAGCGGCCGCTGTTGGCGATACTGCCTTCCTTTTCAATGGAAGACGCGCAGGGCAGCATGAAGACTTCCGTCTTGATTTTGGCCGGATCCATACCGGGACCGCGCCAGAACGAACCTGTTTCGTTGTCAAACAGGTTAACATTGACCATCCAGTCCAGTTTGGTCATGGCCTGGCGGGTTTTATTGGAGTGAGCACCGCTACACGCGGGATTCATACCCCAGGCGAAGAAGCCCGTGAATTTTCCCTTGTACATCTGATCAAAAATCGTCAACCAGGAATAATTGACTCCGTCATCGATCTTAGGCAAGGCTGCATAAGCCTCGTCGAGAGACAGATTCTTCCCGTACATGGAGCGCAGGAAACTGGAAACATACTTGGGCTTGTTCTTCCACCAGTTGAGGCTGTCTTTTTCCTTGGTTGCAGGTGTATTTTTCTCATTATACACGGCCAGTGTCGGCCAGGATGCCAGCGGGGTGCTGAGATAACCGGGCCAGATATGGAACAAAAGGCCGTGGTCGGTGGATCCTTGCACATTGCCCTCGCCTCTCATGGCCGCGACGCCGCCGCCCGCGATGCCCATATTGCCCAGGAGCAACTGGATGATGCACATGGTGCGGATGTTCTGCACGCCGACGGTATGCTGCGTCCATCCCATCGCGTAAAGCTCCACGCCAGCCTTATCCGGTTTACCGGTTGAGCCATAAAGTTTGTATACTTCAATGAGTTTATCAATGGGTGTTCCCGTTATTTTGCTGACCGTTTCCGGCGTGTAGCGCGAATAGTGTTTTTTCAGAAGCTGGAAAACACAGTTCGGGTCCGTCAGACTCTTATCTTTTTTAATAACGCCCGTGGCGTCCGTCTGATAAGACCAGGTGTCTTTCTCATACTTGCTGCCCACCAGTCCCGAGAACACGCCCTTGTTCTGTCCGGGCATTTTCAAATCGGGATTCACCAGGAACGAAGCATTGGTATAATGTTTGACGTACTCTTCAAAATAAAGTTTGTTGTCGATAATGTACTTGATCATGCCGCCCAGGAAAGCGATATCAGTCCCTGAACGAAGAGGTGCATACAGATGCGATTTTGACGCTGATTGCGTAAAGCGCGGATCAACGCAAATGATCTTGGCGTTTCTTTTGTCTACGGCTTCCTGAATCCATTTGAAGGATATCGGGTGATTGGAAGCGGGATTGCTTCCCATAATTAAAATAACATCACTGTTTTTAAAATCGACCCAGTGATTGGTCATTGCGCCGCGTCCGAACGACTCTGCCAGAGCCGGTACAGTTGGACTGTGTCAGATACGGGCCTGATGTTCAATATAAACAAGGCCCAACCCCCTTAAGAATTTTTGATAGGTGAAGCATTCTTCCAGGTCCATCGCAGCCGAGCCAACCGAGGCAATGCCTTCTGTGCGGTTGACAAGTTCACCCTTTGCGTTGGTTTTCTTAAAGCTGGCATCGCGACTTTTCTTAATGTTTTCAGCGATTTTATCCAGCGCCCACTCCCATTCCACTTCTTTCCAGGCGGTGGCGAACGGTGCGCGGTAAAGGGGTTTGCCGAGACGATTTTCATTGACGGCCATCTGGTAGATGGAACCGCCCTTGCTGCAAAGCGCGCCTCGATTGATGGGGCTATCCGGATCCCCCTCTGTATTGATGAC
>CAYULE010000380.1:0-2549 GCA_964445385.1 uncultured Smithella sp.
AATTAACAGGGGTGCAAGACTGATTGCCGCAAGTTGATGTTTCATGTCTGAATGGCTCTCCTCAAGGACCTGAAATCAGTTTTTGCCAGATGTCGTCCGTCAGCCATGGATTGAAAATACGTATGCCCCGGACGTTAAACGGCTGCTCGCCATTATATAAGACAAATCCGGGAGCGATACCCTTGACGCCCAGTGCCTGAAAACGATCGATGGACTTGATAAAATCCAAAGAAAAAGTTGCGGAAGATTTTATTTCGACCGGCATCATCGCACCCTTTTCTCGGATCAGCAAATCGACTTCATTGCCGTGGGAGTCGCGGAAAAAAAACAGCTCCGGCCTAATCCCTTTATTTTGCGCGCTTTTCATGATGTCCGCAATAATGAAGTTTTCATAAAGATTGCCGCGCAGGGGATCACGGATCGCCTGTTCTACCGTACTGATACCCAGCAGAAAAGCCGCCAGGCCCGCATCCGTGAAATATATTTTTGGAGATTTGATCACACGTTTTTGAATATTTTCAAAGAAGGGCGGCAATTCGAATACAATATAAGAAGCTTTTAATACGGATATCCAGTCTCTGATCGTTGTGGCGGACACCCCCGTATCGTTCGATAAAGAAGCCAGATTGACAATCTGCCCCACACGGCCGGCCAGCAGCGTGAGAAATTTTTGAAAAGGCGACAGGTCGCGCAACGAAATCAAAGCGCGAACATCACGTTCGACATAGGTTTGCAGATAGCTGTTGAAGAATCTGCGCGATTCGATATTTTCCTCATGAAGCCGTGGAAAACATCCACGGACGATTGCACCAAAAACATCTTTTTTCGCTGACGGATAATGTCCCAATTCGTGACTGGAAAAAGGCCAAAGCGTAAGCATTGCCGTACGGCCTGCCAGCGACTGGCTTATGGCTTTGTGCAGTCGCGGTTGATGGCTGCCTGTCAGGATGAACCGCCCGTGTTTTTTATCCTTGTCAACAATACCCTGGATGTAGGAGAGCAACACCGGCAGACGTTGTATCTCATCCAGAATGGCTCCTCCTTCCGCCCCGCCCAAAAAGCCCCGTGGATCGGCTTCAGCTGCCATCCGAACATCTGAGTCTTCCATGGAAAAGTAGGGTTTATCCGGGAATGTCATTTTAGCCAGCGTCGTTTTACCCGACTGACGAGGTCCCAGAATGGTTACAACGGGATACTCCGCCGCCGACTGTCTCAATTCTTCTGAAATATCTCGAATAATCATGGCGTTTAAGATAATTCATTATTGTGTAAATGGCAAGCTTAACTTTTGATATGCACAATACCTGAGACGATGTTTCGGCCCTAACGGACATGTTGAGACACAAAACGCAAATAACCTTGTATGCTTTCATGTTTATTCCACTTCTCAACGGATTTCAAAATCCGCGTCAGGCATTGAATAATTTCATCAAGGGATATGAGGGTGATTCCAGGCATCCCGAATGATGATGGTCGTCCCATGCGCCATTCGCAAACAGATTGAACTTGTCGAAAAATCTCTTTTTCAGTTTCATCGAGCGAAAAATTCCGTGGTGTCTTTTCTGTTTTTTCAGCGCTTTAATGATTAATGATTGCCTCCAGCGCACGCATGGCAGCATAGTCGGTCATTTCAAGATGTTCCCGATAAATAGAGACGATGGCAAATTCAATATTTTGAAGCACATCTTGATACTTTTCAAACAGATCCATGTTCCCTTCAATTTGCTGATAAAATCAGCGCATCCTTATCTAATAATTATTTTTCAGATTCGATCAGTCGGGCAATGTTGCTGCCGCATCTTTTACAAGTACCTCTCAGGACAAGACAACGATCTTCAATTGCACCAGCCTTAAGCTGCATTGAGCTGCCAGCTTCGCATCGGCGACACCAAATATTATCCAGGATATCTTTCCTCGTCTTTTCCGGGATTTGCTGCCAACGCTTCTTCGCGGCAACCGTGAATCCGGGGAATGGAAGCGTTTTCGCCATATTCATGAAATGTTTTTCAAAAAGTTCTTTGGACCTGAGAAAACCTTCTTCCGTCATGCCGATTGACTTGGTTTTACCGATTGGATTCGATATGAATCCTTTTTCGTGAAGCCTGTTTAATGTGTCCCAGTCAAAACCCTTCCATGCCCGTGCCCCACAACCTTCTTCCCGACCATGGGCGACAAGATAGAGAAGCGCCAGGGTTAATTCGTCCACTTTATCTTCATCGTATTTCATGTATGCACCTTAAAATAATCCAGGAAAGACCAATCTATGACAAAACCGGAAAATAATTGTACCTGTCCCGTTTTCTCGCTGCGATATAATGGCGTTCATTTCATACTTCGGCAGCTTGCTGCGAGGTTGTTGATTGACTTATTTAGCATCTTTGGCTGTCAAATGTTAACAAGTTTCTCCGTTTTATTTTGTTTTTAATTGACACGCAATATTGTTTTACCTATAATCAATCGTGTTAAAAGCTAATTATTATCGGGAAATAGCCGCATTGCTGTCTCTGAATCAGGATAAATGTAAAAACATCCTGCAAAATACTCGGGAG
>CAYULE010000381.1:0-2540 GCA_964445385.1 uncultured Smithella sp.
ATTTCAACGTGTTTTACAATGCGCCCTGCGTGATCTACATTGTCGGGGCAAAGTCGGTGGGTTCGCTGGATGTGGATTGCGCGCTTGCGGCAAGCTATATCATGTTTGGAGCGGCAGATAGAGGTCTGGGCACCTGTTGGGTTGCCCTGGGAGCCAATATTCGCGATCCAAAATTAAAAGCCGAACTGGGCATTCCCGACACTTACCGGATTGTCGCGCCAATTATTCTGGGGTATCCCAAAGCCATCCCCGCGGCGTCTGAACGGCACACCCCGGAAATTCTTCGTGTGATTACGGAAGCACGCTGATGTCAGACTAAAGATTTGCAGCCAGTGTTTTTATTCCGGCGGCAGCGGCTTTTTTCCAGTGGAGACGGATAATCCTGCGGCCTTTATCCATTAGCGCAAATCTGTCCGCCTCGGCCTGCGCGGCTTTAAGCTGGCCGAACGTCAGCAAGGAGTCAGATTGGCCAAGCGTGTCGGGGATATCAATATCCGATTTGTTTTTGCCGGTCAGTTGAATAAACAGACCACGACCGGCGTCGCCTTTGTGCAGCTGGCCTACCGAATGCAGATAACGGGGACCGTAGCCGACCGTCACGGCCATTCCGTATTTTCGGGAAATCGCCGTCCTCAACTTATCCAGCGCTTTATCGATTTGCGGCGACGGGCTTAAATAAACCTGCAATCCCACATAAGCGTTTTCCGCAGAAGACGTTAAAAAATTTGTCAGCGCTTCGGATACGGTTATCCCGGAAATATCACCATAAACATCACAATCGCCGGCCACAAGCGACGGTTGTACCTTCGGCCACGCCCTATTAATTTTATATTCCTCGATCATCCGGTTCGTGTGCTTTTTAGTCCCTTCGACATCCGGCTGATCAAACGGGTTGATGCCAATGATATGCGCGGCCACTGCCGTCGCCATCTCCCACAGAAACATTTGACCGCCCAGATCATAAGTTTCGTCAATCCGAATTTTCAGAACGGGATGCCCGGCGGTTGCCAGTTCGGTTATCCTGGAATTCCATTCGTCGGGTTCATGATAAAAAATGACAAAGACACGGTCTTTTCCATAAGCGTTCATGTCCATCGGCGGTTCGTTTAATACCGGCAGAATTCCCTTACCCTCTTTACCGGTACTCTCCGCGATCAGTTGCTCCAGCCAGTCGCCAAAAGATTCCCAGGACGGCGGAAGAATCAGCGTAAGCTTGTCGCGGCCGTATTGCGCCAGGGTTCCCAAAGCGGCGCCTAAAAGACAGCCGGTGGAATCGCCTTTACCGGAAAAAAAATCGGCCTTCTCCCGGGCAGCGACGGCTGCCGCGTTTTGCAGAAGTTTTTCGATCTGGACCCCGATTAACGCGGCGGGTATCATACCCACCAGGGAAAGCGCCGAATAGCGGCCGCCGATATTCGGGTTATTGGAAAAAATATACGGAAGCTGCAATTGCCAGGCCTGCTCAAGCATCGGGCTGCCTTCATCGGTAATGAACATAAAATGCTCATTGGCCGCAACTCCCGGTCTTTCACTGGCCAAGTTATAGAAATAATTGAAAAGCGAGACGATTTCCAGTGTTGTTCCCGATTTTGAAGAAACAATAAAAAGCGTTTTTTCCAGGTTGAGTTTTTCAGCTACGTTGTGAATGGTCAACGGATCGGTTGTATCAAGAATTTGCAAGGCAGGGAAACCCGGCGCGTTACCGAATACATTGTTAAAAACTTCCGCCGACAGACTCGATCCGCCCATCCCCAGCAGAACAACATCCTCGATGCTGCCATTGGTGAAAGGCTCCAGGGAGGCACGGATGCTTTTCGCATTGGCGGACGTTTCCAGGGGGGCGTGCAGCCAGCCCAGCCGATTGGAAATATTCTGCGGCGTCGGTTTCCAGACATGAAAATCGTTGGCCCAGATGCGCGCGGCAATATTGCTGCGACGCATTTTCGCAAGGGCGTTGGTTACGGCACCTTGATAAGGACCGAGTAAAAAAGAAATGCCGGTTGTCTGCATAACCTTTCTCCCTCGCTAACGAATGGTCAGCATGGCTCTGGCTGCCGCGACGATGTTGCTGGACGTAAAACCGAATTTTTCATAAAGCACCGGTCCCGGCGCGGACGCGCCAAAGGTTTCCATACCGATCATCTTTCCTGCTAACCCCACATAATGCTCCCAACCCAATTTAATGCCGGCTTCCACGGCAAGACGGGCGGTCACTTGCGGAGGCAACACGGAATCGCGGTATTCCTGAGGCTGGCGGTCGAATATCTCCCAACTGGGGAGAGAGACCACTCGAACCGGAGTTCCATCTTCAGCCAGGTCGCGGGCGGCAGTAAGCGTCATTGCTACTTCCGAACCGGTGGAGATAAGGATCAGTTCCGGCTCAGGGGAGGACTCCCATAAAATGTAACCGCCCTGACGGACACCGGCAGCGGAAGCGCAGACCTGCCGGTCCAGTACCGGTAAGTTCTGACGGCTGAAAACCAGTGTGGTGGGACCCGCGGTGTTGGTGAGGGCCAGACGCCAGGCTTCGAGGGTTTCAT
>CAYULE010000382.1:0-2534 GCA_964445385.1 uncultured Smithella sp.
CAGCGGCGTGGCGCAGTGATGGAAAGAGAAAATAACCATCCGCTATTTGAGGGGTAGCTTAGAACTTCAATGACGTTCCCCTGAATGACTCCCGTCCCCGTTAAACTTCCCTTTCGGCTCTATTATTGCTGCAGAGCGCCGGTGAAAACATCCTCAACGGTTGCACCCACAGCTTCCTGATCGGAGGTGATGTAATCCATATAGCCTGTGAAATGCTTAAATTCGTTTGCGATATAGAACTTGCCGGACAGCACTTTCCCGTAATAGAAAGCGGCTTCGGCATTATCTTTAACCATGGCATTCACTTTTTCACCGCTTACATCTCCTGCGATCGCTTTCAGCTTCGGGATGACGATGGACAGGGTCCACAGGTGCATCCAGGCGTGCGCGAGCATGCGCATCGCCTGTTGCAGTGGTGTGGCAATGGCGAGAATGTCGAGCATCTTCTTTTGAGCTTTTAATTCATTCAATTTCTGAATTGTCTGATCCATTTTATCTACACCGGCCTGCACCTCGGCAATGTGCTTATCCTCTACGATTCCTTTGGCTTTAGCGGCTGTTTCGGCGATTCGCTTCTTGAAAATCTGATAATTATACATTTCGGGATTCATTAAAAGTTTTCTCATCGTCAGATCCATGGACTGAATACCGTTGGTGCCTTCATAAATCGCCAGAATCTTACAGTCGCGCGCCAGCTGCTCAACAGGGTATTCCGAACAATAGCCATAGCCGCCGTAAACCTGCATGGCTTCGGAAGTCACCAGCCACGCCAGATCGGAGTTGCCTGCTTTACATAATGGAATAAGGAAATCCAGCAGGGCGGAAGCTTCTTTGGCTGTTTCGCCTTTTTCCGCATGACTCACATCGGCCGAATAAGCGGCAAGCATGGTCAGCATCCTCATGGCTTCGACCTGTGCTTTCATCCAGAGCAGCGTTCTGCGGACATCCGGATGTTTAATGATCGGTACGGAGGTGAAATCGCCTTTTTTCGCGGGATCAGCGCCCTGAATTCTATTTTTGGCATAGGTCACCGCGTGCATATAGGCGGAACTCGCCGTTCCCAGCGCCTGCTGGGAAACGTCCAGACGCGCTTCATTCATCATCTGGAACATGATCTTCATTCCCTGGCGTTCCTGCCCCAACAGATAACCCACACACTTTTCATTGTCGCCAAAAGACAGCGAACAGGTGGCGGAACCTTTGATGCCCATTTTATGCTCAATGCCCGTGGTGGTAACATCATTGCGTTCGCCTATGGATCCATCGGGATTGACGTGATACTTGGGAACCACAAAGATTGAAATACCGGGTGTTCCGGGAGGATCGCCTTCAATGCGGGCCAGAACCGGGTGAATAATGTTTTCATACAGATCGTTATCACCGGCGGTAATAAATATTTTCTGCCCGGTAATGCGATAGGTGCCATCGGCCTGCTTGACCGCTTTGGTTTTAAGCGCACCGACGTCGGAACCGGCGCCCGGTTCGGTCAGACACATCGTGCCGCCCCATTGCCCGGAGACCATCTTTTCAACATAGATCTTTTTGAGTTCCTCGGAACCGTGATTGATAATCAGGTTGCAGGCGCCGACTTTCAGCGTATCGTAAGACGTGAAAGCGACACTGCCGGCAAAGAAATAATCCATGGTCGCGCGGTAAATAATTTCGGGCATCCCCATGCCACCCCATTCTGAATCATTACTGAGACCGGAAAAACCGGATTCGCGGTACAGATCCATTGCGGCTTTGTAGCCTTCCGGAACGCTGACCGTTTTTGTTTCAGGGTTATATTTTGCACCTGATTTATCGCCTTCAATATTGGCCGGATATACCTGCTCCACAGCAATTTGTTCGGCCAGTTGTATGGTTGCTTCAAAGGTGTCCTTATCAAAACCGGCAAATTTCTCATACCGGTTGAGTTTGTCCGCTTCGAGCGCTTCGAACAGAACAAAACTTACATCGCGAGAATCAACTAACGGATTTAATGACATAATTCACTCCTGGATTGTATTTTCGGGGTTACCCCTGCATTTTTTTTAGTCCGGTATTTGCTTTAATCAACTATTCAGCTATTTCTTTTCTTCTTTAACACCGGCGATATTTTTAGCCAGTTTCTTCTTTTGCTCGAGATTGCCCTGGCGGGCAATCATGATGCGCTGGGCCTGGGGTGAACCCGCGCCATGCATCGATTCCGTCCGGTAACCCACCGCTGCCGTGCCCAGCGTGAGGTTTTCGACCAGACGCATAATCCGCGTGCGGTCCTCACAGGAAACATTGGCGTTGCCCTGCATGTATTTCTCCAGGACCTTGCCGATTTCGGGATTCTTAAAGTCCTGTTCGGAAGGCATGGTCACCATCATGCCGCCCGCGATATCCTCGGCCAGACGGCATATTTCATAAGGGAAACGGGTGACGTTCTGTTTGCAGACATTGGCCAGTAAAAGATCGATCAGATACGTGCCGGAGGCTGTTTTCTGCCCCTGAGCGGAACAGGCGATGCCGCAGGAAAACAAGGTTTCGTTCAGATGCGTCATCTC
>CAYULE010000383.1:0-2533 GCA_964445385.1 uncultured Smithella sp.
TGCCCCATACCCGGAATCGCAAAGATCGTTTCAAAGATAACACTGCCGCCGATCAGGCCGGGAATGGACAACCCCAGGATAGTGATCGCCGGCAGCAGCGCATTGCGCAGGGCATGTTTGTAAATCACCTGGTTTTCGCTCAACCCCTTGGCCCGGGCCGTCAGAATGTAATCCTGGCGGATAACCTCCAGCATATTGGCGCGCATGTAGCGGGAAAGTCCGGCCAGTCCCCCGAAAGCGGATATGAAGACCGGCAGAATCAGATGTTTGGCCAGATCCACGAACTGCCCCCAGGTGCTCAGGTATTCATAATTGAGGGAGCGCAAGCCCGAAATCGGCAGCCAACCCAGTTGGATGCCGAAAAAAATCATCATGAGTAACGCCAGCCAGAAGGTGGGCACGGCAAAACCGATAAACACAAGCACCGCGGTCACTTTATCGAAAAGCGAATCCTGATGGACCGCCGATAGAACACCAATGGGTACAGCCACGGCGATAATAATAAGCAGCGACAGAAAATTGATAATAATTGTGATCGGCAAACGCTCCAGAATCTTATCGGAAACCGGCCGGTGGTCGGATGAAAAGGACGTGCCCAGATCGCCACGCGCGAGTTTTTTGAGCCAGGACGCGTATTGAACATGAATGGGCTTATCCAGTTCATACATACTCATCAGCCGCTCTTTCATCTCGGCCGACGCTTTCGGATTCATCTGCGTCTGCAAATCCGTCGGTTTCCCCGGCGCCAGATGCATCACGAAAAAGCAAATGATCGTGATCCCCAGCAGAAGCGGAATCATGAAAAGGATTCTTTTGATCAGATAGGTGGACATCCCATTCTCCACAAAAAGAAATCAGCCCTGTTGATCCAGACGATCTAAAAACGACATCTTTTGTAAATTGGCCAGCGTCTGCCACAAATGCTCCTGTGAATGAGCCTCCAGCGTGATTGTCGGTTTAACCTTCAGCTCTTTCAGCGCGGCAAAAAACTGATCAAAGGGAAACGTCGCCGCGCCCAATGGCAAATGTTCATCGAACTTGCCGAAGTTATCATGCAGATGCAGATGACCGATATACCGGCCAATCTGTTCCATCCATGTTTCCAAGGGCGCGCGGGAGAAAACGTTATAATGTCCCGTGTCAAAACAAAAACAAACCTGGTCTGAAGCAAGCGCTTCCAGCAGACGGCGTAAAATATGCGGCTCTTTTTCATACACATTTTCCAGGGCGATGATGGCTCCTCCGTCTTTGGCCAATGGAATAAGCGCCTTCCAGAAATTAACGCTGTTCTCCACCCACAAATCATCGCAGGTTACATAGTAGCGCTCGTCAAAAGATGGATGGCAGACGATTTTCAGCGGCTGAAAATACGGGATCAGATCGAACACCTGCCTGATCCGGTCCAGACTGGTCTTTTGAATCTGATCATCGAGGGCGCCGGGGCGCAGATCCATAAAAGGAGCATGAAAGGTCACTTTTAACCCGGCATCCTTCAGTGTCTGACTGGTTTTCATACATTCATTTTTATCCAGTGCATTTAATGCATAGTGGCTGAAATATATCTCCAGATTGAGTTTCTTCTCCAGAATCATCGGCAGATACTGGGGCAGAAGATGGTAAGGCATGTGCGCGTGAACTTTTTTTATTATATCCGGCATGAACAAATCCTTTTCGATGAATTAAGGATGGTTGATTTACCATAGTCATTTTTTTTTCACAACCGCTATGAATCAGGGCGGTGGGACCACACGTAACCTTTCGCAGGACACGTCAAGTGACCTTTAGGTTATCCCCGAACGCGCCGAATCAGTCTCCCGTGGTGTTCAACCGGCTGCGAATCATGGTGGCAATCTGCCGGGCCCAAAGAGAATAGGCAGGGGCTCCGGGATGAAAACCGTCTGACGCCATATAAGCCCCCTCCAACGGAAAATCGATCGAGACAAACACGCATCGCTCAGAACGGTCCGCAAAATTCTTTAATGCGCTGTTAAGCCGTCCGGCTCTTGCCCCGAGATACCATCTCAACGGCTGCGGCAGGGCGGGAAACAAGTGCATGGGCGGAATGCACGACAAGATGATGTGCCGGGATTGAAATTTTGACTGGAGCAGTTCGACAATCCTTGCCAGCTGATCCATCCATTTTTGGAAACCGGTCCCGTGCGTGACGTCATTCACGCCGATGGACGTGACAACAACGTCAAACGGTTCAGGGGCAAGCATCTCCAATGTTGCCAGCACATCTTTCGCCTTGTGTCCCGTTTGCGCAATCAATTTCCATGAAACCCGGAAAGCGGTCCCCAGCGCAAAAACCAGTTGACCGGACAGAGCCTGGTTTTGTGTGAACACACCAACCCCGGCTGCCGCGGAATCGCCCAGGATCATCAGCCTGAGAAGAGAACCGGCCCCATGGGTGCCGGACCGTTCGCCCTGCGCTTCGGGTAACCTGGGGGTTACATGGCGAACATATAGAGCCTGCGAAATTAACAGGGGTGCAAGACTGATTGCCGCAAGTTGATGTTTCATGTCTGAATGG
>CAYULE010000384.1:0-2532 GCA_964445385.1 uncultured Smithella sp.
TTAAAGCTTAATTGTGTTAACTTAATACCATTAAATTAACGAAAAGGACAAATTTTTCATTATGCCCAAACTAACAAGAAGTGTTGAAGTTGTGGATGCGGTTCGCGAGCAAATCCTTGATATTGCATTTAAAATTATTGAAAAGAATGGATATGAAGCCCTTTCTATGGCCAAAATCGGTTCGAAAATGAAGATGACTGCAGCAAATCTCTATAATTACTATGGAAGCAAAGATGAACTCTTGATTGCCATACACAAGAAAGCATATGCCATGATGTATGACAAACTCAGTTATGCCGTTTCAATGGCGGATAAACCCTTGGAGAAGATTATAGGTTTGACCCATGCGTTTGTGGAGTTTGGTACGCACAATATAAATATTTATGATGTTATGTTTAACAGACCCGTTCGACAGCATAGCGACTATATCGGTACACCTCAGGAAGAATTGTCTTTCGATGAATTTCGTAACTCTCTGAAGGCATTTTTTTTAACCATTAAAGTGATTCGGGATTATCTGGAAACAAGGCCGGGCGCACAGTCTGCTGATCCAAAATTATTAGCGTTTCAATGCATCAGCGCGTTGCATGGTGTTATCTCATTGCATAACAGCGGAGTTCTTTATCAGATCAGCGATGACCCTGACATCGCCATGCAGGCGATTATTGACAGCACGGTGAATCTGGTTGCCGGAGGTTCAACGAGTTAATCATATTTCAGAATGAATTTTAAACTCTAAAATAAGTAATAAATATTTAATGGCTTCAGGATGGGTGAAATTATGAAACGCGATGAAAAGTATATTCTGGCAATCGATTTGGGAACATCCGGCCCCAAGACTGCTTTAATCTCTGTCTATGGCGAGGTAGTGGATAGTGAGTTTAAAGATACGCCCATCATTCTGCTTCCCGGAGGCGGAGCGGAACAGGATCCGCAGGGATGGTGGGAAGCCATTATGTCCACCGCTAAAAAATTGCTGAGCAAAGGTCTTGTTGCGCCGGAAGACATTGTTGCCGTAAGTGTGACAACCCAGTGGTCCGGCACCATCGCGCTGGATCGGGACGGCAATCACTTGATGAACGCCATCATCTGGATGGACTCCAGGGGCGCCGAGTCAGTAAAGGAAATACTCAAGGGACTCATTAAAGTTGAAGGCTATCCTCTGTTTAAACTGATGACCTGGATGAAACTGACGGGAGGCGCTCCGTCGCAATCCGGCAAAGATTCGCTGTGCCATATTCTATGGTTGAAACAAAACCGTCCGGAAATATATCGCAAAACATATAAATTTCTCGATCCCAAAGATTATATTAACCTTCGTTTTACGGGGAAATTCGCCGCCACCTATGATTCCATCCTGCTTCACTGGGTGACTGATAACCGCGACGCGTCCCATGTGGTTTATCACGACAAACTATTAAAAATGGCCGGTATCGAACGTGAAAAGCTGCCCGACCTGATCCAGGCCATGGATATACTCGGTCCGTTGAAAAAAGAAGTGGCTGTCGAACTTGGTTTAAGAGAAGGCACTCCCGTCATCGGCGGAACTCCGGATGTACCGTCAGCGGGAGTCGGTTCCGGCGCGGTGCGGGACTATGAAGGTCACCTGTATATCGGAACTTCATCGTGGCTTTCCGCTCATGTTCCTTTCAAGAAAACCGATATAGCCCACAATTTCGGCTCTTTCCCCAGTCCGATTCCCGGGCGTTACCTTATCCTTACCGAGCAGGAATGCGCCGGCAAATGCCTGACGTGGTTAAGAGACAATTTTCTGTATCACAAAGATGAACTGATGATGGAAGAAAAAGCTCCGGACATCTTTAAGGTGCTGGATAAAATCGTGGCGCGGGCGCCCGCCGGCGCCAACAATGTCATCTTCACCCCCTGGCTTTACGGAGAACGCTCACCCGTGGATGACTGTCATATCCGCGCCTCGCTGTTCAACCTTTCGCTGGAAAATAACAGATCAGACATTCTCCGGGCTGTTTTCGAAGGCATAGCTTTTAACACAAAATGGCTGCTCGATCCCGTAGAAAAATTCATGGGAAGACCATTCCAGCACATCAATTTTATCGGCGGTGGCGCCAATTCCGATGTCTGGTCGCAGATTATGGCTGACATACTCGACAGAAAAATCAGGCAGGTCAAGGACCCGATCTATTCCAATGCCCGCGGCGCGGCATTCCTCGCTTCCATGGCCCTCAAATACATAACGCTTGAGGACATTCCGCAATACATCAAGATAAAGGCGGAATATACTCCCAATACGGACAACAGAAAAATATATGATCAGGTATTTGCGGAATTTTTAAATCACTACAAAACTCAGAAAAAAGCGTGCGCACGGATGAATAAGCAAGCACCCGGTGTGTGCGCGCTGCCAACATAATCGCAATAAAAAATTAGGAGGATACGATTCTATGGAATACGCCGAGATAATGAAAAGAAAAGATGCAATTTTGGAAAGACCGGTGCAGCCGATCCCCAAGGACAAACTGGCTTCCGAACATAAGCGTTATGCTGAGCGCTGCA
>CAYULE010000385.1:0-2518 GCA_964445385.1 uncultured Smithella sp.
CTGATATTTTACAGGAATATTTCTGCGGATTTTTTCCCACATCGCTGTGAACCGTGGCGGTAAACAGATGCCAGAAAGCGGATTGGATCAACCCCTCGTGAAAGAACTGGCGTACGATCTCCAGGGCATCGATGGTTTCCTGTCCGGTTTGCGTCGGGAAACCGTACATCAGATACGCATGCACCATGATGCCCGCCTTGCGGAAATTATCGCACACACAAGCCGCCTGTCGAATCGTTACCCCTTTATTCATCAACTTTAAAAGTCTGTCCGAGGCGGTCTCCAGTCCTCCGGTTACGGCAATGCAGCCGGACGTGGCCAGTAACCGGCAAAGATCTTCGGTAAAAGCATTTTCAAAGCGGATATTGGTCCACCAGGAAATCCTGATTTTTCTTTTCAGCAATTCTTTGGCCACATCTCTCAGGACCGCAGGCGGCGCGGCCTCGTCCACAAAATGAAAACCACGGTGTCGGGTTTGGGCGATCACCTGCTCGATCCGGTCCACCAGAACCGAGGCGGGAGCACTCTCATAACGTTTTATATAAGGAAGCGTGGTGTCGCAAAATGAGCATTTATGCCAGTAACAGCCATGGGCCAGGGTAAGCTTATTCCAGCATCCATCGCTCCACAGGCGGTGCATGGGATTGGCCATTTCAATAAGAGAAAGATATTGGTCCAGGGGAAGGTCGGAGTAATCCGGACAGCCGGTTTCGGCATGGTGAAAATCGGGCGCCTGATCGTTATGGATATATCGGACTTCATCGTCCATCCGGATAAACGTTCTGGTAAGTTCCTCCTGTTTTTTTTCTCCCTGGAGAAACTCAAGGATGCTTAAAAAAGGACGTTCGCCGTCATCCAGGGTAACGAAGTCCGCGTAATCAAAAATCGCCGGTTCCGACAAATCCCGAAGTTCCGTATTGACAAATCCGCCGCCGGCAATGATCTTGATGCGCGGAAAATGTTTCTTGATAAATTGAGCGCATTTTAATCCCGCATAGAGATTTCCGGGAAAGGGTATGGTGATTCCCGCGACATCGGGACGATACTGTTCGATATGATCTTTAAGCAATGCCAGCAGCCGGACCTCAAGAACATTTTCCGAAAGCTGCAAGGCAGCCTCAAGCGGCGCAAAAGAATGCGCCGACATTCCCAGCTTTTCAGCATACCGGCTGAAGCCAAAATAGGGCGTTACCGCGTCTTTGATGAGATCGCCGACATCCTCAATATACAGCGTTGCCAGAAACCGGGCTTGATCATTTATCCCGATGTTTCCAAAGGCCCATTCCAGATCAGGCATGGAATCAAATCGGGACGCTCTCGGCAAAAATGTCTCATGACAAATAAGCGAGGCTTGCGTATTATCGCGGTACTGGAGGAAACTCATGACCTGGTCGATGGTCTGCAGATAGTTTTCTTGATTCTTGATGATGCGACGGGAATTTGGGGAAAGCTTCGGGCCTGCCTGATGAATGGCGTTGAAGAGTTCTTGAAAACCAACCCGGGAGAAAATGGTATTGATCAGTTCAATCCCGAGATCAGCCTGAAACACGTCATAGCCTTGCGATTTCAAAAAGCCCTTTAAATATGGCGTTGCCGGATACGGGGTATTCAGCTGAGTAAAGGGCGGCGTGATGAGAAATATTTTCATAGGCAATGAATGTCAGCTTTCGGCGCAATAATCCGGAATTTTAAGGGCGTTCCGATCTCTTTTGCGGCATTTATACAATTTGTTAAAAGCTTTTACAATTAGTAAATTAAGAGTCCGTCATGGTAAATCTTTCCTTACCCGCGGAAAGGTGGTAACTTGCAAGCACCGTTGTAATCAACCACCTCGCGGCAAGCTGTCGGGGCATGAAATGAACGTTATGATATCGCCGCAAGCTACGGAGAATTAACGCTCGTCCCGCTTAAGCGGGATTAAATAAATTCCGGGGACTGCTTTTTGAAAAAAACACTGATACTGGTATCCATACACATCAAGGACTCACCCCAGGCTGTCCCTCTGGCTGCGGCATCCCTGAAAGCGCAACTCGATTCAGTTCCCTTCATCAACCAAAGGCTGAACGTGTCCTTCACGGACTACACGGTCGATCACTCTGCCGATTTTATCGTAGAGGACCTGTGTGGAAATATTCCGGATATGATCGGTTTCTCTACTTACCTGTGGAACAGGAACATCGTCCTTGAAGCCTGCCGACTCATCAAAGGGAAATTCCCGGATGCTATTCTCTTCGCCGGCGGCGCGGAGGCCACAGCGCTTCCTTTAACACTGCTCGATTGCGCGCCCCTGGACTTTGTCATTAAAGGTGAGGGTGAAATCGTACTGACAGAAGTTATGAAAAGACTGCTCACAGGTCACGGCGCGATCGGGGATCACGCCCTACACGATGGCCATCCATTGGAAGACATACCCGGAGTCTTTTTTAAAGGCATGCGAATAAATCCAAAGAAAGACCATGAGCCCGTTATGGACCTTGACGCCCTGCCCTCGCCATATCTCACCGGAATACTTGATCCG
>CAYULE010000386.1:0-2514 GCA_964445385.1 uncultured Smithella sp.
CTTTCAATGGAATGTTCAATCGCCTTGAACGAAATATGAAAAGGCAAACAAGATAAGATATAGATATTTCAATCAACCACCTCGCCGCAAGAATTTACTCTTGTCCCGCAGCAGCGGGATTAAACGACTTTTCAAAGTCTTCCCCCCCTGAAAAGATCATTTTAATTTAACCTGGTTTGATTCTCTGCCGATTAAGAGTATGATGATTAGAGATTTCCAAGAAAAATTGTGTCTCTATAATAAAAGGAGATCAACCCGTAATAAGGCACATATCATGAGTGACAATAATTTGAGCACGGGGAGTAACGGACGCATGAGCAGAAGAGAGTTTTGTTGTATTCTTACGGGATCACTGGTCGCGTCAGGATTGCTTCCTCCGCTTCTACAGGCCCGGCTTCTGGAAATAAAACCCGAAGAAGATCTCTTTTCCTTTATGGATCGCACAATGGGCAAGTTTGACCGCACGACCTATCAGCAGCTCATCGGGGCGGCCAATGCTTTCAAGGAAGGCGATCAAATCCTCGGTATCGCCGCAGTCGATGAAGCGGTGCGCTCAAAAGCGCGCAGGCTTTTATCCAATACCAGGCTTCACGACATTCTTAGACATCCTTTATTTGAAGACAACTTATATTCCCGCCTGCTCGAAAATCTATCTCCGGATTCGCTTAAAATGACCAACCCGATGACGCTTGGCGAACTGAAAAACTTTCTGCTCACCCGGGACGAATCTGAAATTCAGCCCATCCTTAACGGCTTGTGCAGTGATGTCATCGGTTGTGTGGTCAAGATCATGTCCAACGAAGAACTCATTGCCGTCGGATGTAAAATATTTAATCCGCTGGCCGCCACCCGCATCGGCGCCAAAGGATATATGGGAGCCCGCATTCAACCCAATTCCCCGACCGACCATCCTGACGACGTGATCTGGCAGATTTTTTCCGGATGGTCTTATGCAACAGGCGATGTTGTTCTGGGCGTGAATCCCGTGGGCAGCGACCCCCAATCGGTCGCAGTCCTGGAAACGGCACTCCAGGATATTCGACACGTTTTCAGTGTTGAAGACATCATTCCCCACAGCGTTCTGGCCCATATCGATATTCAGGCGGCCGTGGAAAAACAACAACCGGGAACCACGGGGGTCTGGTTTCAGAGTCTGGCCGGCAGCGACAAGGCCAACACCACCTTTGATCTCACACAGGAAAAGATGCTCGCTTACGCGTCGCAGAGAACGGGGCAATACGGATTTTATTTTGAAACCGGCCAGGGAGCGGATTTCACCAATGGCAGCGGCCAGGGTACCGACATGGTCATTCACGAATCGCGAAAGTATGGTTTTGCCCGCCTGCTGAAAATGAAGATTGCCGAAGACCAGCAAAAAGCCGGCCGTGCCCCCGCCCCGTGGGTGCATGTAAACGATGTAGCCGGATTCATCGGGCCGGAAGTCTTTCGAACCCGCGAACAACTGGTGCGCTGCTGCCTTGAGGATATCGTGATGGGTAAACTCCACGGCCTCACCATCGGCCTCGACATTTGTTCAACTCTGCATATGGATGTGACACTGGATGATCTGGACTGGTGTCAGGATCAGATCATGCCGGCCAATCCAGCTTACCTCATGGCCTTGCCTACAAAAAATGATCCCATGTTGGGGTATCTGACCACCGCTTTTCAAGATCATGTGCGCCTTCGTGAAAAATTCGGATATAAGGTGAATGATCCCATGTGGGCCTTTTTTCAGCGGTTAGGCGTCATTAAGGCCGATGGACAACCCACGACACATTTTGGACAACCCCTCTGGGTATGGTATCAATACAGGCGAGCCGCAGGCGATAAGCGCTCCAGGGCTGACATCTTCCAGGAGGGAAAACAAAAGATGAAAGAAGTCCGTGGGCGCGGCGTTTATCTGGCGGAAGGTTATCATCGCAAAACCTGGAAAATGGCGGCCGGGCTTGATCGTGAAATCCGGGCCTTGTATGCGGATGCCAAGAAAGCCATCTGGGTTGAACTCAAGCCATCGTTTGTCGCCGCCATCCCGAACGCGGTGTCTCTGAAAACCCGCTCCCAGAATCGCACCGATTACATCCTGCACCCGCAAACCGGAGAAGCATTGGATGATCTCTCTTTGCAGGCACTCAACTCGTTAAAGGCAAAAAGAAGCGATCCCGGCCATGTGCAGATTATTGTATCGGATGGTCTCAATGCCAACGCGATCATGGACAAGGGACATCTGGCCCCGTATCTTTCCGCGCTTGCAATATATTTACAAAAGAAGAATTTGAAACTTGCCCCTGAGATTCTGGTGCTCAACGGCGGTCGGGTTCGGGCGGGATACCGCATCGGAGAAGTCCTGTTTGGTGGATTGCCCGATTCAAAGGAACACAGGGCCATCATTCACATCATCGGCGAGCGGCCCGGTACCATGCATCACACCTTCTCCGCTTATATTTCCGCGCCAGGAGCGGGTGTCTGGAAAAAAGCAGGCATCGATCACAACATCACCAGGGTGGTTTCCGG
>CAYULE010000387.1:0-2510 GCA_964445385.1 uncultured Smithella sp.
GTCCTCCGCATGGCTAGAAAAATAGCTAAAACGGATTCATCCGTGATGATCTTGGGAGAAACAGGTGTCGGAAAAGAAATGATCGCTAAAATTATTCACCAAGCCAGCAACAGAAGCGACAAGCCATTTATTGCACTTAATTGCGCAGCCATACCTGAGGAACTGCTTGAATCGGAACTTTTCGGCTACGAAGAAGGTTCTTTTTCCGGGGCGAAAAAGAGTGGCAAGAAGGGTTTAGTTGAGGAAGCGAGTGGAGGGACAATATTTCTTGATGAAGTCGGAGAATTACCCATGCGAATGCAGAGTAAAATGTTACGATTTCTTCAAGAGGGGAAAATTATGAAGATCGGGGGGCATGACCTGATCGAAGTAGACGTCAGGATTATCAGTGCCACAAATCTTGCTTTGAAACAGCTAATGGACCAATTAAACTTCAGGCAGGACTTCTTTTATCGATTAAGCGTCATTCCCATTTATTTACCGCCTTTGCGCGAACGCCGGGATGATATTCTGCCTTTGGTCCGACATTTTGTTAATCAGTTAAACATTAAATACAAAAAAGATGTATACATCCCCGCAAAATTCATGAGACGTCTTTACCATTATAACTGGCCCGGAAATATTCGAGAACTGAGGAATTTAATTGAGAGACTCATTACTCTTGCGGAATCCAGGGAAGTAAGTGAAGAAGATTTTAATCATATGTTACATTTGGAACAAAAAGTAAATTTATCAGATGCTGTAAATGATGCGCAATCGGAAAGCGATGGATTATCAGGAGACGTCTCAGAGCTTGAAATAATGCCTCTTGCACTGGCGGTACAAAATTTAGAGTGTGCTATGATTATGAAAGCTTATGAACAATCTGGCAGCATTGTACAAGCCGCAAAACTTCTTGGCATCAATCCTTGTACTATTCATCGAAAGTTACAAAAAAAAGATATCACTCTAAACAAAATTATGAGTGTAAAAAAATAAATTTATGCATGCAATATATTTTGCGTGTTAATTATTCCACAGGAATATAAAATAAGCCATCACCATGTCTTCTTGTACAACAAAACCGAAAGAGCCATAAAATTAAATATCATTCATTCGTTATTGGGTTCAAACTGGTTTTTTGCCGACCAGAAGGAAGGCAGATGCCTTAACAGATACAGCAGGCTTTTGCGGTGCTGCCAGATGCGGCCGCGGAATCGTTTGCGCCAGGCAGGATCGGAATAAAAACGTTTGACGTGTTCATTATACAGGTGATCAAGTTTTTCCTTGGATTCAATCCCGCGTGGGATAAAAACAAAATTCAGGCAGTTCATCAGCCGCCAGTCTTCTTCAAAGGTCCCCTCTTCCCGGATCGTTGACCAAAGCGGCGCGCCGGGAAACGGCGTAAACTTGGCCATGTTCATGTCGTCGAGCCCCAAAGAAATGATAAAGTCGGATGTGCGTTTTATGGATGCTTCCGTTTCTCCGGGCAGCCCCATCATAAACAAACCTTTGGCGCGCAAGCCTGCCGCCTGAATCCGCCGCACGGTATCGCGCACGTCATCGAGGGACACGCCGGATTTATGGCGTGCAAGCATGTCCGGATCGGCCGACTCAATGCCCAGCGATACCATCAAACAGCCTGCCTCTTTGAGCATCTTTAGTAAATCATTATCCGTGTAACCGACGCGCACGGCACAGTTGAAGTTCATCCCCAGAGACTGACGCGACAATTTTTCACAAAGTTCCATAATCCTTTTTTTGTTGGCGGTGAAAAGATCGTCGTAAATGTTGACATGCTTAACGCCGAATTTGTCGCGCAGATATTTCATGTGTTCGTAAATATATGCCGCCGAATTGTAACGAAATCCTTTCTTAAAAACGGAACGGTCACAGTAGGAGCACTGATACATGCAGCCGCGCGACGTGATCATCGTCGCACCAGGCGTTTGAACGTAACTGAAGAGCGGCAAATGATAATCCCGGGGGAAACCGGTAAGCTTTTCATAAGCGGGAAACGGCAGATCGTCAAGATTCGCGATATGCGCTCGGGGTTCATTGGCAACAGCGACGCCTTTTTGCCGGTAAATCAAACCGGGAATGGCGGCAGGATCGATGCCTGCGGCAAGTTCAGTCATGGTGATTTCACCTTCTCCCGCCACAAAATAATCAAAAGCCGGATAAGACGCGAGAAGCGTTTCCCGGAGCGCGGAAACATGAACGCCACCGCAAACGGTGACGATAGCGGAATTTTGATCTTTGATTTTCTGCGCGATGTCCGCGGCATCAGGGAATGACGACGTGGTGGTTGAAAAGCCGACCAACTGCGGTTGAAACGCTAGGATCGCTTGAACTTGAGGGTTTACATCAACCGGCGCGCCGGGGCCCAGACAGTCATAGACAAACACCTCATGCCCTTCCCTGATCAGATAGGCCGCGATGGAAAGCATCCCCTGCGGTACCATGCGGTTGGCGATGTCGGTAATGTCGCGCCGGCCGGGAAACCAGTTAGACCCGCGCGGATGAACCAG
>CAYULE010000388.1:0-2509 GCA_964445385.1 uncultured Smithella sp.
CGGTTGAAATCGCCGGAAGGCGCCATCTACGCCATTCGTCAGGATCTCACCAATGCGATGATGTTCCGGCCGTCGGCCAAATCCAAGCAGATTAAAGGACTTTATCTTGTCGGCGCGTCAACGCATCCCGGCGGCGGAGTTCCCACCGTGACCGCCTCGGCCATGATCGCGGCTGACCTGATCAGTAAGTACGAACAGTAAAGGAGAATAACCCATGAAGATAATCATCATCATAGCGATCATTTTATTGTGCCTGTTCGTGCTCTATGCCACTTTTCCAAAATCAAGAAAGCAGTTCATCAAAAACCTGCTTTCTCAGGCAAAATACCTGATTCCCCGTTACTTCACATGAAGAAGGACTCTGTGACAAAGGAACACAGGTGGTCCATTGGGCATGCCCTTAAGAAATTAAGTATCTCGATGCGGTCAGCTATTCAATCGCTTGCCGAGAAAAGATTGAGAAAGAACGAAGATAACAAAATACTTGAGGGCATCCCCTTTGCCGTCCCGGCCTGACAAGCAGGCTTCTTCCATAATATTATTGGTACAAACTTTCTGCGAGAGGTGCATCATGAATCGAAAATCGGCAACAGCAAGACTCTTTACACGCGTCCTTATCCTGGTTTTCTTGATCTTCAGCATCGGTGGATGCACGACGAAAAATCTGCCGCGGGCCAAAACCGACTACGACGTCATCGTCATCGGCGCGGGCATGGGCGGGCTTTCCGCTGCGGCGCATCTGGCCGTCAAAGGGCAAAAAGTGCTGATCCTTGAAAAACACAGCCGCGTGGGCGGCAGCACATCCAACTTCACCCGCGGCGAATTCACATTTGATACGGCACTCCATGAAATGGCGGGTGGCGGCCCCGGCAAGCTGGACCGGGGCCTGTATCAGCTCCTCAAAGTGACCGGCGTGGACAAAAAGATCGAGCTCTACGAAGTCCCGCATTTTTACCGGTCCGTCTTCCCCGGTGTCGACATCACCCTGCCTCCAAACTGGACAGGATTTAAAAACGCCCTCAAGAAAAAATGGCCGGAAGAAGCCGACGGTATCGATAAATTTCATGCCCTCTGCAGGGATCTTTCCGGGGATATGCTGGAGCTTCGGGATCTCTTCCGCTACGGCAGTGTGCGCGGCACTTTCACGCAAGTAATGGTACCGCTCCGCCAGCCCACCTTCTTTAAATGGAAGGACCGCACCGTACAGGACCTCATGGACTATTGCTTTAAAAACGAGGATCTCAAGGCGGTGGTTTCCCAGCTCTGGGTTTATTACGGGGCTCCGGTGGAAAAGGAATCGGCGCTTATTTTCATGGCGGCAACGGAAAGTTACTTAAGCGACGGGGCGTGGCATATCAAAGGCACATCGCTGGCGCTGGCCGAAGGCTACGCCGCGCGCATCCGCGAACTCGGCGGAACGGTTAAAACCGGCACACTGGTGACAAAAATCCTTCTGGAAAACGGCAAGGCGACCGGCATCCGGACGGCGGACGGCAAAACATTTACCGCCCGTTACATCGTCGCCAACACGGACCCTTACCAACTGACCTACAAGTTGATCGGAAAAGAGAACCTGCCCACCAAATATATTGATAAGCTGGAATCGATGAAGCCGGCTAATTCGCTGTTCGGGGTCTATCTGGGCCTCAATATCGATCTCAAAGCGCTCGGTTATCAGGACACGGAGATTATCTACAACACCTATCGCGACAGCATAAAGAATTACGACGCCATGATGAAGGGCGACTACTTAAACAGCGCCGTGACCGTCACCATTTACTCCAATTTGGCCGACCCGATCTACGCGCCTCCGGGCAAGTCGGTGGTCAAGCTGGACGCCTATTCCGACATTGCGGTTTGGCCTAAAGATCGGGCGGATTATACGAAATTGAAGGCGCAAAAGGTCGACGAACTTATCGGGCTGGCCGCCAAGGTAATCCCTGAGCTTCAGGATCCGAAGAATATCATTGTGAAAGAAGGCTATACGCCCAGGACGATTGAAAGATACACGCTGAACAAAGGTGGTGTGGTCTACGGCTTCGAGATGACGCCTGAGCAATGGCAGAAAATCCCCAACGTGACCCCTTTCGACAACGTCTTTATCACCAGCAACTGGACGCAGGCCTGGCACGGCGTGTGCTCCTCCCAAATCAACGGCTGGCGCGCAGCCCGGCTGATCCTCGATCGGGAAGGGATTGAGTAGCCGGACACGAATTTTGAAAGCAGTAAGAAAGTTTATTATCAGAGAGTTTTCCGGGAACCAGAGGGGATATTTTATATTGTTTACGTCAAGGAATGATTTAAAAAGTTGATAGTCCCATTGTTTCACTCGTCAACGCACCCCGGCGGCGGCGTTCCCACTGTGACCGCCTCGGCTATGATCGCGGCTGACCTGATCAGCAAGTACGAACAGTAAAGGAGAATAACCCATGAAAATAATCATCATCATAGCGATCATTTTATTGTGCCTGTTCCTGCTGTATGCCACTTTTCCAAAATCAAGAAAGCA
>CAYULE010000389.1:0-2495 GCA_964445385.1 uncultured Smithella sp.
AGACTCATCAGCCGGCAACCTCGAATCCATTTTCCCGCTCGACCTCAGCGCCGGTTTATTTTTCAGAGATATATCCGCAGACGGTTCACGTCACGGACGATCTTTTGGTCCTTAGGGCTTAAGAATCCTGGATCCATCCGTTACGTATAAAATCATGGTAAATGCATATTTGTTCAACTCAACCACCACCAAGACTTAAGGAGGCAAATCATGTCGGAAGAAAAAAAGCAGTCCACATCATTAAACAGAAGGAATTTTTTGAAAACAGCAGGCGGTGCGGCGGCGGTCGCCGGACTGGCCGCCAGCGGTTTGGCGGCAGCTCCCTGGCAGGCGGAGGCGGCCGCCATCCCCAGGAAATGGGATGAAACCTACGACGTTGTTATTGTGGGCAGCGGTTTTGCCGGACTGGCAGCCGCTTATGAGGCCAAGAAAGCAGGAGCATCCGTGGTCGTGCTGGAGAAAATGCGCACACCGGGCGGCAATTCCATCATCAATGGCGGCGTCGTCTCTGCGGCCGGATCACCCAAGGAAAAGGAACAGGGTATTGAGGATTCCCCGGCTCTGCTGCTCAAAGACATGCTGACGGCCGGGTTGAATTTAAACCATGTTGAACTGGCCAAGCTGGTTGCGGACAACTCCAATGCAACGGTTCAGTGGACGATCACGGAACTCGGCGTTCAGTATAAGAATAAACTGTCGCAGGAAGGCGGTCACTCCGTACCCCGGATGTACAGCACATACAACCAGAGCGGTTCGGCCATTGTCATTCAGCAACTGGCAAAGCTCAAAGAGCTGGGCGTTGTGCCCAAAATGCAGAGCTATCTCACGCAGATTTATCGCGATGAGGACGGACGGGTCAAAGGAATTCAAATTCGTGAAAAATATGTATTCCCCAATGCGACGAGCGGTAAACTAAAGAACATCAAAGCCAGAAAAGCCGTAGTCCTGGCGACGGGAGGTTTTGGAAACGATGTCGCCTTCAGAACCATTCAGGATCCCCGGCTGACCGCCGACTTTCCCAGCACGAATCAGCCCGGCGCCACCGCGGAAGGCTTGCGCGAAGCCCTGCGCATCGGCTGTACGCCGCTGCAGTTATCCTGGATTCAGCTTGGCCCCTGGGGAAGCCCCGATGAAAAAGGCATGGGACTTTCGCCTTTCTTCGCCCAGCTTTGCGCCGCCATGTATGGCCTCTGGATTGACACGAAGACCGGTAAACGATTCGTTAACGAGCTGGCCGACCGGAAGATCCGCGCCGATGCGATCATTCGCGTGGGCAACAAGTGCATTGCCTTTACCGATGCCTATGGCTACTCGCTGGGCCAGAAGTTGATCGCGGAGTCTCTACCCAAACTGATTGAAAGAGGTGTGGTGAAAAAATATGAAACTCTTGAGGAGATGGCGGCGGCGTATAATTGTCCGGTGGGCCCCCTCAAAGAGGAGATTGAAAAATTCAATAAGGGTGTCCTGGCAGGCAAGGATGCGGAATGGGGCAGATATTTACAGAAAAACCAAAAGCCTCTCGGCCCCGGCCCCTACTACGCCTTACGGCTGACGCCTAAGATTCATCACTGCATGGGCGGCATAAACATGAACGTCAAGGCTCAGGCAACGGACGTCATGACGGACAAACCCATTCCCGGCTTATATGCGGCCGGCGAAGTCACGGGCGGTGTGCACGGCGCCGTTCGGCTGGGAAGCTGTGCCACGCTGGATTGTCTGATCTTCGGCCGAATCGCCGGTCAGAACGCGGCGGCGGAAAAAAGCTGGGGGTAATCTGAATCCCTGAAATGAAAAGAGCTCTTTCCTGACATGGGGAAGAGCTCTTTCTTTATGTTCGAGAAGCCGCTGTCATGCGCTATGGACCGTATAACCGGTCAGCCGTTTTTTTATGGAAAATTCCCTGTTTCCGCTTGCATCACATCGGCAAAGTTGTAAGATAGCGCCATTTGGTAAACAACCTGCCGGCACCTGGAAGGTGCAGTGCCGGTATTGAACTTGCTGAAGGCTCTTAACAGAAAATGGAGTGATCCCTGTCGGGGCGGTCCCAACCCGTCATTATCGGTGCTGACATGCTGAACCTGATCATTAATCAATTAAATCAAACACCCCATCAAACGATGCCGTGGAATCTCAATCGGAGATGTAAAGGAGGAAGGCAATGAATCTTGATGCATTATTTTATCCCCAAAGTATAGCCGTCATCGGCGCGTCGGACAACCTGGGCGGAGGAAAAGTGCCCTATTTCCAGATCCAGCAGATGAACGGCTATGCCGGGAAACTTTATCCCGTCAACCCCCGCCGCCCCGAAGTGGCGGGCGTCAAAGCCTATCCGTCGATTGACGACCTCCCGGAGCCGGTCGATTATGCCCTGGTGGCTGCGCCGGTCGAGCAGTCCATCGATATCGTCAGGGCCGCCGTACGCAAGGGCATCAAGTTCATCCATTTCTTCACCTCGGGATTCGGCGAAACGGGCAATCTGCAAATGGAGAAAGACA
>CAYULE010000390.1:0-2490 GCA_964445385.1 uncultured Smithella sp.
AAAAAAGGGGACCGGGTGGCCATCTATGCGTACAACTCTCCCTACTATCCCATCAGCATGATCGGTCTGGCCAAAATCGGCGCAATCCAGGTGCCCATCAACTATATGCTCAACGCCGAGGAGATCGCCTATATCATCAACCATTCGGGATCCCGTATCTTCATTGTGGAGGATATCCTCTACCCGATTATCGCCAAGGACCAGAACAAATTTTCCTCTGTTGAAAAATGGGGATTTATTCCCCTGGGGGATTCCAGTGTCCCGGAAGGCTTTTTCGACATGATCTCGGAAATGGATACGATGCCCTATGACGAGCCGCAGGTGGAGGTGAGCGCGGAAGATATCGTGCAAATTCCCTACACCAGCGGAACAGAGTCCAAACCCAAAGGCGCGATGCTCTCGCACCGGGCGCTCATGTCTCAGTATCACAGCTGTATTTTCGACGGCCAGTACGATACTTACGATGTCAGTCTTCATGCCCTGCCCCTGTTCCATTGCGCCCAGCTCCATTGCTTCCTCATGCCCTATCTGTATATCGGGGCCACAAATGTCATTATGCACAAGGCGGATCCCCTGGAGATGATCAAACTCATTGAAAAGTATCAGATCACCCATATGTTTGCCCCGCCCACGGTATGGATCGGGATTTTGAATCATCCGGAATTTAAAAACTATAACCATGCCAGCTTGAAAAAAGCCGCTTATGGCGCCAGCATTATGCCGGTGGAGATTATCAAGCAGTTGTCCGTTACATTCCGCAACCTGAAACTCTGGAACTATTATGGCCAGACCGAGATGGGACCGGTCGCCACCATCTTAAAACCGGAAGATCAGTTACTGAAACCGGGCTCTGCGGGACAACCCGTTCTGAACGTAGAAACCCGTCTGATGGATGATGACGGGAAATTTGTTCCCGTCGGAACCGTAGGAGAAATCGTTCATCGGTCCGGCCATGTCATGACCGGCTATCTCAATGATCCGGATAAAACAGCGGACGCTTTCCAGTTCGGCTGGTTCCACAGCGGCGATCTGGGCCGGTTCGACGATGATGGCTATCTCTACGTGGTGGATCGCAAGAAGGATATGATCAAGACCGGCGGTGAAAACGTGGCTTCACGCGAAGTCGAAGAGGTGCTTTACCGGTATCCGGGCATCGAGGAATTAGCCGTGATCGGCCTGCCCGACCCCAAATGGATAGAGATCGTGGCGGCTGTAGTCGTGCCGAAGAAAGGCGCCTCTCTCGATGAAAAAGAAATCATTGCCTACTGCCGGAACAATCTGGCCGGGTTTAAATGCCCGAAGAAAATTTTTATCGCCGACAAACTCCCCAAGAATCCGTCAGGTAAAATTTTAAAGCGTGAACTGAAAGAAACATATATTGCATCCTAGTTGTATAAGGGGCGCGCAGCGGCGTGCCCCTTATACATTTTTAAAAAACAGGAAGAATCATGCGTGAAGAATTTACCTCTATCGGCGAACTTGCCAAAAATCTGGATATGAGTCAGCGCACCATCCGCTACTACGAAGAAATCGGCCTGCTTAATTCCATCAAACGCGTGGAAGGAGGCCGCAGAATCTATACTGATGGGGATCTCAGGCGCCTGAAATTAATCAAGCGATTGAAAATCATGGGGATGACGCTCTCGGAAATGCAGGAACTCGAAGCCATGTGGACTTATGAGAAATCCAACGAGAAAGTTCTCAAAAGGCTTCTGGAGCTATTGAACGGTCACTTAAAAAGACTCGACGAACGCATCGCTGATCTGGATATTCTGCGACATGAAATCAGAGAATATCAGGAACGAATACAGACAAAAATCGGGAAGTGATTTTCAACCTGCCATCAAACACTTTCAGGACATCACTCCCTCCCCTTCCCTAAAATATCGGTTGCCTCTTATACCCCCCTTCTATATAATAATTACTTATGGCATAGTGACGCATATTACACTACCAAGCTGGCGTTATTTCCCCGGCAAACACGGGTGAGCGGAACATAGAAGGATCTGAACGTAAGATGATAATGGAAAAAAGGGATATACAACCCTACATTCAGGGCGTTCTTGACCGGGACAGGCGGATGCTGGCCAAAACAATCACCCTCATAGAAAGCTCCCTGCCGGCAGATCAGGAATCAGCCAGGTTGATTCTGGACACGCTGATGCCATACACGGGCAAGGCGCTTCGTCTTGGCATCACCGGACTGCCGGGTGCAGGCAAAAGCACATTTATTGAAAGCTTCGGAACGATGCTGACGGGAAAAGGCTACCGGGTGGCTGTCCTGGCGGTTGATCCCAGTTCACCCAAAACGGGCGGCAGCATTCTGGCCGATAAAACACGGATGGAAAAGCTGGCGGTCAACGACCAGGCCTTTATCCGCCCTTCCCCTTCCGGAAAAACTCTTGGCGGCGTCGCGCGCAAGACACGCGAAACCATGCTGGTCTGCGAAGCGGCGGGATTTGATGCGGTGATGATCGAAACGGTCGGTGT
>CAYULE010000391.1:0-2457 GCA_964445385.1 uncultured Smithella sp.
ACCTTAACCATGACCTCGTCGCCTTCCTGTAATACATCCGTCACCTTGGCGATTCTTTCTTTGGCAATTTGCGAGATATGCAACAAACCTTCAGTTCCGGGCAGGATTTCGACAAACGCGCCGAAATCGACGATCTTCTTCACGGTACCACGATAAATCTTGCCAACTTCCGCTTCCTCGGTCAGCCACTTCACCATCGCTACAGCGCGGGCGGCCGCTTCTGCATCGCTCGACGCAATCGTGACAGTACCATCATCTTCCACATCGATGGTCACACCTGTTTCGCTGATAATCTGACGGATATTCTTGCCGCCGGAACCAATGACCGTGCGAACCTGATCTTCCTTCACTTTGACTGTAGTGATCCGCGGCGCGTAAAGTGAAATATCCGCACGGGGCGCCGCCATCGTTTCTCGGATTTTACCGATGATATGAATGCGGCCTGCTTTGGCCTGCGCCAGTGCTTTGCGCAGAATGTCTTCTGTCAGGCCGTCGATTTTAATATCCATCTGCATGGCGGTAACGCCTTTTTCAGTGCCGCAGACTTTAAAATCCATATCGCCCGCATGATCTTCATCTCCCAAAATGTCGGATAGAATGACGACGTCTTCGCCTTCTTTGAGGAGCCCCATAGCGATACCCGCAACAATATCCTTCACCGGAACACCACCATCCATTAAAGACAGGATACCGCCACAGACGGTGGCCATGGACGATGATCCATTGGAAGAAAGAATCTCCGAAACAATACGAATGGTGTAAGGAAACGATTCAGGAGACGGCAGAATAGGGACTAACGCCTTGCGTGCCAGCGCGCCGTGGCCGATTTCTCTTCTACCGGGGCTGCGCAACGGCTTGGCCTCACCCACACTGTAGGGTGGAAAATTATAGTGCAGAAGGAAAGATCTCCGTTCTTCGCCAGCGATGTAATCCATCCGCTGCTCATCGGCGGAGGTGCCCAATGTGAGTGTGACCAGCGCCTGTGTCTCGCCGCGGTTAAATATCGCAGATCCGTGAGCGCGGGGCAAAACCCCAACTTCCGAGTTGATCGGACGAATGTCTGTTGAAGACCGGCCGTCGATTCTCTTCTTTTCCTGGATAATCATGTCGCGTAAAATACGCGATTCAAGATGTTCAATAATCACCGCAACTTTTTTACTGAGCGCCGCATCACCCTCGCCGATACTTTTGATAACGGCTGCCCGGACATCGCCCAATTTGCTGTAGCGTTCCAGTTTACGCGGGAGGCTGTAACCTTCCTGCAAGCCCGGCAGTGCTTCAGTGCGTACCCGTGCGACAAGTTCCTCGTCCGGTGCTGCTTCTTCCGCCGGTCTTTTTACTTTGCCGACAGCTGCGCGCGCTTGATCCTGTATATCGATAGCCGGCCGAATAGCTTCCAGCCCGAATTTGATGGCGTCGATAATAACGTCTTCTGCCACCTCTTTGGCTTCGCCTTCCATCATCACCAGCTCGACGTCGTAAGGACGACCTGTTTTGCCGGGCGTAACTTTACGTCCCACCAGAAAAAGATTCATCTCGCTTTCCTGCATCTTATCCGGTGAAGCGTTTGCAACCAGTTCTCCGTTAATCCGGCCGACGCGCACACCTGCGATAGGTCCTTTGAAAGGGATATCGGATATTTCCAAAGCGGCGGATGCACCAATCATTGCTGCGACATCCGAGTCGTTTTCCTTATCCACAGACAGCACCGTGGCCACAAGTTGTGTTTCCGAATAATATCCTTTGGGAAACAAGGGGCGAATTGCACGATCAATGATACGCGACGTTAAAACTTCGCGTTCATTATTTCGCCCCTCTCTTTTAAAAAAGCCGCCGGGAATTTTGCCGGCCGCAAAGGTCTTTTCCTGATAGTCTACTGTCAGCGGCAGAAAATCAACACCTTCTCTCACGCTCTTTAATGACACCACGGTCACCAGGACAACGGTATCGCCATAATAAACCATTATGGAACCGTCCGCCTGTGCGGCCACGTAATTGGTCTTCAGCGAAATATTACGCCCCGCAAAATCCACACTAAATATATTGCTCATTAAATTTCCTCCACCTTTTTTAGGTTGTTGTCTGAAACCGGAAATTCAAGGGCGAAACGCAAAAGCCGATTGACTCAGGTATTAATCAATACTTGTCCAATCGGTCACACTTTTGCCTTCCGCCCTTGAATGATACTTGTTACTTCCTGAGGCCCAGACGTTTGATTATGTTTCTATAACGCTCCACGTCATCTTGCTTGATGTAATTGAGCAATCTTCTTCTCTGGCCTACAAGTTTCAGCAGACCGCGCCGGGAGTGATGATCTTTCTGATGAGCCTTGAAATGCTCGGTAAGATATTCAATTCTGGCGCTCAAAAGAGCAATCTGTACTTCCGGCGAACCGGTATCCTTTTCGTGAAGCCGGTAGTCCTCGATTAATGTTTTTCTCTTTTCCAAAGTTAACAC
>CAYULE010000392.1:0-2450 GCA_964445385.1 uncultured Smithella sp.
GCTCCCGGCACAAGCCAGGTTCTCCTGGTAATGAATAAACGTTTACTTTTTTTCAATTCTCAAAAGGTTTACGCCCTGGAAAAGATAGATTCCACCTGGCGACAGGCCCTGGAACCCATGGATGCCGTCGTTGGTAGAAACGGCTTCGCCAGCACCGGCGAGAAACGCGAAGGAGACGGGCGGACACCGTCCGGACGCTATCGACTGGAAACGGTTTTCGGATATGCGAAATCCGCCAACACCAAAATGCCTTACCGTCAAGCCCTGGCAGATGACCTGTGGGTTGATGATCCCCAGGCTCCGGATTACAACCGCTGGGTCAAGCAAAACCAGACCCGGGCTCTCTCCTATGAAAAAATGAGGCGGAATGATGATCTTTATAAATACGGAATCGTCATAGAATATAATACCAACCCGATTATCAAAGGTTACGGAAGCGCCATTTTCTTTCATGTCTGGGCAGGCGCGCAATCAACCACAGCCGGATGCGTTGCCGTATCCGAAAAGGACATCCGGAAAATTATTTCCTGGCTGAATCCGGCAGCCAATCCTGTTATTATCATTAATCCGGATCCGATCTAAAGATAAGGAGGATCTTCCCATGAAATTTAAGAGGTCTCTTGCCGCAGGGCTGGCCGCGATACTGCTCCTTGCGGTTTCGCCCGCATCCTCTCACAGCGCCGACAACATGCCGGATACGTTTGTCCATATCGAAAAAGTTATTCCCGATGTCCTGCTGGACATCCGCTATTTCGGCGATCATAATTTTCTCGGTCAACGGGTGGACGGCTACCTGGCGCCTAAGTGCATCCTGACCCGGCAGGCAGCTCAAGCGCTGGCCAAAGTGCAAAAAGACCTGGCGCCGTTTTCCATGAGTCTGAAAATTTATGATTGCTATCGTCCGCAGCAGGCTGTCGATCACTTTGTGCGCTGGGCCAAAGACATCAACGACACAAAAACAAAAAAAGAATTTTATCCCACCGTGGATAAACGAAATCTTTTCCGTGACGGCTATATCGATAGCCGCTCCAGCCACAGCCGGGGCAGCACAGTGGATCTGACCATCGTACCCCTGCCGGCGCCTATTCAACCGGCTTACACCGCGGGTGAACCGCTGAAAGAATGTTATCTGCCAGGCGGTGTTCGCTTTTCAGACAACTCTCTGGATATGGGCACGGGCTTTGACTGCTTCCATGAAATGTCGCACCCGGAAAACATTAACCTCGGACCGCAGCAAAGAAGCTACCGTCTGCTTTTAAAAACACTGATGGCAAAGCACGGTTTCCGCAATTACGATAAAGAGTGGTGGCATTTCACACTCAACCATGAACCCTATCCCGACACATATTTTAACTTTCCGGTGAAGTAAAAGAATGAAAAATAATTTGCCGCCATTTCTGAAGTCTTACGGTTTTTCGATCCTGCTGATCATCTCCATCCTGATCGGCGCTTTGCTGGGTATCCTCTTTAAGAAAGATGCGGCCATGTTCAAACCCCTGGGCGATGTTTTTCTGAATCTGCTTTTCACTGTCATTGTTCCATTGGTGTTTTTTTCCATCTCGTCCACCGTGGCCTCTATGACCAATCTCAAGCGCCTGGGTAAAATTCTCTCCACGATGATTCTGATTTTTGTCATTACCGGCATCATCGCCTCGGCTGTCATGATTGCCGCCGTTATCTTCTATCCCCCCGCTTCCGGAGTCAGCATCCCGATGCCTGGAGCCGCGGATATTCAACAATTCAAGGCGGGCGATCAAATCGTTCGGGCCTTCACCGTCGCCGATTTTCCGAATATTTTATCCAAAAATAATATGCTGGCGCTGATTATCTTCTCTATTTTAGTGGGACTGGCCACATCCGCCGTGGGAGAGAAAGGGAAAGCCTTTGCCGGGTTTCTGATTTCGGCCAATGAAGTGATGATGAAGCTGATCTCCTTCATCATGTATTACGCGCCCGTCGGTCTTTGCGCCTACTTTGCCTATCTGGTCGGTGTCTTCGGCCCCGAACTTCTCGGCTCGTATGCGCGGGCAATGGCTGTTTATTATCCGACGGCCATCGTGTATTTCTTTCTGGCCTTTACCTTATACGCATTTCTCGCCGGCCGCGCCTCCGGCGTAAAAAAATTCTGGGGCAACATCATCCCGGCGTCCGTCACAGCGATGGCCACCGGCAGTTCCATGGCTGCCATACCCGCCAATTTACTGGCCGCGGAGAAAATTGGCGTCCCTAAAGACATCAGTGAAGTTGTGATCCCCATCGGCGCGACCATGCACATGGAAGGATCGTGCCTGGCCGCTGTATTGAAAATCGCATTTCTGTTCGGTATTTTTCAGATGCCTTTTACCGGTGTCGATACCATCCTGACTGCTCTGGGCATTGCCCTTCTAACCGGCGTGGTCGTCAGCGGCATCCCCGGCGGCGGCACCATCGGCGAACTTTTAATTTTATCC
>CAYULE010000393.1:0-2449 GCA_964445385.1 uncultured Smithella sp.
ATCCACATGTGGTCTTCAAGCCCGAGCGTGTCTGCGGGGATATTATCCTGGCTATTTCCGGACTGACCAAAGCAATTGACGGTGTGAAGGTGCTGGATAATTTTGACTTGAACGTGCGCAAAGGCGACAAGATCGCTTTTGTCGGAGACAACGCCCTGGCCCGCACCACCCTTTTTCAGATTCTGGCCGGTGAAATGGAGCCGGACAGCGGCAGTTACCGCTGGGGTGTGACCATCACCAGCGCCTATTTTCCCCAGGAAAACAGCGGATTCTTTGAAGGGGAACTGACCCTGATTGAATGGCTGTGTCAGTATTCGCCGCCATCCGACGGCGATGCCTTTGCCCGTGGCTTTTTAGGCAAAATGCTTTTTTCCGGCGAAGAGGCCCTGAAAAAAACCCGCGTCCTCTCCGGAGGTGAAAGAGTGCGCTGCATGTTGTCGCGCATGATGTTGACCGGGGCTAATGTCCTGATCCTTGATGAACCGACCAACCACCTGGATCTGGAGTCGATCACAGCCTTAAACGACGGACTGATCGCCTTTTCCGAGGTTGTGCTGTTTGCTTCACGCGATCAGGAATTTGTTTCAACCGTTGCTAACCGCGTTATCGAAATCTCGGCAGGCGCAGCCGTTGAAGGCAATCCGGATTTTGAAGAGGATGCGGACACGCAAGATTACATTGCGGAAGCAAGCTGATCTGATATTTCTTCCTTTATGATATTTCCATAAATCTCCCTCGTGCCACCTTCAGGTGGCAACGAAAGGGGGGTAGCAATTCTTTCTGCTTTTTCCCCATGCCGGTCTTATGGTATAGGTGATCTTTACCGCCGCGGGAAGGAAGAACCCCCTGAAATGGAATCACTTAAGCCTGGCGTAAAGCCGATAGAAAAGACAATTGAAAGCACTCCGGAATATATGCGGAAGCTCTTCATCATGCCCGACTCGTCGGACAAGTTTGTGGAGTTCGGCATTCATCTGATCGACCTGATTCATGATTTTTTTAAAGAGCGCGGCGGGATCCATTCTTCCATAACCATGGAAGATCTGGCAAAAATTTTCAACAACATCGAGATTCCCGACCATCCTCATCTCATCAAAGATGTTTTAGACGAGATCAAACATAATGTCGTCAAGCATTCGGTAAAAGTAGCCAACCCGTATTATATCGGCCATATGACCAGCGCCGTTCCCTATTTCATGATCCTGCTGGAAATGATTGCCGCCAGCCTCAATCAAAACCAGGTGAAGATTGAGAGCGCCAAAGCATCCTCCTTTTTAGAAAGGGAGTTTTTGTGCTGGATTCACAGGCTGATTTATGACGGCCCGCCGGATTTTTATGAAAAGCATATCCAGAATCCGAAAATTGCTCTGGGCAACATCACCTCGGACGGGACCATTGCCAATATAACGGCTCTGACGCTGGCCATGGCCAAGGCGTTTCCACCTGATCACAGGGGTTTCAAAGGAATCCGGGCGGAGGGTCTGGCCAGAGCGCTTGATCACTACGGTTACCGACAGGCGCTCTTTCTCGTTTCCCGGCGAGGTCACTACTCCATCAGCAAGGCAGGGACTCTCCTCGGCATCGGCGATCAGGGAGTCATCCGTATTCCCGTTCAGCCCTGCATCAATAAAATTGACATCCATAAACTTCAATCCATTGTGGCAAAGATCAGAAAGGAAGACAAGGCGGCCGGGAAACCGACCAAATTTGTTGCCATCATCGGCATTGCCGGAACCACAGAGACCGGCAATATTGACGACCTTGATGCTCTGGCAGCCATCGCGCAGGAGCTGGGCGCCCATTTTCATGTGGACGCGGCTTGGGGCGGCGGGGCACTGCTCATGGATGGCGCACGGGAGATGATGCGGGGCATCGAGAAGGCCGACTCGGTAACCATGGATGGCCATAAACTTCTTTTCGTCCCAAACAGTCTGGGGATATGCGTGTTCAAGAATGTGGATGATTCCAGATTCCTCTACCACACATCAAACTACATCATCCGTAAAGGGTCCGTGGATCAGGGAAGATTTACTATTGAAGGTTCAAGGCCATTTGCCTGCCTTAAACCCTGGGCGTCCATCAAGATCTTCGGTAAAACCGGCTACAAGCTCCTGTTTGACCATGCGCGCGATCTGCAAAACACTTTCATTAAATTCATCGAGCGGGATCCTCTTTTTGAACTGATGAATAAACCTGAGCTCTTTATCATCAATTACCGGTTCATTCCCGAGGAGCTGAGATCCGGGCTGGACAAGCTGATGAAGAATCCCCAAAAGCACTCGGCACGCATCACCGCCATCAACAAGCTGATCAACGACCTCAACATTGAACTGCACAAGACCATCCGCGATCATGATATGTCTTTCGTATCCCGCACCCAGATAGAATCGACAAAATACGCCCCGAGAAAGATCGTCGTGCTTCGGGCCATCACCATCAACCCCAACAC
>CAYULE010000394.1:0-2436 GCA_964445385.1 uncultured Smithella sp.
CAAGCTGCCGCACGGTATGGCTGCCGATATATCCGGCGCCACCGGTGACAAGCACGCGGCGCCCGGTCGGCTTTTTGTTAGGGTTCATGAGTGAAAGACAGCATTAAGTTTTAAGTGTTAAGTAAGCGAAAAACCGTTTCAGGTTTTACGCTTGTGAATGGTGAAAAAAATACTGTTCAGGGTTGAGATTATTTTTCCAGGAGTCTTCGTTGTAACAATGATTGCATATCGCGACGTCCATCGACAATCAACAAGATGTAAACTTTGTCGCCCATAATGCGGTAAATTAACCGGTAAGGTTTGAAAAAGACCTCTCGATATTCGCGAATGCCCATGGCTGACAGTTCTCTCGGATAAACGCCACGTTCGGGATACTCAGACAAACGGCTGAAAACCTTTTCACTATTGGTTAACAGACGATCCGCTTTCCCCGGCGCATCATGAATGGCAACATATTGATAGATGTCCTCAAGATCGCATGCCGCATCTGCCGTCAATAAAACAGAGCATGACATCAGCGATCGCTCCGGTTTTGACGCAACCGCTGAATCACACTTGCTGCCGGTTCCAATTTGCCTTCTTCGATTTGTCGGTTACCCAGGGCAAGAATCTTCAGAAGGGCCATTGTTTCTAATGTCTGTTCGTAGCTTTCGATGTTCTGTATAACCACTTTAGCTTCGCCATTCTGGGTGATGACAAGCGGTTCCTGCTTTGCACTCATGTTTCGTACGATTTCAGCGGCGTGAGCCTTCAGATAGCTGATTGGTTTAATTTGACCTGATAATTTCATGACTCCTTCTCCTTGCATCGGGTGGACTTATTATGGACTATAAACAGGTCAATTGTCAAATTGAAACGTTCTGAGAACGTTGCATAATTCCCTTCGTATCATTTCAATGACACGGGCGAGTGTGCAAAGCTCTCTTGATATCTGCCTGATCGTCACCTGATACAGCTCCGCCCTCTGGATTACATGGGCTGTGAAAAGATTCTACTTCAATATGTGCTATGTGCTACCTGTTAAGCATGAAAAAACTGTTTAAAGCTTTATATTTTAGAAAGTTTTTACCCTGTGATCAAATCGCATTCCTTGTTGTCAAACACGGCTGCTGGAACCGCACAATAGAGATGTACTGGAAATAAATACAAAACCGGGACTGGTGCTCTTTATGAACAATTAACGTTTAACCTAGTTTTTCTCAGGCTATTTCACCCTGGCAAGGAATGATTGGCCCTTTTTGTGTTGTTTCCTGTACATAGCTGAAACCGCCTAAATATTTGATCAGGCGTTAATTTTTAGATTTTTCAAGGTATAAAAATCAGATTTGTTTGTCAATATCAAAATTGGGAAAATGGTGTCATTTGGGAGGGTAGATACAGAAATTGCTAAAACGTCCAACTTAAACGGTTAGAACGGAATCCTCCAGGGATAAAGCAGATGAAAGTAGCCGTGATGGTCTGGGGGCCTTTGCAAAACTCTACATCTCAGCTATTCCCGCGCATAACCCCGTGGTCACAAACTGTTCATCAATCAGCGCTAGCGAACCTTTGCGCCTGTCTTGGGCTCGTGGTCAAATCCTATCAGTGTCAGTCCGGCAACACCGTCCGTTGCCAAAAGCATACCATGTGATTCGACACCCATGAGCTTGGCCGGTTTCAGATTGGCTACGATAATAATGGATTTGCCGACAAGTTCTTCCGGTTTGTAATCTTTGCCGATCCCCGCAACAATGGTTCGCTCTTCGCCGATATCGATCCGCAGTTTGACAAGTTTGTTGGATTTGGGAACGGCTTCCGCCGCCAGAATTTTAGCTACGCGTAAGTCCACTTTTGAAAATTCATCGTATTCAATTTCCGGCTTCAGTTCGATGGCCGGTTTTTGGGGTGGAGGCGGCGCTTCCTTTTCAGCGCTCACGCGCGGAAAGAGCGACTCACCGCGGATTAAAGCGTGGCCTGCGGGCAGGGGGTCGTTTTTACGAATCACGTCCAGATTGAATTTTTGCGCACTATCCAGACCAATCTGATTCAGAATTTTTTCCGCGGCCTGCGGCATGAACGGAGATATTAAAATAGCGATGGCGCGCAGCGCTTCCAGGAGCCGGTACATGATCGCCACGAGTTTCTCCTGATTGGCCGGATCTTTGGCGAGCGACCAGGGTTCGTTTTCCACAATGTATTTATTGGCGGCACTGATCAGTTCCCATATAGCCATCAGCGCTTTATGCAGGGACATGTCGGCAAAAGACGCTTCCACGTCCGCTACCACTTTCAGAGCTACTGCCTGCAGGCTGTTTTCCAGCTCGGGCGCGGGTGGCGCGGGAATTTTCCCATCGCAATATTTGATGGCCATGGTGATGGCGCGGCTAAGCAGATTGCCCAAGTCGTTGGCCAGATCGGAATTGAGGCGCGCGACAAAGGCTTCCTCGGAAAAATTAG
>CAYULE010000395.1:0-2429 GCA_964445385.1 uncultured Smithella sp.
ATGTCATTTGAACCGAAAATACTGGGCATCGCGTGTAACTGGTGCACCTATACCGGCGCGGATCTGGCCGGAACGACGAGATTGCAGTATCCGCAGAATCTCCGGGTGGTCCGGGTCATGTGCTCCAGCCGCATTAATCCCTCTTTTATCTTCCGGGCGTTTCAACTGGGCGCGGACGGCGTGCTGGTTGGCGGCTGTCATCCCGGCGATTGCCATTACAACACCGGCAATCTCTATGCAAGAAGGCGACTGGCCGTGACGAAGAAAATCCTGGAGTTTTCCGGCATGGAACCGGGGAGATTCCGCGTGGAGTGGATTTCCGCGTCCGAAGGCAACAAATTCGCCGAAGTCGTGACTGAATTTACCGAACAGATCAAGAACCTGGGCCCCCAGACCAAGTTCAAGATTTCACAATAGCGTTGGGAGAGGATATGGCAATCAGCTTTAAAGAAATTGAAGGAAAATTAAAGACCGAAGCGAAAAAGCTTTTGGAAGCAGGAACCGTGAGTGTGGTGCTGGCTTACGGCAAAGGTTATGATGAGACCCATCCCATGCCTTATGCCGCCAAGAATCCAGCCGATGTGGAAAATATGGTCTTTAATGAATACTGTACGGCCAACATGGCCAGATATCTTGTGCGCTATCCGGCCGGGACAAAAATTGCCCTTGCCGTAAAAGCGGCAGACAGCCGGGCAGTCGTTCAGCTCATTCAGGAGGAGAAGGTTAAAAGAGAAGACCTGGTGCTCCTGGGCATTCCTGTGGTTGGTATGAAAAATGCCAAAACAGGAGAGGCTATCGACAGCAAGACCACCTGCGGCCTGTATAATCCGGTATTGTTTGATGTCCTAATGGGCGAAGAGGTTCATGGGCAACCCCTCGTTTCTCCCTATGATGTGCTGGCCGAATATGAAGCGATGGACAAAGACGCGCGCTTTGCGTTCTGGAAAAAGGAATTTGATAAATGCATCCGTTGTTACGCCTGCCGCAAAGCCTGTCCGATGTGTTATTGCGATCCCTGCTTTATCGACCAGAACAAGCCCAAATGGGGCGATAAATCGCCGCAGTCCCACGGGAATCTGATGTATCACCTGACCCGGTTTCATCATCTGGCCGGCCGGTGCATCGATTGCGGCGAATGCTCACGCGCCTGCCCCGTGGATATTCCTTTGTATCTGTTCCACAAGAAAGTGGCCCGGGAGTGTGAGGAAATGTTTGGTCAACGGGCAGGGATGAGCGTAGAAGACAAGCCCGTCCTGGTGAATTTCCGGGTTGACGATTCCGATAAAATTTTGGAGTGATCTATAAAGAAGGAGTTTAGAAGTGTTGAAGAAAACAACGATCGATAAATTACCTGAATTGACGGCCGTCCTGATGGAGAAAGGGACGCTGGTGGCGCCTGTGAAGGAAGCCGCCGGCTTCAATTTCCGGGAGATAACCGACGTGAAACAGGTGGATTTGAATTTTCATAATACCATTCTCAGCCCGAAATCGGCTTTCTTTCCCCAGATGGAAGATTTTGTCCGGTATCAGACGGGGAAGTCGATTCTGGAAGCCGCGCCCGTTGAGCTTAATATGAAACCCGTTTTCCTTTTCGGTGTCCGCCCCTGTGACGTGAAGAGCTTTGCGATTATGGATATACATTTTTCCGGCACAGGAACTGTGGATCCCTACTGGCAGCAAAGAAGAGAAGCCACCACCATCTTCGGTTACGCTTTTGATCTGAGCCTGCCTGCCGATGCGGAAGAGTTCTATCAGACGCTGGGCATCGGCGCTGCGGATCCCGACGGCAGCGATATCTTCATGATCAAAAAGGACAACGACCTGCTGATCAGGAGCATCACCCCCAAAGGAGAAAAACTGCTGGCGGAATTGAACAATATCTCCGAAGCAGCGGCCGATGATCAGAAATATTTTGAGGACTATATTGCCAAAGGTCATGATTTTAAAACGCGTTTTACCTGCGTGGACGATAAGGCAATAGCAAAGAAGTTCGAAGATCTCTTTCATAACACCGATTTCTGGGAGAAGGTATCCAATGCCTGCTTAAGTTGCGGAGCGTGCACCTTTGTGTGTCCGACCTGCTATTGCTTTGATATCTGTGATGAGACCCTTTTCAGCCAGGGAACCCGTCGCCGGGTCTGGGACGCCTGCATGTTTACGGATTTTACCCTGGAAGCCAGCGGCCATAATCCGCGCACAAAGGTTTATCAGCGTTTAAGACAAAAAGTAGGCCACAAGTATTCCTACCATGTCCGGAAATACGGCGTGATCTCCTGCGTGGGCTGCGGCCGCTGCACGCGCCATTGCCCCGTGAATATCGATATATTTTCGATTGTGGATCAGGCCGTGAAGGCCTAGCGCCAAAAGCAAGAAAAAGGTTCAAGGTCATATTTGAAGATTCAAAAGAGGATTTAATCATATGTCAGACA
>CAYULE010000396.1:0-2424 GCA_964445385.1 uncultured Smithella sp.
TCCCAGTATTTTTTCGGCGCCGTGAAGGGCAAATGGGGCTTGATATAACCGACCCCAAGGAAAAAGCGCTTTGTGCTTAATCTCTGCAATTCCTGGACGGCATAATCGGTAAATTTGCCGTCTTTATATGCGTGATCGGGTACATCGGCTATTTCGCAGGGGGCACCGACATCCCCTTCCCATCCGGGTGTTAATTTGTGATTCTCCTCCACTAATCGAAGCCCTTCTTCAGTAACATATTCCGGTCCCCTTACCCAGAATGGTCCCTTACTCCACGCACTGGCGGAATCACGGAGACGGTGATGAAAGATTTTCCCTATGGAAATGGTTTCATAACCGTTTTGCTTGAAATACGCAGGTAATGTTATCTGGTGGGGAACTTCATCCTGGACGAGATGTTTTAAATCATATACCCCTGTGGAATCGGGTCGCAGGCCGGTGAGTAAACTGGCCCGGGAAGGAGCGCAAAGAGCCTGCTGGCAGTAGGAGCGTTCGAAGGTCATCCCCTGCGATGCCAGGCGGTCGATGTGGGGTGTCACCATTTGCGTTTCCCCGTAACAACCCAATTGCGGTCTTAAATCGTCGGATAGGATAAACAGGACATTATACTTGTTCCTGTTAAATTCTTTCGTGTTTAAAAAAGGCAACCCGGCCGGGGATGCCGCTTGGCCTTCCCCGCCGCACAAAAAATTTAATCCGCTTAAGGCTGCCGCGCCGTACGCACTGCCATACACAGTATGCTTGATGAAATCCCTGCGGCTGATCCTGGAATACTTTTCTTTCATGCCCCGCCTCCCGGGTTTTCGGATCGTAAACATTTTCCTTTTGCAATAACGTATTCATCGAAATCGGGAATATTGCGTTTGTCTCCGGTATCCAGCAAATAAGAACGCAAAGCAGGTTCAAAGTCCCCATGCTCCGATTCCAGTTGACGGTAAATCGTTTCATATTCATTCAGGTTTTCCTGAAAATAATCATGATACTCCTCCTGGCGCCATTGCAGAGAATCGCCAAGATGAAAAGTAAGGTGTTCTTTCCTGAATTCTCTAAAGTGATCGGAAAAGGAAACCATGTTGGCCAGAAGCGCCCGGCCGATCCAGGCCGTGCCGATACAGATCATCCCCAGCTTGAATTGCGGATACATGCTCCTTCGGAAGACAAAACAATCATAACCCGGATGAGGCTCGCCGATTTCCGCATACATCAGGGGGATTTCTTCTATGCTGCCATAACGATTAGTGATGGTACGGCGATTGATGACGAAAGCATCATACCCCTGCGCGACGATTCTGGAGATGCTCCGGTAAAAATAGGGCTGAAGCGCAATATCAACATTGGTATAGATATAATAATCAGCCTGACTCGACTTGTACAACGCGTCAAGAATATCCTTGATTAACGACAGCCTCCTTTTGTGCTTAAAAAGTTTGAGATCGGCAATCGACCGGGTGAGATCCGGGGCCGGGATAAAGTCTGGTGGCAGCGTGACGCGTTCTTCATCGTGATATTGGATGGCATATAAGTTTACATTGACGGTCCCCCGGGAAAATTCCCTGGCGGTGTTCATGGTCGCAAACGTAATAGGCTGGGCAATGCTCAAGTCTGACTTTGAATCAACCAGGACCGGATTAATGATGTGCGCGAAAGAAATCATGTCTGCTGTCTTACTGTCCATTTGAACCTGCGGCTGGTCTGCCCTGTTTGTCAATTTTCTTACTCATGCGTAAGATCATTCCTTCCTCCACAGAATATTGTAGGAAAAAGGCCTTCCATATTCGTCATAAGGTATCGGATTATTCGGAAACCATTCTTTGATGTAACTATATTCCGGTAATACAAATATGTCCTTTGCCGCACACAACTCCTCGTACGATATCCATTGATTAAAGGTATTTTCCTTCTCAATGATGTAAGGCAGTAACTTATTCGTCCACATTCTGTCGGGTTTAAGAACAGCGTCAAAACAATGGAGAGAATAACAATGGGGCTTCAGGACGCGGTTCAAATCTCTGAGAATTTTTTCCAGACGGATGGGGGCTCGTTCCTGGACATGTTCCAGCGCTGAAATAGAAAAAACAAAATCAAAGTAATCATCGGGGAGTTCAGCGTTGAAGTTACCGATATAATCTTTTACCAGATGGAAACCGGTGCTGTTAATTTGTATGGGGCCATTTCCGACCCCTTCCAGTTTATCAACATTCCAGCATTCGTATTTGTTCTTGAAGTAAGCAATGACCCTTGACTCGCCACCTCCAATTTCAAGCATACGTGAGCCTTCCGGTATAAATTGTTTGATAAAGGAAAACACAAACAAGTCCTGATATCTCTTCAATGACCACAGCTGAGGGTCTATTGTTTTGCCATAGAGTTCCCGTTCGTAATCGTGATTGGCAAAAAGGGCCAGATGATGGCTTTGTGAATAGG
>CAYULE010000397.1:0-2420 GCA_964445385.1 uncultured Smithella sp.
AGAATACAAAGTTTCACTTTTTGCCCAGGAACTCAAAACCCCCTACCCCGTTTCATCCAAAAGGCTTCGTCAACTGATCCAGGAAATCGAAAATATTATTTATTGACCCATTGAAACAACCGGATCTTCGGATCATGGCTTTAATCCCGCGGTTGCAAGACGAGAGTCAATTCTCCGTAGCTTGCTGCGAGGTGGTTGATTTTTTGTCACCCGCAAAATCATTACCTGTCTGAACCAATACTTTTTTAAATTATTTATATTTTATCGTTTTCGCATTTCATGCTAGATTTGTCGAAAGGAGATAGATGAACCTGTTTTGAAGTTGAAAGGAGAGATACAGAATTAATGATATTTAAAGTAAAACAACAGCTTCCCATTCTTTGGGCAATAATCATGATATGGCTTCTTACCATTCTTTCGTTAACCAATGCTTATGCCGTTGAATTTCTGTCTCCGCTTGAATCGGCCATCGTCGAAGAATTGAATATGGCGCGACAAAATCCATCGCAATACGCCAAAAACCTGGAACAAACCCGCATATTCTACGTCGGTAAAAGATTGATGTATCCGGGAGAGATCATGATTCTATTAAAAGAAGGGCTTTCCGGATTGAATGAAGCGATCAGTTTTCTGAAGGCTGCAAAACCGATTGCCTCTTTGAGACCGTCCGTGGGTTTGTCGAGAGCGGCAAAAGATCATGTAAATGAGCAAGGCATACTCGGAAGAAAAGGTCATTATGGAAGGGACGGCAGCAGTTTTAGTTCTCGCATAGAAAGATATGGTGATTGGCGGATTCGCATCGGCGAAAACATCGATTATGGAAATAAAGAAGCCCAAAGAGTTGTCCGAAGTTTGATTATTGGCGATGGCGTTTCAGGACGAGGCCACCGGAAAAACATCTTTAATCCTGATTTTCGGATTGTCGGTGTCGCTTGTGGCACTCATGCCGTATACAGAGCCATGTGTGTTATCGATTTTGCAGTGGAGTACACGGAAAATGCTGAAAAACCATTATTGGAAGAATAATATTGTTTATTGGCATTCTTTGATGACTTCAGCAAATCCCTTCATGGAATTGACGATGGTGGCATTATCAACGCAAAAGGCAATGCGGAAGTAGCCGGGGCAACCGAAACCGCTGCCGGGGACAACCAGAATGTTATGCTTCAAAAGCATTTTAACAAACTCCACATCGTCGGGAATCGGACTTTTCACAAATAGATAAAAAGCGCCTTGCGGTTTTGTAAATTGATAACCGGCTTTGGCGAGACCCTTGCAAAGCAAATCACGCTTTTTCTGATAGATATTAACATCAACCGTAATATGTTGAAGGTTGGCCACAATCCTCTGCATTAAGGCCGGCGCGTTGACAAACCCCATAATGCGCGTGCATAAAATCAGCGCGTTGACCAGATCATCCGCATCATGAATCTTCGGATGAACAGCAATATACCCGATGCGTTCTCCAGGCAAAGATAATGTTTTGGAATAAGAATAAGCAATGATGCTGTTTGAGTAAGCTTTTAATATACTCGGCACTACAACACGGTCAAAGACAATCTCCGCATACGGTTCATCCGCAATCAGATAAATCGGCTTGTTGTGGACTCTGCTCTTTTCCCTCAACAACCGGGCGAGTTCCACAATGTTTTTTTTGCTGTAAACCCTGCCGGTCGGATTATTGGGCGAATTGATGATAATCGCTTTCGTCTTTTTTGTAATGGTTCTGGAAATCGCGTCGATATCCAGAGAAAAGTCCGGTTTTGTCGGGGCATATTTCACAACACCATTATAATTTTCAATGTAAAAAGGATATTCAACAAAAAAAGGTTTAAGAATAATGACTTCATCACCCGGATCCAAAAGCGATTTGAGAATCACATTGAGCGCGCCACCCGCTCCGCAGGACATCACCACGTGATCGGCTGCTATTTTCATTCCAGTCGTTTGGCATATTTTTTTTGCTACAGCCTGCCGTGTTTCCGGATAACCCGCATTCGGCGTATAGCCGTGTTTGAGCGCAATTTCCTGATCGGCAACTTTGATGAGTTCTCTTTTAAACTCCCGGGGATGCTCTACATTAGGATTCCCCAGGCTGAAATCATAAACATTGTCCGCGCCATGTGTCTTTTTCAGTGCGATTCCCGCCTCAAACATTTTGCGGATCATGGACGATTGTGAAATGGAAGCTTTAATTTTCTTTGATATGCTCATGATGATATCCCCTGCCTGGAAACTAAGATAAAATTCCTTCTGATCAACCACCTCGCATCAAGCTGTCGAGGTATGAACTGAATGTTATGATGTCACAGCATGCTACAGCAAATTAACTCTCGTCCCGCTTAAGCGGGGCTAATAATTCTTTTTCAGATACTCATGAATCGCGCTGAAATCATGAAACGGCTGATAAGGCGTCGTCC
>CAYULE010000398.1:0-2415 GCA_964445385.1 uncultured Smithella sp.
ATTGACATCATCTACACTTTGGGCTTATTGTCTTTCACGAAATCAAAGAATCAACTGTTGCCTTTTTTGCAACAGCTATCGCGAAACGGAAGCAGCCGACTGATTTTCAAAGGAGAATGTTTAAAAGTGAACAACTTCCCTTTGTTCAACTTTGTCCTGCCCGACATCCCTTTGTCCTGTCTATGGCTTTCACTTTTAACCAATCAGCAGTTTGATTTAACAAACATCCCGGAGGTGGCATGATGGAAAACGATCCTGATAAAATTAAAGCTCAGGCTCTGTCTGATTTCGCAAAATTCATCGGCCCGATGAAGGTGCGGACAATGAAGGCCGCGGGGCTGGACATCATCGAAGACAAACGCGAAGGGGTCAACGTCTGGGACATCACCGGGAAAAAATACATCGACTGCCAGACCGGTTCCGGCATCATGAATGTCGGGCGGCGCAACCCGGATATTGTTGAAGCTCTGAAAAAAGCCCTGGACACCTACGACATCGGCGTTTTTCTCCTCTGCTCCAAACCCAAAGCCGACCTTGCTAAAAAACTCGCCGAGATCACTCCCGGTGACCTGAAGTGCACCATCTTCGGCGCGGGCGGCGGCGAAGCCAATGACGCGGCCATCAAGATCGCCCGCGGCTACACCATGAAGAAAGAAATCATCTATACGGAGAAAGCCTATCACGGCCATACCGGTTTTGCGCTCTCCGCCATCGGGCGCGACGCCTACAAGGAACCCTTTGAGCCGCTCATGCCGGGATTTAAAATGGTACCGTTCGGTGATATTGAAGCCATCCGGAAAACCATCACCGGTGACACGGCCGCGATTATCCTTGAACCGATCCAGGGCGAGGGCGGCATCAATATTCCGTCAGACGATTACCTGCCGCAGGTGCGAAAGCTCTGCGATGATCACGAAATTCTGCTGATCCTGGATGAGATTCAAACCGGTTTTGCGCGCACGGGAAAGATGTTCGCTTCTGAGCACTGGGGCATTGTTCCGGATATTATGACCATCGCCAAATCGCTGGGCGGCGGCATATATCCTATTTCGGCAACCATTTTTAAGGAAGAGATTCAGGACTTTTTTATCCCCCACCCTTTCATCCATCTCTCCACCTTCGGCGGTTCCGACCTCGGCTGCATCGTGGGCATGGCGGTGATCGACTACATCCAAAAGAATAACCTTGCCGATCGCGCTGAACAGATGGGCAGGAGATTCCGGGCCGGGTTTGACGCGCTCTTGAAAGACTATCCGTCGCTTCTCCTCGAGGTGCGCCAGAAGGGTCTCATGATGGGATTGCAATACACCAATGAATCCATCGGGCCGAGGATGACCAGAAAAATGGCCGACCGGGGCGTCATCGCTATTTATACAGGGAATGACCCGAGTATCTGCCGATTGATGCCATCGCTCGTGATCACGCCCGAGGAAGTTGATTTTGTCCTCAATGCCCTTGCGGACTCCATGAAAGAACTCTCCGGGGAAGCGGGCCTCGGCAAAAACGACTAATCCAGTTCAGGAGGAAAGACATGGCGACAAGTCAGGATATTCTGGAAGCGCTGGCCGACTATCAGGTCCAGTGCAACGAAAACAAAAGATTGCGCAAGATGCAGCGGGACTGGTCGAAGCTTATTCATTTCATCGCCGAGGACACGGATGATAAATTTACCATGAATGTCGTCAAGGGAGAAATTGTTTCCTACGAACCGGGTATCAGCGGAACACCCGATATCATCGTGACGTCCACCAGCGAGAATTTCTGTGACATGTTCTGGGGCGATCTGAACCCTTCGCAGAAATATCTCCAGGGGGAAATCCGCGTCAAAGCAAGCCAGGAGGATGTCGTCCGGCTGGACGCCATTACGATGATCATCTGGCCGGATACCTAGGAGGAATGGATGTCTGAACTTAAAAAAGTTATCAAACTCCGTACCGTCATTTCCACATCCGCGGGCATGGCCATCGCGACATCCTGTTACCTGGCGGGGATTCAGGTGGCCACCATCCTCGTGGGCGAACTCGCCTGGATTTCCATTTTGCTGGCGGGTTTTTTATGCCTGCTGTCTTCCATGTGTTTCTCGGAGCTGACCTCTCTCTATCCTTCGGCGGCGGGAATCAAGCTCTACATTCAGAACGCATTCAACGAAAAGGTCTCCATCGTCATCGGCATGTTTTATGTCATCCTGGGGATTTCCATGGTGGGGGCCGAGAGCTTCCTGCTGGCCAGTGTCTTGAGCAGCACTTTTCAGATATTTAATCCCTTTTATGACAAGCTCCTGTGGATGATATTTTTTATTTTCTTCGTCGCGGCAATCAATATCCGGGGGGTATACATCACCGGCCTTGTTCAGGACATCTTGACTTACAGCATGGTTGCTTTCATGATCGGTGTTTCCATTTATACATTTGCCAC
>CAYULE010000399.1:0-2405 GCA_964445385.1 uncultured Smithella sp.
AAGGGATATGTGGATGATCTTTCTATTCGCGATCTTCCCGGCGTGAAGGAATTGATCCATGTTTCGAAGCCCTACAAGATGGTATCCCGGGATTTTCATCCCCGGCCGACGATCATCAAAATCGACGGAGTGGAAATCGGCGAAGGACGAAGCCCCGTAACCATTGCCGGGCCATGTGCCGTGGAGAGTGAAAACCAGATTATCCGGACGGCAAAGGCCGTTAAAGCCGCCGGAGCCGAGTTACTCCGGGGTGGCGCTTTTAAGCCCCGGACCGGTCCCTATACGTTTCAAGGATTAGGTGAGGAAGGGCTGAAACTTTTAGCCCTGGCCAAACGGGAGACCGGTCTCCCGACGGTCTCTGAGGTGATGACTTCGGAAAACGTGGAACTGGTGGCGAGCTATGTGGATGTCCTTCAGGTAGGTGCCAGGAATATGCAGAATTTTGATCTCCTCCGGGAAGTGGGTCGTATCCGGAAACCGGTTCTCCTCAAGAGGGGCATGAGCGCCACGATAGAAGAATTTTTATCGGCCGCTGAGTATATTCTGGCCGAAGGAAATTCTCAGGTCATTCTCTGCGAGCGCGGCATCCGAACCTATGAAACGGCTACCCGCAACACCCTGGATTTGTCTGTTGTTCCCATTATCAAGGAGCTGTCCCACCTTCCCATCATCGTGGATCCATCGCACGCCACCGGCAAGCGCAGCCTGGTGCCGCCGATGGCGAAAGCGGCCCTGGTGGCGGGAGCCCACGGTGTTATGATCGAAGTTCACCCCGAACCGGAAAAGGCGCTTTCTGATGGCCCTCAGTCCTTAACAATTCCGGGCTTTGAAAAGCTCATGGACGAAATCAAACAGATCAAAGCCTTTCTGGCGCATTAATAACGCAGCATTCTGGCGATGCCGTCCAGAAGGTTGTCATCGTCCGATCAATAAGTTTACGGTGTGCCTCGGCTGCTCCTTTTCAAGTGGCCACCATCCGGTCAAGCTTATGAACAAAATCTTCGATGTTCTCAGACATGGTCGTGAGTTCCGTAGAGAGAGCCGCCGTTTCTTCCACGCTGGCCGCGTTGGCCTGAATGACCCCGTTGATATTTTCGATAGCTTTTTCAATTTCCGCAATTCCCTGTGATTGCTCCGCGGAGGATTCCGTGATGATCTTGAGTTGATCGACAAGCTTTTCCGTCACCTTCACAAAGGTGGAAAATGCCTCGTCGGAACTGACGGCAAGTCCCGCGCTCTTCTTGATGTTTTGAATACTGCTGCTGATGATTTCCTGTGTGTTCTTTGAAGCCTCCGCGGATTTACGGGCCAGGTTGCGTACCTCATCGGCGACAACGGCGAATCCGGCGCCGGACTCACCCGCCCGGGCCGCTTCAACGGCGGCGTTAAGGGCGAGGAGATTGGTCTGGAAGGCGATGGCGTCGATCGTCTGGACAATACGGGCGGTTTTAATACTGGCTTCGTTAACTTCGTCCATTGACCCTCGCAGGTCCTTCAGGGATTGATTGGTTGTTGTGACAATCTGTGCCGTATCGGCCATCAGTTTTCGGGCATCATTGACGACTTCGGTGTTTTTTCTTGTCTTGTCAGAAATCTCCTTCAGCATGGCTGTTGTTTCTTCCATAGCCGCCGCCTGCGTGGATGAACCCTGGGCCATATTCTGACTTGACGCATCGACAATACCGGAGATCTCGACCAGTTTACTGGAAGCTTCCCGAACATTGCCGACGGATTTTACCAGATTAGCATTTGCCCTCCGCATGCCGGTCATGACGAGGAGAGACAAGATCATGACAAAAATAATAGAGATGATACCATCAATGAAGGCGCTTTTTACGAAGCTGGCAGCCTCTCCGGTCAGACGGTCCTGGATGGCGACATAATAGGCGATCAGGATGATACAGAACCAGACGGTGGTCAAAACAACGGTTTTTCGCTCACAGAATAATGTGGCAAAGGCAATGATGGCGAATAGAAAAAAGATATAACTCATGAAGCCTTCATAGATGATCGGGGACTGATACTTCATCAGGAATCCCAGGGTCATATTGATAATATTGACAATAAGGGAAGCGTTGGCGGCAATCTTGTAATGTCTGGCGCGAATGAGAAAGATGCCGGCGATAAAAACGCCAACGGTAATGACAATAATAGGCGCAGCCGCCATTGCTTTTTCCGGAGCGCTGGCAAACAGGAGCATCAGCAGTGTAGAATCCACAATAGCCCCGAAGAAGAAAAAGATGGATAAAAACCACGCCCGTTGTTGAGTGAGATGGTCATGATCCTGATATTTGTCGAAAAGGGATTCCCTAAGACGAGTCCAGATATTGCCGCTTCTCATATAAACCTCCTTTGATGATTGGGGTTGGCGCCGCCCTGACATTTGATGAAATCATTTTTCATTT
>CAYULE010000400.1:0-2405 GCA_964445385.1 uncultured Smithella sp.
CCGATATTCGGTGTGTCGCCGCCACCGCCGCCGCATGATACGATAAATAATATTAAAAGAATCAATGCACCCGCTGAAAATAAACTTTTTCTGAAAAATCTACTTTTCATAAGTCACACCTCTTTTATAATGTTGTTTTTTCAGATACTGTTAAATTGATTAAAGGTTTATCCTCTCGACTTTTGTGTTTTAGAATAAAAAAATATACTTGTCAATAAACATTGATATTTTAAATAAAGAAGCGACAGGCAAGACGATCCGGAAAATAGAGGAATGGTTCCATCATGATAAAGTCAGTTTATCGAAATGCGCATGTTTGTATAGCACGACAGGAGCGACTCAAAGTGAATGCCCCACAAGAATAAGCAAAACTAAATCCATTCCTCAGAAAGCACATCGCCCTGGGTACTGATGACCACGGCCTTCAGCGGCACTTTTCTTGCGGCCTTTTGCAGAGCAGCCTGGGCGATTTGCATTAATCCCCGGCAGCAGGGCACCTGCATAATGACAACCGTCAGCGTATTGATTTTGGCTTCGTCCACCATCCGGCGGATTTTTTCTATATATTCATCCAGACCTTCATCGAGTTTGGGACAGGCGATGGCGAGGCTCTTGCCTTTTAAAAAACGCTCATGAAAATCGCCGACGGAAAACGCCACACAGTCCGCGGCCAGCACGACATCTTTGCCGCGAAAAAAGTCGGCGGCGGGATTGATCAGATGCAATTGAATCGGCCAGTGTGAAAGTTCGGATGATTGCGGCCCTGTCTTTCCCGCGGTCGGGGATGGCTGGACCTGCCGCTCAAATGCGGCGTGCGCCGAGCCGGGACAACCGCCGCCTGCGGCGGGAGACATCACGCTCAAGGTTTGCAAAGCGGGTTTCTGGCTTTGAGCTCTGGCTTCTTCTTTTTTGCGGCGGGCCATTGCTTCATGAACCATTTTTTCATCAAAAGGATCGGCTTCTCGTTCTTCAACGGACAACGCGCCTTCGGGGCATTCGCCCAGGCATGCGCCTAACCCGTCACAAAAAACATCGCCGACCAGTTTTGCCTTGCCATCAATAATTTTTATGGCTTCTTCGGCGCAGCCCGGCACACACAAACCGCAGCCGGTGCATTTTTCTTCGTCGATTTTGATGATCTTGCGTTTCATATCATTCCCCTTCTGCGTTTCAGGGTATGGGCACCCTGTAAAAGCAACTTAATCTTACGCCATCTTTTTCATCGCATCCACAAGTTCACGAACGGCGGATGCGGACTTGTCTAATGCTTGTTTTTCATCCGCAGTCAATCTTACAGAGATAATCTGCTCAACGCCATGCTTACCCAGCTTCACCGGAACCCCGACAAACAGACCGGAAATACCGTATTCACCTTCCAGATATGCGGCGCACGGCAGAATTTTCTTTTTGTCTTTCAGGATGGATTCCGCCATCTCGACCACCGCCGAAGCCGGCGCGTAGTAGGCGCTGCCGGTTTTTAAAAGTCCGACAATTTCCGCGCCGCCGTTGCGCGTGCGTTCGACCAGAGCTTCGATTCGCGCAGGCGTCAACAGTTCCGTGATCGGAATACCGGCGACTGTCGAAAAACGCGGCATCGGCACCATTGAGTCGCCATGGCCTCCCAGCACCAGTGCGTGAACATTTTCCACGGAGATATTCATCTCCATCGCGATAAAGGTTCGAAACCGCGCGGAATCAAGAATACCGGCCATGCCGATGACCCGGGTTTTGGGAAAACCGCTTTCTTCCATCGCCACATGACACATGGCATCCAGCGGATTACTGACCACAATCAGAATGGCATCAGGCGAGTACCTGGCAGCCTGCTTTACGACGCTTTTCACAATGCCCCGGTTGGTTGCCAGAAGATCGTCGCGGCTCATGCCCGGTTTGCGGGTAATGCCGGCCGTAATAATCACAATGTCGGAATTGGCCGAATCCTCATAGCTGTTTGCGCCCGTGAGATGCGCATCATGTTTTTCAATGGGCGCGGCCTGAGCCAGATCAAGAGACTTGCCCTGCGGCATTCCTTCGACAATATCAATCAACACAACATTGGCCAGCTCTTTTTCCGCCAGTCGCTGCGCCGCCGTCGCCCCGACGTTACCCGCTCCCACCACGGTTACTTTTCGGTTCATATCGTCGATTCCCTTAATTATTCTTTTTTATGACCCTTGTGGTGTTCATTATAGCAAAACACAAAAATAAAGCAATCATATGAAGGACGGTATCTGCCGCCGTTACTTGATCACCATCGGAATTCCAGCCACCATCAGGATAACACGCGAAGCAGCGCGCGCCAGAGCCTGGTTGGCCCAGCCCAGCGCGTCGCGGTAAACACGGCCCAGTGGATAGGGCGGAACAAGGCCTAAACCCACTTCATTGGAAACGATCAACCACTGTCC
>CAYULE010000401.1:0-1099 GCA_964445385.1 uncultured Smithella sp.
GCATTCTACAGAAAGTCGGCCGCCGACGCGGATCATCCAAGGATCAGGCAGCTTTTTGAAGCTTTGGTGGAAATAGAAACGGACCACCTTTACTTGTCAGAAGAGAGACTGAAATAAATCAAACCCGTGGAACCGGGGGAAGCTCTTCCCCCGGTTCCACAGACAAACATTTTCCATGTTTGCTATTACAGCAACGTCTCTTGCGGCAAAAGAAAAGAAAACGGCACAGATGATGCCATTCCCTTGTTCTGATGAACCGGCCGCAAGATGAATGATCCAATGTAAAAGCAATCGGCTTGCCCAATCTTCCATGCAGGCCGGATCAGGGGTCGATGATTTTCGTGCGAGCTATTAATCGTCTCATATCAGTCATTATATTTTGTCATTCCGAAACGACATTACTTAATTGACATAACACTAGTGTAAGGAGATGCCTGATGCGCCTTGGCTTGTGTTACCTGTTTAGAAAAGAACCTGTTTCGCTTCGCGCCACCACTGCGAATGCAGAAAACGGACGGTTGTACCAGCTCACTAAGTCGCTAACTTTTGGAAGCTGATTAAACGACTTAAAATTGGCATCCCTTTAATTTCCATGAGGTAACCAATGAAGCGGATAGTTTATGCGCTCCCTACATTATTGAAATAATGTATTTGACAAAGTTACTATTCACGCCTATTTTTCTGAGACCGCAATCGAATATTGCGCACCATTATTTAAGGAGCCCTGAGATATGCTTTTGAAATACATTGAAAAATTTCTTGAGCAGGCCATGTACAAAAGCCGATGGCTGCTTGCGCCTTTTTATATTGGTCTGATCGCCACCAACGTCCTTTTGCTCATTAAGTTTTTCAAAGAATTCATAAAATTGATTCCTCTCGTGTTAAACGGCGACGGCGGACAGGTCATGGCCGGAATTCTGTCATTGATTGATATCGTTTTGGTTGCCAATCTCATGCTGATTATCATCTTCGCGGGTTACGAAAACTTTGTTTCAAAAATTGACGTGAAAGATCACGAAGACCGTCCGGACTGGATGGGTAAAGTCGGGTTTTCCGATTTGAAAATGAAGGTCGTAGGCTCTATCGTGGCCATCTCCGC
>CAYULE010000401.1:1199-2399 GCA_964445385.1 uncultured Smithella sp.
CGGCCGAGGAAGTCACAACACTTCTGACAACACATCCCGACCGGGGACTTTCGCTGTTCGAAGTCAAACACCGGCAGGAACATTTCGGACCTAACATGGTCACCGGCAAAAAACAGAGAGGACAGCTCATCCGGTTCCTGCTGCAATTTCACCAGCCACTCGTTTATATTTTGCTGGCTGCCGCCTTCACAACTTTGTTTTTGCAAGAATGGGTGGATTCCTCCGTTATTTTCGGAGTCGTGATCGTCAATGCCATGATCGGGTTTATTCAGGAATCCAAGGCGGAAAAAGCGATTGAATCCCTCAAGCAGATGATGACGACGCAAGCCACGGTCTTGCGCGACGGCAAATGGCTTCAAATCGACTCGACCCAACTGGTTCCGGGCGACATCGTTCGCATCCAGTCCGGCGACAAGGTCCCGGCCGATCTGCGGCTGCTTTCCTGCCGGGATCTGCAGGTGGATGAGTCCGCCCTGACTGGCGAATCCGTTCCGGTCATCAAGAAAGAAGGAACACTGGATCCGGAGACGATTCTCGCCGACCGGCTCAATATGGCCTATGCCGGCACACTGGTAACTTACGGACAGGCGCAGGCGGTCATCATCGCCACCGGCGATAAGACGGAGACGGGGCGCATCTCCGGGATGATTGCCGGAGCGGTGGATCTTTCCACCCCGCTGACGGTAAAGATTGCATCTTTCAGCAAAGTTCTCTTGATCGCTATTTTATTCCTTGCCGTTTTGACATTTGCCGTAGGGATGTGGCGAGGCGAAGGCGCAGTTGAGATGTTCATGGCCGCCGTCGCCCTGGCCGTGGGCGCCATTCCGGAGGGACTCCCCGCAGCCGTCACGATTACGCTTGCCATCGGGGTGAGCCGCATGGCCAAACGCAAGGCCATTATTCGCAAGCTCCCGGCGGTGGAAACGCTGGGCAGCACAACCGTTATCTGTTCGGATAAAACCGGCACGCTCACTGAGAATCAAATGACTGTCCGCCGCGTTTTTGCGGGAAACGAATCCTTCGATGTGGAAGGCAACGGTTACGCGCCACAGGGAAATATTGTCGCAGGCGGAGCGGATGTTTCCGGAAGGATGCCCGTTGCCCTTTCGGAGACGCTGCTGGCCGGGCTGTTGTGCAACGACTCGCGCCTTGTCGAAGTGGAAGGACACTGGCGCGTAGAAGGCGACCCGACCGAAGGAT
>CAYULE010000402.1:0-2398 GCA_964445385.1 uncultured Smithella sp.
CGATTTCATCTTTCACATTTTGCGTAAATTATTCTTCCTCCTTTCTTTTTCGAACTAAGGTTCTCTTTATTGATTTGTTCATCGTCTTTAATATGCTTCTGATCCATTGGACAAATCCCCGTCGTTAACAGCAATAATATTTGTATAAGGCGTATCACCCTGGCAGCTTCGGCATTGATCACCGTCACGGGTGGGATAAGCCTCGCCGCAGGCGGGACAAATGTCCACCGGCCCCATTTTCTTGCGACGGATTTTTTCCGGCGCGACCTGCACCTGCTGGATGCCGAGCAGGCGATGTCCCGCTGCTTTAATCTGCGCCATCAGTAAATCGGAATCCTGATCGTGTTTTTTCTTCTTCTTAAGATACCAGTCGCGCACTTCCGGCCAGGCCTCAAGTTTTTTTGTGTCCAGAAAAACCCGTACGCCCTGGCCGCTGTATTTTTCATACAGCGTCACGGCAAATTTCCCGAAAGGGGCGATACTCAGCCAGCCGTTGCCGATCGTGCAGGGTGTTAGAATCTGCACGGCGTCGGGCAGACACACGGGCGTTTCGCAGACTGCGTCAAATAATTCTCCGTCAGGTAAATGCTTCATGGCCAGGTCAACCATAAATCCGCCGATAAGCAATCCCGGCGCGAGCGTGCCGTGAAAAGACTTTACCAGGCGGACATACTCCTCATAAGAATAGGTACAGATGTTCATGAATATTATTCCTCCTCTACTTTTCTTTCGGATACGGCCAGGCCATGATGCCGCCTTCCATCACCTTGACGTTTTTCCAGCCGTTGCCTTCCAGTGCGATTGCCGCCTCATAGCCACGCAGCGATATCTTGCAGTAGCAGATGATTTCCTTGTTCTTGTCCTCCGGCAGTTCTTTGAGCCGTTTGCGAATCGCGCCCAGTGGAATCAGTGTCTCGCCGATACCCAGACGCATTTCTTCGAATTCCTCGGGACCCCGCGTATCAATGATGAACGGTTTTTCGCCCGCTTTGAGCTTGTCGTAAACTTCCTTGCAGCTGATGCCCTTGAGGCGTCCTTTCATCTTGTTCTGCATCAGGTGCGCGGTAGCGACAAAATGGTCGATGGCCAGCGAGAAAGGCGGCGCGTAAGGCAAATCGGCATTGATGAGATCCTCAACGGTCAGCTTGCCCTGGATCGCCATCGCCCACTGGGCGATTTGTTTACTGACGTTACCGGGGCCGATGCACTGTGCGCCGAGTACACGGCCTGTTTTTGTATCTGCGGTCAACTTGGTAATTAAGAGCTTTCCTTCCATAAAGCCGGGCTTGTCGGGACTCGCATTGATGACGGTGATGATGTTTTTATAGTCCAATCGTTTGGTCGCCGTTTCTGAAAGTCCCGTGGAACCTGCCGCGTAATCAAACACTTTGCAGATGCCGGTCTGAATTGTGCCGGGAAAGGTGACGCAATTGGTCGAAGCGGCATTTTCTCCTGCCACGCGGCCCTGCAGGTTGGCCAGGTCCCCGTAAGGCGCATGCACTTTTTTGCCCGTGATCCGATTTAATGTTTCCACGCAGTCGCCCACGGCGTAAATGTCCGGATCGGAGGTCTGCATATATTCATTGACGTCAATCCCGCCCAGATCGCCGATTTTCAGACCCGCCTGGCTGGCGAGTTTCACGTTGGGGCGCACGCCAATGGCCACCACCGCCAGTTCACAGGGCAGCTCTGTGCCGTTTTGCAGTTTGACGGCGGTGAGTTTCCCGTTTTCTCCCAAAAAGGCCGCGATGCCATTTTCGGTAATGACGTTGGCGCCTTTACTCTTGACATGATTTTCCACAAGTTTGGCCAGTTCCCAGTCCAGAAAGGTGAGCAGTTGCGGCAGCAGTTCGATGACAGTGATTTCAATGCCCGCCAGTTGCAGGGCTTCACAGGTTTCGATGCCGATCAGGCCACCGCCGATGACAACCGCTTTTTTGATTTTGCCTTCGTCGCGCACCTTGCGCAGAAAATCCGCATCCTTCATGGATTGCAGCGTGGTAATGCCGTCGAGTTCCACGCCGGGCACTGGCGGCATGCGCGGGACGGAACCGGTGGCAATGATGAGTTTGTCGTAATTCATTTTGCCCGCTTCTCCGGATGCGATGTTTGTAAATGAGAGCGAATGGTTTTTCGTGTCGATGTTGGTGACTTCCGTGTTGACGCGGGCGTCAATGTCCTTGGCATTCAAATAAAACATGGGGCTGCGCACAACGCCCGTGGGCGTGCACAAAAGCTGGTTGCGGTCATTAAAATACCCCCCCACATAATAGGGGTAGCCGCAGGAGGCCATGGAAAGATCCGCGTCTTTCTGAATAATAATGACTTCCGCGTCATTGTCGATGCGCCTTGCCTTGGCCGCTGCCTTGGGGCCGGAGGCCGAACCGCCGATGACGAT
>CAYULE010000403.1:0-2397 GCA_964445385.1 uncultured Smithella sp.
GTTTTATGTCTTCCGAGATATGATACTTGTCGAACTTCATGGTCCCTCGCTATACGGTTTCGATATGGGATATCAGATACAGTTGAAACCGGATAAAAGCAATCCCGTTGTTCAGCATCCCGCTAAACGACTAGACAAAAGGGGGATATCCTGATGTTCCTTTCGATGACTGCGTTTTCAGGCGCCGGTGACAATGTTTGTCAAATCATCGGCATACTTTTTCATGTGCATGGCCTGACCATTCATCTCCTCGGCTGCTGCCGCGGATTCCTCGGCGCTGGAAGCCGTGCGCTGAACGACCTTATCCATTTCGGTCACAGCCTTGCCAATCTGGCCAATCCCCTGGGCCTGTTCCTGCGAAGCGGCTGCGATTTCATCGACAAGGTTGCCGACCTTTCCGGATATCGCCATGCTTTCCTTGAACGCCTCCTGGGTCTGAGCTGTCAATTCGCGGCTTTTGTGTACGGTGGTGATGGTGTTTTCAATGAGACTGGAGGTGCTGCGGGCAGCCTCGGCGGCGCGGATGGCCAGATTGCGTACTTCGTCGGCCACCACGGCAAATCCCGCCCCTGCTTCTCCCGCGCGCGCCGCTTCGACGGCGGCGTTGAGCGCAAGCAGATTGGTCTGGAAGGCGATTTCGTCGATGGTTTTAATGATCTTTCCTGTCTCCTCGCTGGAGCGGGTCACTTCACCTACGGCTGCCGCCATGCTGTTGACATGGCTGTCGACCCGTTCCACAACATGACGGGCTTCGGCCATGAAGGCCTTGGCCTGTGCGGCGTTGTCGGCGTTACGCCTGGTCATGGCCATCATTTCTTCCAGCGACGACGATGTCTCTTCAATGGCGGCGGCCTGTTCGGACACTCCTTCCGCCAGCATCTGGCCGGTCGAAGCCACCTCGTCGGAGGCCGATGCCACTTGGTCAGCGGCGTCATGAAGTCCTTCGGTAATTTTATTGATAGGTTTAACGACGGAGTGGACAATGAAATAAACGGCCACAATAATCATCGCGATCCCGATGATCAGCACAATAATATTAATCAAGGCCATATGATTTGATTTTTGCAAAATTTCGCCCACCGGAATGGAGGCAACCACCGTCCAGTCGACATAAGCACAGGGCGCGAGAAACGCCGTCCGCGAAACTTTTTCATAATGATAATTTGCAAGTCCCTTGCCTGTTTTGAGTAGTTCCTTGCCCCAATCCGTTTCCTTGAGGTTCAGTTTCATAATCAGGGACTTGTTGCGATGCGCAAAAATAATTCCCGAGGAATCATAAAGGTAAAGGTAGCCTTGCTCGCCGATTTTAACCGGGTCAACAAATTTTTCGCTGAATTTCGTCAGGTCCGGAACGCCAAAGAGAACACCGATTACCTTATCTCCATCGCGGATTGGCGCTGCAATGGCAAATGCCGGCTTACCTGTTGTCCTTGCCAGATAAACAGTGGAAACATTGATTTCGCCCTGCATGGCTTTCTGGAAATACTTTCGGTCGGGAACCTTAACCTTACCCACGGAACCTGGAATCGTCGAGGCTCTTACCTCACCCTGAGCATTGGCGATATTCATATACGAAAAAACACCCAGATGTTTGATTTGCTCTGCCAGTTCAGCACTGGCGCGGCTCCTCGATTCTTCCGTATCGTTTTTAAGGACCTCCTGATACACCGTCCTTCCTGCCGATGTGGCGATCATGCCTCTGGCGTCCTCCACCCAGATATCAATCAATTCCCCTCTGCTCTTCGCGCTTAAGGCCAGGGAGTCTGTGGCATTATCTTTAAATGCGGCAGATGAGATCAGATAGGTGATCGCTGTTGAAATAACCATAATCGCGATGATGAGCAAAACAACCGGCCACAAAATCCTCTGTTGCAGTCCTTTTTTCTTCATAGGAACTTCCTCCCTTTGTTGAAAAGTCTGATGTTGAATAGACGGCTGATTCACTCAAATTGCCAGGTCCGATAGCCCAATAGAGCAAGTAGAAATAAAGAAAAGGTATATTCGTCAGTATACAGGCATGTTAAACTATTTTATCGGCATTCACATTATTTTTCTTAAGCGAGGACGGGTATTTTTTTGCCTTCATTGGCGCGTGTGCCGATTCCCTGGGTGAGTTTTACCGCACCAACAAACCTCATTTGTCCATCCCCTGTTACGGAGAAAGATCCATGGGGCAGGTGGCCGATGATGATATTTCGCTGGCGCTCCCTCCGGGGGAAATACCCAGGGCCATATCAGGTATGAAGCAATTGGCTAAACAGGCTTCAAGTATCCGATCAACTTCATCGGCGGCCAGGCGGATCTGGAACCGATTCTGGCTGAAGTGTATCCGATTTCAAAGACAAAGAAAAACGAGTGATCATACGATGCGCGCCGAGCTTAGGGCTAACGGGGGAC
>CAYULE010000404.1:0-2370 GCA_964445385.1 uncultured Smithella sp.
ATAAACCGATATTCGGTGTGTCGCCGCCACCGCCGCCGCATGATACGATAAATAACATCAAAAGAATCACTACACCCGCTGGAAATAAACTTTTTGCGAAAAATTTACTTTTCATAAGTCACCTCTTCCCGATAATGTTGTTTTGATAAATATTGAATCAGTAACGCATCAAACCGTGCTTCAAGAGTAGAAACGCAATTTGAATTTGTTACATATTTTAGTCCAAGCGACTGTAAAATAAGTGTTATCGTTTGTCAATTGGATAACTTCATTTGCGCAGGATAATAACGTCAAGGTATTTCTTCCCCCAGGCCCTGGCATCGTCTACGTCCGCAAAAAAAATATCGATATGTTCCCCCTTGATAGCGGAACCGATGTCATGGACCTCCCCCCATCCGTAATTCGGCACATACATCTTCGTTCCGTACGGATACTTTTTGATATCCGCCGCGATGGTTCCTTTTTTTGCCTTGCTGCCGTCTGAGGTAATTCCCACCTGCTTGCGCTTCCCTTTATTCGGTCCATAGGCGTATACCGGCGGGAGAAAGAACAGCCCCCATTTGTGTTTCCATCCGGTCGATTTCTGGTCATCCGAATAGGCCGTCACCAGCATCCGCTTGACTTCTTTTCTTTCTCCTTTGCCCCCGGAGAAGATTGCGCAACCGTGGATTAGAAAAACTACGGCCATGAGGATGACGAAAATTGCGAGCCGTTTTCTGCGATCGTTCGGCATGATGAGTCCTTGATAGTTAGTAATCCGGCAGCCGTTGCCCGTTTTGATGGGTGGAAACCTGCTTTTGCGGGTTGAATGTACAATAAGCAGTTTTACGCGTCAACGAAAAGATGGGGAATTGCATATGCGGATATTATTGAAATTGGAAACCCCTCTCTCTGAATAATTTCAAGCACGCATCCACAACACGGGTATCGTAAATGGTTCCTCTATTCTTTTCGATTTCCTGCAACGCGACCTCAAGACCCAGGCCGGGACGATAGGGCCGATGGGAGGCCATGGCTTCCACAACATCAGCAACCGATAGAATCCGTGACTCCAAAAGACTTTCATCTCCTTTCAATCCGTCGGGGTACCCTGAACCATTCATTTTCTCATGATGTTCCCGGACGATTCTGGCAATCGGCCAGGGAAAATCAATTTCGCTCAGAATGTTGTATCCGGATTGAGGATGGTTTTTAATCAGGAGGAATTCTAAATCCGTCAGTTTGGATGGCTTGCTCAGGATCTCCGCAGGGACGGATATCTTGCCCAGATCATGAATGGTCGCGGCCAGGCGGATACCATCCATCTGATCGTCTGGCAGATTCATCTCCGCGGCAATAGCACAGGCCAAATCAGCTACCCTGCGCTGATGACCCGTTGTATAAGGATCTCTTGTTTCCATGGTCACGGCAATGGCCTGAACCGTGCCTCTCAGGGCGCAACGCAGTTGCTCAAGGCTCTTGTTTAATGCTTCTTCTGCTTTCTTGCGCTCGGTGATGTCGCGGCTGATGCCGAGAATGGCCGTCGGCTGATTCTTGTCATCCCGAAGAAAGGAGATCTTCACCTCCGTCCACAGGGTGGTCCCGTCCTTGCACCGCATCTCCAGTTCAATCATACGGGATCGTTGCAGATCGGTCTGTTCGCCTTTTTCCTGCGTCATTTCTTCGGAGAGAATGGTCACGGCCAGATCCCCTGAGGCAGGAACCAGCGTTTCGGAAACATGCTGCTCCAGCATCTCTGACGAATCATGTCCCGTGAGCATCTTCACGGAAGGGCTGATGTAAGTATAATGCAGATTCATGTCCAGCACAAAAATGACATCGTGGACATTTTCCGCCAGCAGACGATATTTTTCCTCACTCTCGCGAAGAGCCAGGTTCAGTCTCGCCATATCGGCCATCTTTTTTTCGAGGTTTTTGACAACCCGCTCGTCATGAGCGGAGAGATAGGCCATCCGATCTAATGGGAGTTTTTCATTCTCTTCCCGGCGCCGGTCAAGAGCCAGAACTTCCCGCATGAGTTGCAGAAACGTCACGGGGTCCTGAGGCTTAATGATGAACCGGTCGGCTCCCAGCGCCAGCGCAAACTCCTCATCCCGTTTATCCGTATAATGCGCCGTATAAAAAACGAAGGGAATATCCCGCAACGCCGGGTCGGTCTTACATTCCCGGCAGAATTGAAACCCGTCCATTTCCGGCATCATGATATCGGAAATGATCAGATTCGGAGGGTTCAGGCGAGCCTTGCTTAAAGCATCCTCACCGTTTACGGCAGTTATGGTTTCATAACCATGCCCTTTGAGCAGGACATCCAGCAGGTACCGGTTCTGCTCTTCATCATCGACAATCAAGCACTTAATCATGGTCTTAATC
>CAYULE010000405.1:0-2362 GCA_964445385.1 uncultured Smithella sp.
CCAAACGATTTTTGTATATTTCAAAACAAGCATTGAATATTACATGAAGACGTTGAAACAATTTTTTTCATGAACAATGATGGCAAAGGTACTGGAATCCAACAAAAGTCAACGGCAGATCCGACCCTTTTGAGCATGAAACGGTCGAAATGATTGCCCGTGAGAAAAACTACTAACTCATTTGACGGTAACTCAATTTCTTAAGGGCATCCCCTTTGGTCCTCTAAGTTTTTTGGGTTGTTCGGGAAACCGGAATATCCATCAGATCATTGGCAAAGTGCCTGGGCATGAGCAGCACCGGCGTCGGCTATGCAGTAGAAAGAGGCGCTGTCGTCATTAACGAGAATAAATTTGATTTGATTGAATGACAAATTACTTTTTCACTAGCGTTCCCGGAAATGGTTTCGTCCACTCCAAATACTTCATCCCCCAGGCGCACATCTCATCAAAAATAGGGAGCAGCTTTCTGCCAATGTCCGTCAAACTGTATTCTACTTTCGGAGGGATGACCGGGTAAATCTTGCGATCAACCAGAAGATGTCCTTCTAGCTCCCGCAATTGTTGGGTCAACATCTTTTGAGTGATACCCGGCAGGGCTTTCTGCAGTTCATTAAAACGGCATGTTTTTTCACCCAGCAGCCAGATAATGGACATTTTCCACTTGCCTCCGATCATGGACTGAGTCAGGCTGATCGGACACCCATTCTGAGAATTAGCACAATTACCCATTGAAACCTCCGACAGTATACAAAATGATACTATAGTACATAATAGTGCGTACTGTTCATCATCCTGACAATAGCATATATTCTCCTTATAAATTTTCTACATTATTGTAAAGGAGGAATCATCAAGTTGCTCACTATTGACAAGAAAAAATGTAACGGATGTGGAATATGTTCAGTTGTGTGCCCGGCAAGTATCATCCGTAATGAAGACGGAATGCCTCAAACAACCGGGGATGCGGAATCCCTGTGTTTTCGTTGCGGCCATTGCGAAGCCTACTGCCCGCAGGAGGCAGTAAGCCTTGATTATCCAGATGCCCGGACTTATGCTGGAAGCACTTCTACTCCGGTAATTAAGCCGGAGCAGATAGGACATTATCTGGCTGGCAGACGGTCTGTAAGACATTTCCGGGATACACCAGTAAACAGGAATACTATGGAAAAACTGATGGAGATCGTTCGCTTTGCACCTTCGGCTACTAACGCGCAATCCGTGGAATGGATCATCATAACGGACAGAAAGAAACTGGATGAAATTATCGGCAGCACCGCCAAATGGATAAAGGCCACATTTAGTAACCCTTCCGGACCGGCATTTAACGATTACCTGTTATCCTTCGTCAGCGAATGGGAAAAAGGCCGGGATTTAATTTTAAGGGGAGCTCCGTGTCTGGCTGTAGCTCATGAAAATACTCAAATTGATTCACAATCACTCAACGGGGTTATTGCCGCAAGTTATTTCGATACAGCTGCTCCTGCTTTTGGCATCGGCACTTGCTGGGCGGGTGTTTTGTTAATGGCGGCGGCAGCTTCAGCCGAGTTCAGATCAGACTTGATGCTGCCCAATGGCCACACTGCAACCGCCGCTCTGATGTTCGGTTATCCTCAATACAAAGCATTCCGGCCACCGAAAAGGAACACATCAAAAGTGATTTGGATATAAAACAAGAACCTGAAAAATTATTTCAGCAAACATTTGTGCCCCAGGTACAAAGAAAGGAATGATAACAATTATGAAGAATGTACCGGTTATTTTTGGAAGTCCGAGAAAAAACAGCAACACAGCCATCCTCGTTGATGAAGTTGTCCGGGGAATGCAGGACAGTGGCATTACGTCCGAGATTTTTTATCTCAATGAAATGAACCTGAGGGGTTGCCAGGCTTGCTATTTTTGCAAAGAGACGGGGAAAGCCCAATGCAAACTGAAAGACGACATGGGCAAAATCATGGCAGCCATCGACAAAGCCGACGGCGTTATAGTCGCTTCCCCCATTTACTGGGGACATGTAACAGCACAAACTAAAACATGGATGGACAGAATGTTTCCTTACATAGGCATTGGGATGGAAAGTCTGTTGCCCAAGGGGAAAGTAATCTCTTTTATTTTTACTCAAAATCAGCCAGATCCCGATCTTTTTGTGCCGGCTATTGAATCACTAAAAATGATGTTTAATATTGTCGGCTTCAATATAGGAGAAACCCTTATCGCCAACGACCTCGACCGCAACCACAAACCTATGGTGAACCAAAACAAGGAATTCATGGAAAAGGCTTATAAAATCGGCAAATTCTTCTTCCAGTAATTTTAGAAATAGAAAGCCCCCACGGTACACCGCAGGGGCTTTTCTTTTGACGGC
>CAYULE010000406.1:0-2360 GCA_964445385.1 uncultured Smithella sp.
AGGAAATTCATTTATGGGAAAAATAGTCATTTTGCATACGGACGTTGCGCCGGATGCAAGTGTTGATGAACAAGATACGCTTCAACAGGCCGAAACCATTGCCCAGGCGATGATTTCTCTGGGCTACGAGCCGGTCATGTTGCCCTTTGTCATGGACTTGAATGCAACAATTTCAAGGCTCCGCGACTTGCAACCCGATGTTGTTTTCAACCTTGTGGAAACCCTGGGCGGGAAAGGCAGCATGATTTACTTTGCAACAGCTTTGCTGGATTTTTTAAAGATTCCCTACACAGGCTGCCGGACGGATGCGATGTTCGTAACATCCAACAAACCGCTTACGAAAAAGCTCCTGCATGCCGGTGGTATTGCCACACCCGCCTGGATCACTTCTGACGGCAATGTCACCGGGTCGGCTCCTGCCGGTACTTATTTAATGAAGGCCTCCTGGGAAGAAGCATCCGTCGGCCTTGACAATGACTCTATTATTCAAATGGCCGACCTAGTAAATACCACTACAGCCTTACGGAATCGTCAAGCAATCATCGGCTGCGAGTGTTTCGCGGAAGCCTATATTGAAGGGCGTGAGTTTAATATTGCCCTTCTGTCCACCCGCCAAGGAGTTCGGGTTCTGCCCGCTTCGGAAATACTTTTTCAGGATTACCCGCAGGACAAATTGAAGCTATTGGATTATCGCGCCAAGTGGGTTGAAGATTCTTTTGAATATGATAATACGATACGAACACTGGATATTCAACCGCAAGACGCCGCTCTGGTGGATCGCCTGCGCGATATCGCCCTGACGTGCTGGCGTATGTTCGGCCTGCGCGGTTACGCCCGCGTAGATTTCCGTGTAGATCAACAGGGTCATCCTTTTGTTCTGGAAATTAATGCCAATCCCTGCCTTTCTCTCGATGCAGGTTTTGCCGCGGCTCTGGAGCAATCAGGAATAAAGTATTCAGCAGCGATTGACGATATCATTCGCGATGCTTTGGAAATATAAGGAGGAAATGTTTTTGTGTTAAAACCGGTTGTACTGCTGTTCTTTTCCAATTTATTCATGACATTCGCCTGGTATGGTCATTTAAAAAATCTCAACAGCAAACCCCTGTTTCTCGTCATCATCATCAGCTGGGGTATTGCCTTTTTTGAATATGTCCTGCAAGTGCCGGCCAATCGCCTCGGGTTTGAGCATTACTCTTTGGGCCAGCTCAAAATTATTCAGGAAGTCATAACGATGATTGTCTTTGCCGGATTTGCCATTGTTTACATGAAGCAGCCATTGAAAATGGACTTTCTCTGGGCTGCCCTTTGTATGGTTGGCGCGGTTTACTTTATGTTTCGCAGCGGCTTGCCGCAGAACGGATGACCATAATGAAATCTATCCGCTTTCGACAGGAAATTGAGTCTTCAGATCTGGGCGCCATATTAAATATTGTTCAATCCAGCGGCTTTTTTTCCGCCGCAGAAGTAGAACTGGCCTGCGAACTGGCTACAGATCGGCTCGAACATGGCCAGCAGAGCTCCTATCAATTTTTGTTTGCCGAAGACGATCATCAGGTTGTCGGATATACCTGTTTTGGCTTAATACCGGCAACCACCGGCAGCTATGATCTCTACTGGATCGCTATGTCCGAAGCCTCGCGCGGCAAAGGACTGGGTAAAAACCTCATCCGAAAAACGGAAGAACTCATCCGCAACATGGGAGGCGAACGTCTTTATGCTGAAACATCTTCCCGCGTTCAATACACACCGACTCAGCGGTTTTATCAAAGCTGCGGTTATCTTGCAGAAGCCGTTCTGAAAGATTTCTATGCGAAAGAAGACAGTAAAATTATCTATTCCAAGATACTGAAATAACAAATAATAAGACCGATACTTTTCCGCAAAAACACATTAAAACCTTGCATTTTTCCCTATTTTTCGCTAGAGCACTGCTGACTTAAAAGATCACCAGTTGCAAATCTAAAGAAAAAGGAGGATTTGCTGATGCGCCTGTTTCCCAAAGAAGAAAATTTCTTTAATTACTTCGAAGAGCTGGCCAATAAAATTGAAGAAGGCGGTAAATTCTTTCTGGAAATGACCAAAAACCGCGATTATTCTGCCGAAAAAGTTTCCCGGCTCAAGGAGCTGGAACATGAAGCGGATGGCATTACCCATAAAACCTACGAAAGAATGCATAAAACTTTCCTGACCCCCATTGATCGTGAAGACATCTACGCTTTGGTCAACAAGATGGACAGTATTATGGACGTCATTGAAGCCACTGCCATTCGCATCCATATGTATAAGGTTAAAAAGCCGGATGATGAAATCATCAAGCAGGCCGAAATTCTTTTTCAAGCCATTAAAAAAATTAAAGA
>CAYULE010000407.1:0-2350 GCA_964445385.1 uncultured Smithella sp.
GAATATTGGTACGATATTACCTCTCTGGTCGATACTGCCTTTTGCAGGGATTCTGCTCTCGATTGCGCTGATGCCCTTATTCCTGCCTCATTTCTGGCATCATCATTTTCCCAAGGTGTCCGCCTTCTGGGCGGTGATTTTTGCCGCGCCTTTTTTGTTTATTTTCCGCGAAACCGCGTTGTATGAAATTGGTCATATAATCATTATTGATTACATCCCGTTTATCCTGCTGCTCTGGGCTTTATTCACCGTTTCGGGCGGCATTTATGTTAAGGGATCACTAAAGGGGACGCCCGCCGTCAATACCGTGATCTTGCTGATTGGAACGCTTCTGGCGTCGATCATTGGCACAACCGGCGCATCCATGCTTCTGATCCGACCGATTCTGCGTTCGAATGGCTGGCGCGTGCATAAGGTCCACACCATCGTGTTTTTTATTTTTCTGGTCAGCAATATCGGCGGCTCACTTACCCCGCTGGGCGATCCACCTTTGTTCCTGGGTTTTTTACATGGCGTTCCTTTTTTCTGGACCATGCATATTTTCCCGGAAATGGCGTTTGCCAGCACTGTCCTGCTGGCGCTCTATTTCGTTATGGATTCTTACTATTATAAAAAAGAAACCAGGACCGACGCTCCGGATACCGTGCCGGAACCTTTAAGCATTGAAGGCGCTTATAACTTTATTTTTCTTGCCGGTATCATTGCCGCCGTCCTGTTCAGCGGAACGATTAAGCTGGGCGAAGTCAATATTTTAGGCATTCATCAGACCATAGAAAATTTAATCAAGGATGCCATCTTAGTTGTCATGGGAATTCTGTCTCTCCTCTTTACTCGTCAGGAAGTCCGCAAAGGCAATGATTTCAGCTGGGCGCCGATACTGGAAGTGGCCTACCTTTTTGCCGGTATCTTTATCACCATCATCCCGGCGCTGGCCATTTTAAAAGCGGGCGAACAAGGCGCGCTGGCGTGGTTGATCAAATCCGTCAATACCCCGGCTCAATATTTCTGGGCAACAGGTTCCCTGTCCAGTTTCCTGGATAACGCACCCACCTACCTGACTTTCTTTAACAGCGCGCTCGGCAAGTTTTATCCCGGCGTTCCTGAAGCGCAGGCAGTTACTGCCCTGATCGTTGAAAAAATCCCGTATCTCGCCGCTATCTCCGCCGGCGCGGTCTTTATGGGCGCCAATTCCTACATCGGCAATGCGCCTAATTTTATGGTCAAATCCATAGCCGAAGAAGCAGGCGTCAAAATGCCAAGCTTCTTTGGCTACATGTTTAAATATTCAATTCCTATTCTGGTTGTTTTGTTTATCGGGATCACTTTTATTTTCTTCTAATATTCCAGTAACATATGGCAATATAAATATTTCTTGAAGATACCATGGAAAGCGGATAAGGTGAAAACCACTTTGCATTTAGGTGTTGCCGTTGTTACTTTAACCACACTGCCGCCTGGGAATGATAAAGTTGGCAAATGAAGAATATGGAGGACAATGAATAATGGCAGCAACACTGCGAAAATCTTTAAAAACAATCGAGGATTACAAGGTCACCAATCCTCACTATACGGATCTCCTTGATATAATGGCGGAAATCCTGATTCTTCGGGAAGAATACCGCAAGAGTATAACGAACCCTATTTTTTCCGTGGAAGAAAAATTAATTCCCGGAAAAATGGAAGGAGGCCTTCCCCTCATTGATCTTGTGGGGCAAAAATACGATTTAACCCGGCCGAAAGAATATTTTTACTCACTGATTGCTATTGCGGAAAAGAAGATACCGGCTGAAGCGCACAAATTTCTGGACGTGATCAAGGACGAACAGTTTGACTGGGAAAAGATTATCAGAGCGTCATTCAATCCCAACGCTTCCGAAGAGGACATTCTGGACAAAGAAATAAAAACGTCTGGTGAACATGATGATCAACTGGATCTGATCGATCTGTTTATCGAAGAAAGTCTTCGTCCGGAACTGGAAGTTGTCGCTGAACAATATGCCGCGGCGGTCGAACAATCCGATTGGCGGGAAGGTTACTGCCCGATCTGCGGCAAGGAACCGAAAATCGGCGAAATCCGGGAAAGCGAAGATGGACGGCGTTATCTATTCTGCCACCAGTGCGGATGTAAATGGCACTTCCGCCGCATAAAATGTCCCTTCTGCGGTAATGAGGAACAACATTCACTGGCCTATTTTGCGGTCGAAGGCGAAGAAAGCCATCGGGTGGATGTCTGCAACAAATGCCGCCGGTATATTAAAATTATTGAATTGCCCAAGTCATCCGAGGATGTGAATCTGGACGTCGAAGATATCGCCACGCTGCATCTGGACATGCTGGCGTATGAAGAAGG
>CAYULE010000408.1:0-2350 GCA_964445385.1 uncultured Smithella sp.
GGGTTTTTCCGGACCTTATCCTGGTGCATCGCCACCGGTTATTTTTTTCTGTTTCCGACGCGGGTGGCGGACAGTCTTAAATTTTACCGGGCGCTTTTTCCCGCTCGGGGCTTCGGGTATCATTTATATTGCGCCTGGAAGCAGTTTCATAATTTTACCGATGTCTATATTCATCGTTTTATTCCCTGGGTGGCCGAGCAGGCCGAATTCGTGCGTGAAGGCTGGGAATACCTGGATGAAGCGGTTGCACAAAAGACCGGCGCGATTGTCGTGATGTCGCATATCGGCAACTGGGAACTGGCGGCGCAAAGGCTCAATCAGAAAGGCCTGCCGATTATGCTCTACCTGGGCGCCAAACACAAAGAACAGGTTGAGCGCATCCAAAAAGATAATCTGGCCCAAAAGGGCATCAAGATCGTGACGACGGATGAAAAGGAAAAGTCGCCGTTTGCTCTGCTGGAAGGTATCAACTTCCTGCGCGACGGCGGGATTGTGTCCATGACGGGCGACCGTCTCTGGGGCGAACAGAGTTATGTTACCGTTGATTTTCTGGGGTATGAAGCGCAACTGCCGGATACGCCGCATTTGTTTGCGCTGATGACCGGTGCTCCGCTCATGACGTTCTTTGTGTATCAGGACGATGCAGGAATTTACCATATCAAAGTTTCCAAAGGAAGAAAGGTTGTTGCCGCAACCCGCGCGGATCGAAAAAAAGCGGTGCTGGAATCCGTGCAAATCTATGCCGACGATCTGGCCCGTTTTGCTTCAGAACATCCATTCGAATGGCATCATTTTGAGCCGTTTCTTGGTGAAAAAATCAATAAATAAGGATAATTATAGACCTGAGAGAATTTGCTTTGCGGCGTATGCTTTTTAGTATAAGAAGCATGAACTGTTCACAGTAATGGCAGGAGTTTTGTAAATGAAAGTAAACGAAGTACCTCAGGACGTTACCTATTACGAAGGCGTCAGACGCGCCTGTTACGCGCTCGATAACGAGGGAAAATATGTCATTGTCACCAGCACGGGCTGGAATGCGGAGGCCGTGGTCAACGGTCTGGCAGTGGAAGAATTGGCGGCCGATCTGGAAGAGACAAGAAAAGCGGTGCTGGCAGGTGTGAAAAGTCCGCTCTGTTATCATATGGCGCGTCGGCAGATGAATCCGGAAATTCTGGCCAAAACGGCGGGCATTGCAACCTTCCGGGTCAAAAGGCATTTTAAACCCGGGACTTTTGCCAAACTTAAATCGTCCATTTTAGATCGCTACGCGAAAGCGCTGGCGGTTTCCCCCGAAGAATTAAAAACCGTACCGGAAAGATAAAAAAGGTAAACATTCATTGATGAGTTCAGAAGCAGCAACCACAGCGGCAACAGAAGTAACCTCCGGCGGTAAACCATTCATCCATCATCATTCCGCGCATTGCGAAAGCGGCGTCACATCGGCGCTGTTTCGGGACAAAGGCTTGGAAGTCTCCGAGCCGATGATCTTCGGTATCGGCAGCGGCATATTTTTCGGTCATCTTCCTTTTATCAAATGGGTCGGGTTGCCGATCAGCACGTTTCGTTCTCAACCTGGTTCGGTCTTCCGCAAGGCGGCTAAAAGACTGGGGGGAGATTTTGTTACAAAACGCTACCGTAATGCGCAAAAAGGGATGGACGAGTTGCGTCGTGTACTGCAAACCGGACAGATCGCAGGTCTCACGACGAATATTTACTGGCTTTCCTATTTCCCCAATCGTTTCCGCTTTCAGTTCAACGGGCACAATATCATCGTCCTGCGCGAGCTTGAAAACGGCTTCCGGATAAGTGATCCGGTATTGGATCAGCCGGTGGATTGTCTGACGGAAGACCTGGAGCGGGCGCGTTTTGCAAAAGGTCCGCTGGAGCCGCACGGGTTTATGTATTATCCAAAATCCGTTAATCTCCAACCTGATTTTCGCACAGCCTGCATCAAAGGGATGAAAGATACCTGCAAGATGATGCTTAAAATTCCTCTGCCGATTTTCGGTATCCGCGGTATTCGTTTTCTGGCAAAACGAATCATCAAGAGTGACGAAAAGCTGGGCTTTAAAGAAGCCTCCCGGCAGTTGGCCAATATTGTCCGCATGCAGGAAGAGGTCGGTACGGGCGGCGCGGGATTCCGTTTTATGTACGCGGCCTTTTTGCAGGAAGCCGCCGAGCTGTTCGGATCTGCCGACCTTGCCGGTCTGTCGAAGGAGATGACGGCCATCGGCGATATCTGGCGCGAGTTTGCCGTTGTGTCCGCTCGTGTCATCAAGCAGCGGGGCCAGGCCGAAGAGACCTTTGCCAAGGCGGGCGGGCTGATGCTAATCTGCGCGGGTCGTGAAGA
>CAYULE010000409.1:0-2329 GCA_964445385.1 uncultured Smithella sp.
AAGAATTAAACGAGGAAGCTCCGGAGGAATTTCGCGTGGCAAAAAAGTCATTAATAGCAAAAGCAAACAGGAAACCGAAATTTGCGGTCAGGGAGTACAACCGCTGTCAGATCTGCGGACGGCCCCGAGCGTATTATAGAAAATTTGAAATGTGTAGAATCTGTTTGAGGAAGCTCTCCTTGCAAGGCGAACTTCCCGGTATGATAAAATCAAGTTGGTAATTTTAGTTTAAGGAGAAAAAGCATGGGGATGACTGATCCTATTGCCGATATGCTGACAAGGATTCGAAACGGAAATAAGGCTCGTTTCAAAAATGTCAATGTTTACATGTCGCAAATGAATATGAATATTGCCAAAGTCTTGAAAGCGGCTGGATATATAAACAACTTTGATGTTGTGAAGGATGAAAAAAGCCATCCGATGCTGAAGATCACCCTTAAATATCCGGATGCGAAACGTACGGTGATAACCGACATTAAAAGAGTCAGTAAGCCCGGGCGTAGAGTGTATGTCGCGGCTGATAGTATTCCAAAAGTACTAAACGGTTTTGGTATTTCGATTCTTTCCACTTCCCGTGGGGTTATTACCGATCAGGAAGCCAGAGAGTCCAATGTCGGCGGCGAAATTCTTTGTAAAGTTTGGTAATTAAATTATAGATTTTAAACGGGAGTTCCTGCTCATGTCGAGAATAGGTAAAAAACCGATCACTTTCCCAAAGGGTGTAAAAATCAGCCAAAGTGGCGGTGTTGTTAAAGTCGAAGGGCCCAAGGGTACGTTATCTTCGAAATTGCCGGATGGCATCACGATGGTCGTTTCCGATAATGATTTGTCCATCGAGAGAAAATCCGAGGATCGCATTGTTCGATCATATCATGGATTAGCCAGAACCCTGATCAACAATATGGTGACCGGTGTCAGTACAGGCTTTGAAAAAGGATTGGAAATATCCGGTGTAGGTTATCGTGCGGAAGTGGTCGGCACGACCTTGAAGCTCGTTTTGGGTTTTTCCAGCCCTGTGGAATACAGCATACCCAAAGGGATAGATGTGAAAGTCGAAAAGCAGGTTAATCTGGTTGTTTCCGGAATTAATAAGGAACTTGTCGGCCGGGTAGCCTCGGAAATTCGGTCGCTGAAAAAACCGGAGCCTTACAAAGGTAAAGGTATCAAATATGCGGGTGAGTATATTCGGCGTAAGGCCGGTAAGTCGGCGGCTAAATAAGAGTTTAAAAATTATATTGGCTTAAAGAGGTGGAACATTGGCTTCCAAAAAGACACTAAAAATCAGAGATAAAAGAGAGAAAAGAGTAAGAGGCAAGTTGACGGGAACTTCGGAGCGGCCGCGTCTTTCTGTTTTCCGTTCGGATAAACACATCTATGCTCAGGTGATCAACGATGCTCAGGGTACAACTGTGGCGACGGCTTCTACGCTGAGCAAAGAACTGGCCGGTAAGCTCAAGGGTATCAAAAAAGTGGATGTGGCCAGGGAAGTGGGTAAGTTGATTGCAGCGCGTTTGCAGACCTTAGGCGTGGAAAAAGTTGTTTTCGATAGGGGACGATTTCTCTATCACGGCCGCGTGAAAGCCTTAGCCGATGCAGCGCGGGAAAATGGTCTTAAATTCTAAACTAAAGTTAGTAAAGAGAACTCATGATAAGGGAAGAATCGTTGGAAAAAAAAGAAATGAAAGATGTGGAGCTCCTTGACCGGGTGATTGCCATTAATCGTACGGCAAAAGTCGTTAAGGGAGGAAGGCGGTTTCGTTTCAGTGCGATCGTTGTGGTCGGTGACGGCCAGGGATTGATCGGAACAGGTTTGGGCAAAGCGCATGAAGTTCCGGAAGCGATCCGCAAGGGGATGGAAATGGCCAAGAAAAACATGGTCAAAGTTGCGGTTGCTAATAAAACGATTCCCTACGAAGTTCTGGGAAAGTTCGGCGCAGGCAAGGTTTTATTGAAACCGGCGTCTGAAGGAACAGGCTTAATTGCCGGCGGTGCGGTAAGAGCTGTACTTGAAGTAGCGGGCGTCCATAATATTTTGACGAAATGTTTAGGTTCTCATAATCCGCACAATCTGGTCAAGGCTACCTTGGAAGGGCTTTGTCAATTGAAGGATCCTGCGGAAATTGCCGCACAGAGAGGCAAGTAAAATAACCGACGAGGATGTTGATACAGTGGCTAAAATGTTAAAAGTAAAAATGGTGAAAAGTGTAATTACCCGGCCGGAGAAGCAAAGAAAAATTATGCGCGGTATGGGACTAAAAAAATTGAACAGCACTGTGACTCTGGTAGATACCCCGGAGACCCGTGGCATGATTAATAAAGTGATCCACCT
>CAYULE010000410.1:0-2327 GCA_964445385.1 uncultured Smithella sp.
TCGTGAAGGAATACGACAAGAGTTCGCCGAAAATGTATCAGGCGCTTTGCACCGGTGAACATTTGAAGAACGTCACCATTAAATGGTACCGGATTAACAAACAGGGGTCGGAAGAGCATTACTTCACCCATGTTCTGGAGGATGCAATTGTTGTTTCTATTAAGCCGAATATGCCCATTGCCTTCATACCGGCCAACGAGCCCTATCGCCACATGGAGGAGGTGTCCTTCACGTACAAGAAAATCAAATGGACATGGGAGCCCGACGGTATTGAAGCCGAAGATTCCTGGGCGGTGCCGAAGTAAAGAGGTTTGAAGCAGAAGTTGTTGATACGATATGCTCCCCTCGTATAAGAAGGGGAGCATATCGTATCCTTTGTTTGGATAGCACAAATTGCTTCCATTTAAAAAATTACACTGCGTGGCGGCGGATATAAACTTTCGTATAACTCATTTTGACGCGGTTGCACGGTGTTGCCACGTTGAAAATTATATTTCTAACCTAGAGTTTATTTTAATCATGGATAAATCATTTAAGAGCAGGCAGCAGGAACTGGAAAAGTCTTTATCAATGCTGGAATCGGACGCATTAAATTTTGCCGTTCGATTTATTAATGACTCAAAAGTAAGAAAACAATACATGTCCAATATAAAAAACTTGTCTGCTGAGTACCGTCAGCGGGTCAAGATGGGTGCGCTAACGCCAAAAGCAGCGGCAGAGGAGGTTAATTTGCTGCGCAACGATATATTGCGGGCTGACCGACTGAAATTAAGTGAAGTTGGAGTATCGTATTCAGAAAAGTTGAAATTGACAGGATATACATTGTCTAATCGTATGGAATACTACGCCAACAAACTATTTAAATTACCTTTCAATGAATTAACTGTATCTCAACAAAATCAGGTTTATCTGGAAATAGTTCAAGGTGGCGGGAGATCATTCAAGACAACTAATATTTTAGCCCGCAGATTGTCACGATTAGGGCGCGGCTTACTGGTGATTACGGTCGGCATAGTCATATACAACATTACCACGGCAGATGATAAGTTAAAGGCAACGGCGGAAGAAGGAGCGGTACTAAGTGGTGGTATTCTGGGCGGCGCATCCGGGGGAGCAATCGCTGGTTTGGCCTGCGGGCCGGGAGCTCCTGTTTGCGTATCTCTAGGCGTATTTATCGGTGGTGCGTTGGGTGCATTGGGCGCAGGATTTACGTTTGACTGGCTTTATTAGAGGAAAGCAAGACGATGCATGACATTGATGAATTTACGATCAAGAATATTCATGGCAAAGATCCAGACTATGATAACACGTCCAATTTATATTGTCAGGGACGTGATACGGGGATAATTTTAGAAGGCCTTTATTTGGAAGCACAATACAAATTCGGGAATGATAAATATATCTTGTTTCTGACTGAAGATTGTCCATTTGAAGAAGGTTTGTTTATTTATCTCCTCGATCAATCATTTAATATACTGGATAGAGCGGGAATTTACATCCAATTTGCACCGGGAATCCTTGGTGATTTAAAAATTGAAAATGATCATGAAATTAGTTTCACATTTTTTTCAAATGACGAGAAATGGACTTTAACAATACTACCCATGCCAAAAAGAGTATTAACCTTGGGGCTGAAAGTACCGGTCAGGAGACCCTTTTCCTTTTTTGGAAAAAGGCATTTCGAGTTGCGCCGCGAAGGACGAATTAAATGATTGCTCTGAGCAGAGTATGCCACAAGTTATCAGAAATATAGCAAATGATGTCAAATATTGGAGGATATATGAGTGTTATTGATATGGGAGCTACAGCAAGTTTTTTGTTCGAGGTGGCAGGTAGTTCTTCAATATTAGAAGTTGCAGGTTTCAAAACTCTGGAAAGAATGTCTTCGCCCTATATAGTGGACGTTTCCTTAGCCAGTTTGTCACAGATCAAATTTGAAGACGTGATGCAGAAAGAGGCGCTTCTGACCATAAGCGCCATCGGTGCCGATCGCTACTTCCACGGCATTGTGAGAAAGTTTGAACATACCGGGAAGAACGGATTGAAGTACCTTTATGCTGCTGAGATCGTTCCTTTCACTCAGTTACTTTTCCTGGAAAAAGACTGCCGAATCTTCCAGAACAAGAACGTCCAGGACATTGTTGTGGATATTTTTAAGGATAGCAACATTCCATCCGACCGCTATGACTTTCGTCTGAAAAACACTGAACGCAAAAGAAGATTCTGTGTTCAATATCGGGAAACGGATCTGGACTTCATTAATCGCCTTTTGCAGGAAGAAGGCATTTTCTACTTCTATGAACACAGTAAAGACAAACACGTCATGG
>CAYULE010000411.1:0-2320 GCA_964445385.1 uncultured Smithella sp.
CTTTAAAAAGGGGGAAGTAAAGAGGATTTTGAAATTAGAAATCCCCACTATATTCCGGAATGTGATACCCGTATTTTTTTTGCGCGTGAAGCCCGTGCGGCAGTTTGCGTAGAGGGCGGGACTGTTCCCATCGTCACCATGTCGAGCAAAATATTGATACTTTCTTTCACAAAGGGCGCATACTGCTCTTTGGCCTTTTTCCTTTGCTCGGCAGGCGTTTCCTTTTCCTTGCCGCCGTTTTCCTTCTTCATGGTCTTGCGATAATCTTCAAGCTGGATGATTCCCTTTCGATCCGCGGCCTCTTTGTTGTCTTTGATGATTTTGGCAAACTTTGCGTCTTTGGCAACACGAACCTTTGATTTTGATACCAGTGTTGAGATCAGCGGTGGATCGACAGGGTTCCAATGAGGTGCGCCATGGCTCTGCGCGCTGATGAATGGCGCGATGGCCTGCGCCGGCAGCGCGTAATCCAGCGATTCCTCACCGATATCTTCAAGGGCAAACCAGCCGGGCAGATTCACGTCCGCCGCCACACCGGTCTTTTGCGTCGACTGTCCGCCGGGTAGAAAATATAACCCCGTGGTGACTTTCATGGCGCCCAGATCCCAGGGCAGCGGCAACAGGGCCTGCACGGAACCCTTGCCATAGGTATGATCCGAGCCGACAATCACCGCTCGGCGATAGTCTTTCAGCGCGCCCGCGACAATTTCACTGGCCGACGCGCTCACACGGCTTGTCAGGACAACGAGAGGCCCCATATAGAGTGCGCGCGGGTCTTCTTTGGGTAGCTTGATGATTTCCCGTTTGCCATTTTCCGACCCTGTTGCGCCTGAACCATTGGCAAGAATCGTCACCCGACCATCACCGTCCTTGACGGCAACGATCCCTCCCTTGCCAATAAAGAGACCGGCGAGGCGCACCGCCTCATCAAGCAGCCCGCCGCCGTTGCGCAACAGGTTCAGCACGATGCCGTCCACCCGTTGCTGTTTGGCTTCGGCCAGAAGTCTTTTCACGTCTTCGTAACTGGACTTGTCGTTCTTTTCACCCCCATAGAAAGAAGGAAGATCGATAACACCAAAGCGGTATTGCCTGCCGTTCACCGTCCGGATATCATAGGTGATCTTCGCCTCTTGTTCCTTCATGTCGACTTTCTCACGCACAATAGTCACTTCAAAGCGATCTTTGTGTTCCCCGTTACGCAGGATCGTCAGGGTTACACGGGTGCCTTTCTTGCCGCGGATCATACTGACAACGTCACGCAAGTCCATATCGATAACATTCACAGGCCGTTCCCCTTCCTGGGCCACGGCGATAATTTTGTCTTTGGGCTTGAGCATGCCCGACTTCTCGGCGCCACCGCCGGGAACCAGCTCTTCAATAACGGTAAAACCGGTGTCGCTGCTCAGAACGGCGCCGATGCCCTCCAGCGAAAGTTTCATTGAAATCTGGAGATCTTCGAGGTTTTTCGGAGACAGGTAGCTGGTATGCGGGTCCAGGGCGGTGGCAAAGGCCTCCGCGGATGTTGTAATAAGCTGCGCGGGATTTTGCTCAACCACCCGCTTTGTCTGTAACTCATAACGGTGTATCTGCTGTTTTTTGGCTTCGGCCATATCAATGCCGGAAAGCCGCGCGTTTTCAATCTGGAATTGCACAATCTTTTTCAGGAGCGTCTGTTTATCCGCAATGGTCTTCGAATAGGGGCGTTTATCCGCGTTGATGATCAGCGCTACCTTTTTGTCCGGCCGGAAGTCCGGTCCCAGCAGCTTTTTGACGATGGCCTCATTCTCCTGCGCGCGGGCGACGAGCAGGTTATAAACGGGCTTCAGCGAAGCGCAGTTACCCCGTTCCGCGCTGACAAATACATCCATCAGGTACGGTTTGAGATACGCCAGATCGGACTCGTACAACATTGTTTTTGACGAATCAAGACGCTTGATCATCTGATCAACGGCTTGTTTCCGGATCTCCGGTGTGTTGCTCTTCATCGCGTAATGTTTGGCGTGGTAGGCCTTCATCAGCGTGGGAAGGCGGCTGCAGGTCAGCTCCGCCGCCGGCAACGTGAAGGGCAGCAGGATCATCATGAGGATCAACGCCGGCAGGAAAGAGAATTTACCCTTTGTCTGGCAAGCCATCCGGCTGACGCGGGTATTCCTCCCGGGGTTATTTTGAAAGTTGTTTTTCGATTTTATATTATACATGTTGATACTCCTTGTTATTTTCTTAATTTTAAAACGGTAACCTGCATTTTATCCTTAATTGCACGGTATGAGAAATAGTAAGTTGAAACGATAGAAGGCCGGAGGTTATCTGTCAAGTAAAA
>CAYULE010000412.1:0-2312 GCA_964445385.1 uncultured Smithella sp.
GGACAGGCCAGAATGCACTGCCCGCAGGCGACGCAGTTGGATTCAATCAAAGGGAGATCAAAAGCCGGCGTTACTTTGACATTGCTGCCACGGTGCGCCGGCGTCAAAACACTGACCGTCTGAATCTGTTCGCAAACCGTTACACAACGGTGACAGTCGATGCACTTGCGGCTGTCGCGAACAATCGAGGGGCTGGAACGGTCGATCATTCGTTCCTTCTGGAATTGCGTGTAATCGAAACGAACTTCCTTGAGGCCGACGAATTCGGCCACTTTCTGCAACTCACAACTGCCGTTTCTCACACAGAAGTTGCACTCTTGCGGATGATTGGCCAAAAGCAGTTCCACAACCATTTTTCTGGCCTGGCGCACTTTCTCTGTGTTGGTGTGGACGACCATGCCCTCAAATACCGGAAAAACACAGGCGGCGATCAGGCTGCGCTGACCTTCCACTTCAGTCATGCATACCCGGCACGCGCCGGGTGTGTGATGAATTTCCGGCCAGGCGCAAAGTGTGGGGATTTTAATGCTGGCGCTGCGGGCGGCTTCCAGAATGGTAGCTCCCATCGGCGCCTCTACTTGACGATTATCGATAGTCAATTTTACAGTTGCTGACATGAAAAATTCCTCCTTACAAGACATATATGTTATAAAAGACATACATCAATTCATTGACACCAGTCAATATGTTTAATATTTCCCCCGCCTTCATTTTAAAAAACCAATAATGGTGATAGGTTATATGATTTTCTTTCAGAATTGCAGTTTCAAAAACCATAAAGAGGTTTGTCCTTTCAAGAAGGACAAACCTCTTTATGCGTAACTCAACTCAAGAAAGAAATTTTAATCATCTTTTCTATGAGGCATTTCAGAGCCTCTTTTTGTATCTTTGCCGTGTGTAACACAGCATACTTTTGAAATCATTAACTATACAGCCGCATCGCAACGCAGACAACGGCATGCTTCCTTCATGGCGTCTTCACGGCTGAAGCCCAGTTCCACTTCCGCAAAGCTCATCTTGCGTGTGGCGTGATGCATTTCCGGCATCAGCATCTGCGGTGTTTCCTAAGATTCTTCATCAATCACCAGCGGCACAAAAATATCTTCCAGCGCCGGTTTGACATAAGCGGGCTCATTGTTGGCTACACGGATAGCCGCATCGATATCGTCGGCAGCCTGATGGCCGGCGCCGATAGCCGCGATCACGGTGTCGGGACCGGTTTCTGCGTCGCCGCCCGCGAAGTAGCGGGGGTTGGTCGTGCGGGATTTGTAACCTTTACCGACATTGTAGCAATCCCACTTATTGATTTCTACGCCGATCTTTTTATCAATGAAGCTCATATCCGGTACCTGGCCGATAGCGGCCACAATGGCATCCACGTTTAAAGTAAATTCGGAACCGGCAACAGGGACTGGTTTCTTGCGTCCGCTATTATCAAAATCGCCCAGTGTCATGCGCTGACAGGTAATGGAGGCTACCTTGCCTTTTGTTCCGTCAATTTTCAGCGGAGCAACCAGGTATTCAATCTTGATGCCTTCTTCTTCAGCTGCCTTAATTTCTTCTTCAGCCGCCGGCATATCCTGTCTCAAACGACGATAGAGGATGGTGACTTCCGAGCCGAGTCTCAGCGCGACGCGTGCTGCGTCAATTGCGGAGTTGCCGCCGCCGATGACGGCCACTTTTTTACCCAGCGTTTTTTCACCTTTGAGCCATTTGTCTTCATTATTGTTAAAGTCGCGCAGGAATTCGACGCCGCCGAAAACGTTGCCCAGGTCTTCGCCGTCTACACGCATTTTTTGACTCTTGTGCGCGCCGGTGGCCAGATAGAAGTAATCAAAATCTTTTTCAATCTGTTCGAAAGATATGTCACGTCCTACGCGGGTATTCAGGCGGATCTCAACGCCAAGGGAAGTAATATCGTCAATTTCGCCCTGCAGAATATTGCGGGGCAGGCGGTAAGATGGAATCCCCCAGTAGAGCATGCCGCCCGCATTTTTAAGTTCTTCGAAAACAGTCACTTTGTAACCGCGCAAAGCCAGATCGCGCGCAGCGGTAAGACCAGCGGGACCACCGCCGATGACGGCGATTTTTTCCTTGCGGGTCACCGGGACCGCCTCCGTTTTGGGGCGCGGCGCGTTATCGGTGATAAAGCGCTTCAGGAATTTAATGGCCAGCGCTTCATCCATGTTGCCGCGACGGCACTTGGACTGACACTTATGATCGCAAACACGGCCGCAAACGGACGGGAAGGGGTTGGTTTGAAGAACAATCTTGTAAGCGTCTTCAAAACGGCCTTCGCGAACCAGCGCGAT
>CAYULE010000413.1:0-2304 GCA_964445385.1 uncultured Smithella sp.
TTTGAAAAAATGGATCCGCTGGGGACGCCGCTTTCCGAAAAGCAAATCGAAAGCATGAAAGAAAACGCAGTACAGCTTGAAGAAATCATGAGATCGATTGACGCGGAAGTCGAGCGTATTAAAAATGTCGGCGTGCCGCTGTCCAAGCTGAACGAACGCGGCGAGATGAGTGTCTGGCAGCGCATCGAGTATCTGGTCGATCCCGGAACCTTCTGCCCGCTGCACACCATTTACGATCCGGGAAACGAGGAGTCCGGCCAGACGAACGTTGTGGACGGCCTGGCGCGGATTAACGGCAAGTGGTGCGCGCTGATCGGGTTCAACAATAAATGGATGGCCGGCGCGTGGATTGCCGGACAGGCGGAAAATAATCTCCGTGTAACCGATATTGCCCGGATCCTTCATATCCCGCTGGTCTGGCTGGTGAATTGCTCCGGTGTTAAGCTGCCCGAACAGGAAAAAGTATATGCCGGGAGAAGAGGGCAGGGGGCCTGTTTTTATCGTCATGCCGAACTGGAAATCATGGGCAACCCGGTGATTGCCGGTATTTACGGCACCAATCCCGCGGGCGGCGGTTATCAGTCGATCAGCCCGACCATTCTGCTGGCCCATAAGAAAGCCAACATGGCCGTGGGCGGCGTCGGCATCATCAGCGGCATCTCTCCTTCCGGAGCTTACAATGAAGCGAGGGCCGAGGAGATTATCGAAACCACGCGTCATTTCAAATCCGTTCCCCCCGGCAGCGTGAAAATTCATTACGATGTGACGGGCTTTTTCCGCGCGGTTTTTGATGAAGAAACCCAGGTGCTCGACGCGATCAAAGATTACATGGATGATCTGCCCGCTTATAAGCCGCGTTTTTTCCGTGTGGCTGAGCCCGCGGAGCCCAGGTATTCTCCGTCAGAGATTGCCTCCATTGTTCCGGTTGACAAGAAAAGCTCATACGATTTTGAACAGGTGCTGGCCAGGCTTACCGATCACTCCGAGCATCTGGAATTCCGTCCCGGGTTCGGTCCGGAAGTCTATAGCGGTCTGGTGAAAATTGACGGTTATCTGATGGGTGTCATCGGCAACCGGCAGGAAGCCCTGCCCGGTTATCCCGAGTACACCAAAGCGTATGACGGTATCGGCGGCAAGCTCTATCGTCAGGGCCTGATCAAGATGAGTGAATTTGTCACGCTGTGTTCGCGGGATAAAATTCCAGTGATCTGGATACAGGATACCGGCGGCATTGACGTTGGCGATGAAGCGGAAAAAGCGGAACTGCTGGGCTTGGGGCAATCGCTGGTTTACTCGATTGAAAATTCCGATTTACCGATGATGCTGGTGGTTTTGCGCAAAGGCAGTGTCGCCGGCTACTATGTCATGTGCGGGCCGGTCGCCAATAACAACAACGCGTTTTCTTTAGGCACGGCTACCACCGAAATCAACGTCATGCACGGAGAGACGGCGGCGGCGGCCACTTTCGCCCGCCGACTGGTCAAGGATAAAGACGACGGACGACCTTTGCAGCCCACGATTGATAAGATGAATGAGATGGTCGATCATTACAACGAAACATCCGGTCCGCTGTATTGCGCAAAAAAAGGCTTTGTTGATGAAGTTGTCCGTTACGCTGAATTGAGAAATTACCTGGTGGGTTTTGCCAACTGCTCCTATCAGAATCCCCGCGCGATCTGTCCGCAGCATCACCTGATTCTCCCGCGCATCATCCGCTCACAGAGCGTGAAAGGTCAGGAAAGGCAAAAATAAAAAGGTTCAACACGCTTACCCCAGCGGGGGCCTGCGCAGTTGAACGTGAAAAGCATCATGGAGTGGCAGATGTCTGATCTCGTAAGTCCGTCAGGGTGTGAGGTCAAACATTGTGCATCCATGCAACTCTGTTCTTCATCGTTTCGTTGTTGTTTCCTTTACTTGCGTTCCTGTGTTTCGTCTTCTGAGGGAGTCTGATATTTTTCTTTTTGTTTTTCGTCTATGGCCTTTAATTTATCTTTGGTCACATTGTATTGTTTTAAAGCCCGGTTGCCGGTGGCTTCGTCGATGACTTTGTCGCCACTGTCGCAACCGGTTAAAAATCCAGAGGCCATTCCCATAAAAATAAAACCCATGAACACATTCTTGAAGCTATAAAGCACGTGTATCACTCCTTGTGGTGCCGGTTGATTTCTTCTTCAACTTCTGGCGGAGATCCTTCGCGATTTGCACGCCCTCGGGCCCGGCCATCAAGACACCCAGACCCAGCATGCACCAGGAAAGGACATAGATGCCCGCGCCTACGCCCGCGCCGAGCAACGGTTGTCCCGT
>CAYULE010000414.1:0-2296 GCA_964445385.1 uncultured Smithella sp.
GTCTTTCTCCGGACTCTTGCGCGTATTGCTCTCCAAGATTGCAACCAGATTCATTGTGCTCCTCCTTTTGGTTTATTTTTCTACCTCGGCCAGGGCCAGGTCCTGGTAGGCATGGAAAAACTTGTGGCAGAAAGCATCCCAGCGCGCGCAGATGTCGATCGTTACATCGTCCATCTGAAATAAATGAGGATGGGCGACAATAGCTTTGATTTCCGCCGCGAGTTCGTCAATCAGCGATTGATCCAGCCCCTGAAGAATATTGGCGACAAATTCCTCAGGCGGGTACCAGGCGGCCGCCTGCTGCAGGTCGCGATGGATTTGCGTGAGCAGCACATTACGCGGGCCTTCCCACAGTTCGTTGATGGCCGAATCCCGGTACAGGCGCGGCAGGGAAGAGAAATCCTCCATCACGCCGTGGCCGCCGAAAATCGACATGGCTTCCCGGATCACATCGGTGCAGTCCCAGGAGGCGGCAATCTTTTGCAGCATAATCATTTCCCGGATGTTGAAACGATTCCGGCGCGACGCGGGCGGCTCATCACCTGCCTGGCTGCCTTTCAGGCCGCCTTCGAGGGCCAGAAAGTCGCGGTACAGCTTGAAGGCGCCGGCGATGGTCCTCTGGGTGGTCTTCTTGATTTTGCGCAGTTGAACGGCCACCAGTGGAAACTGGCCGATCGGCAATTCAAAGGCTGTCCGGAATGACGCGTATTTTTCAGCTTCCCGCACGGCGCGCGTCATGAACGCGGCGGCGGAAAGTCCCACCGTCAGGCGCGAATAGGTCAGCACGATGCCGACAACATTGGCAACGCCTTTGTCCAGAGGCCCCACCGGATAACCAACCGCGCCGTTGAAGGTGAGTTCGCCCGTGGTCAGTTCGCTGGTGCCCAGCTTCCACTTGATCCGGTCGATGGTGTAACCGTTGCGGATTTCTTTTTCTTTATTGCCCGGCAGCCACGAGGGCACGACAAACAGGGCCACCTTCTCCGATCCCGCGGGCTTGGCGGTCACAACCGAATACTCGGCATGCGTGGCGGAGCAGAAAAATTTGGTGCCATAGAGTTTCCAGACACCGTTTTCATTGACCGCTTCCAGAACATTGGACGGCACATCCGATCCGCCCTGGATCTCCGACAGATACTGGGCGCCTATGGCGTACACGCCGTCGATGCCTTCCTTGCAGTGCTGCAGGATCTGCTTTGTCTCCGGCGTGTCGGCATATTGTTCGAGCAGCATCACCAGGCCTTCCGTGCAGGTGATGGGACAGGCCACGCAGGCCTCGCCGTTCTGGTAGACCAGCAGCATCTTGATGAGTTTCACCCAGGGCGATGTTTTATCCGCAAAAAACGCCTCGGAAAAAATCTCCCGCTCCATGATTTCCGTATCCAGCGGACGGCAGATCCGGTCAATGCGGTTGTGGTGGCCGTCATAATGCAGCATGAACGGGCGAAGCTCCGGACGGGCAATCCTCTCGGCCATGTCCCGCCAGCGGAAAGAAGCTTTTTGGGAAACCGCGCGCGCTGCCGCATCGACCTCTTCCCAGTCAATACCTGTAAAATACCGCACCACCTTCTGGATAAAAGGATCATCAGCATAGTAATCGACACCCTGGCGCCAAGCCAGGAATTCGTTAAAGTTATAGGGATTGTTTCTATCTGCAAACGACATAAGAACCTCCTCAGGTAAATTGTAAACGTAATTCTTTTTTCAGGACCTTCCCCAGTGAATTTTTGGGAATGGCCGCAATGAACTGAACTTCCTTGACACATTTAAAGGTGGCCAGATTCTTCCGGCAGTGGGCAATGATTTCCTCCGCCGTTACGGCCGCGTCCGCTTTCTTGACCACAAAGGCCACCGGGATCTCTCCCCACTTGGCATCCGGCTTTCCCACCACAGCCACATCGGCAATGCCCGGATGACCCAGGAGCACCTGCTCCAGTTCCGCCGGATAAATATTTTCGCTGCCGCTGATAATCATGTCTTTCAGGCGATCCACCACATACAGGAACCCATCCTCATCGATCCGGCCCATATCGCCGGAGCGGTAGAACCCTTTGCCGACAACCGCGGCGGTCGCTTCCGGATTGTTCCAGTATCCCGCAAACACCTGAGGACCGAAGCAGCAGATTTCACCAACCTCACCTGCGGGCATTTCTTCATCGCTTTCCGGACGAAGGATTTTGACCTGACCATGAAAGACGGTCTTGCCGGCCGAGTTGGATTTCTCCATGCCCATTTCGGGAATCCAGAACGTCACGGCGCCCGAATATTCCGTGATGCCGTAGACCTGTTCGACCTT
>CAYULE010000415.1:0-2290 GCA_964445385.1 uncultured Smithella sp.
TTTACGGCCATCAAAAGCAAATCAGTATGCTGCAGAAAGCGATGGCTCAGCAGCGGGTCGGGCACTCTTATGTTTTCAGCGGGCTTAACGCCATCGGCAAGAAAACACTGGCCCTCGAATTTGCGCAGGCGTTGAATTGCGAAAACGTGGATGAAAAAACCGGCGCATGCGGCAATTGCTCTTCCTGCCGGAAAATGATCCACCATAATCATCCGGACATTCATGTTCTGGACACACAGGCGCAATTTATCCGCATTGACGCCATCCGCAACATTCAGGAACAGATGACCTTCAAACCCCTGGAAGGGCGCAGGCGCGTATTCATCATTGACGACGCGGATAAAATGAATGAACAGGCGGCTAATGCCCTGTTAAAAACCCTGGAAGAACCTTCCGCCGATAACATCATGATCCTGATAACCGCCCGTCCCTACTGGTTGCCGCAAACCATTCTTTCGCGTTGCCGGCACGTGCGTTTAAACCCGCTTGCCGCCGAAACGGTCGCACTGTTTTTAATCGAACAAAAACAAATGGAATCATCAAAAGCCTTATTGCTTGCCTCCCTGTCCGGCGGTTCTATCGGACAGGCGCTCGCCCTGGACTCGGAGGACATGATTGCTTTTCGCGCCGAACTCAGCCGCCTGCTGGCTGCCGCCAGCCAGAGCGATCCCTTGAACCTGCTGACGCTTGCCTCTTTCCTCGGACAGGACAAAAAGGAAATCAGGCAGGGGCTGAAAATTCTCAATACTTATTTTCGTGACGCGCTGGTCTACAAGGAAACCGCCCGCGCCTCCATGATCATTAATGCGGATGATCTGCCCGTCGTCGCGTCTTTGGCCGGACGTTTGAATGGTGAGCAGATTCTGCAAAACATTGCCCTTGTGGAGAAATCGAACGAGACGATCGAAATGAATGTGAACAAATCGTTGACATTAGAGGCAATGGCATTTAAGCTTCATCTGTAAATAAATTGTAAAGCAGGGCAAAAATCGTGTTGACCAATATCGTTGGCGTAAAGTTTAAAAAAGAGGGTAGAATCTATAATTTTGACGCTGTCGATCTGATCGTGCATAAGGATGATCAGGTGCTCGTTAATACCGATAACGGTGTCGCCCTTGGAATCGTAGTAACTGATGTTCAGAGATGCGAACCTTCGCAACTTCCGCCTAACCTGAAAAGTGTTGTCCGGAAGGTCACCACGGATGATTTGCGTGTTCGGGCTGAACTCGAAATGCTCGAAGAAGAAGCCAGAAAATATTGCATAGAAAAAATTCATGAAAAAAATCTGGCCATGAAATTGATTACGGTGGAGTGCCTCTTTGACAAAAGCAAGATGATCTTTTACTTTACCGCGGAGACCCGGGTGGATTTCCGGGAACTCGTCAAAGATCTGGTCGCGAAATTCAAAACCAGAATCGAACTTAAACAAATCGGCGCGCGGCAGGAAGCCCGGATTGTCAAAGGGATGGCGGTATGCGGCCGGACGGTTTGCTGCGCCGGCATCCTGCAGAATCTGGATCGTGTCACCGTGAAGATGGCCAAAGAACAAAGCATGTCGCTCAATCCGGAAAAAATATCCGGTTTGTGCGGAAGGCTGATGTGCTGTCTTTCCTTTGAGCATGATGGATATGCCGGAGCAAAGAAATGTCCCAAAGCGGCCAAAACCGAGGAAGCGCCGGCACAAATCGAGACGCCACCCAAAACCATACATAAAATAACAAGTGCGCGGGAACCGCATAAAAAGCGCACCGAGTCCTAAGGAGCTGCCAATCATCATGTCCAAACCCTTTTATATCACAACCCCTATTTATTACGTCAACGCCTCGCCGCACATCGGGCATGCCTATACCACCATCGTGGCCGATGTTCTGGCCCGGTACGCCCGCATGGCGGGACGGGAAACATTTTTTGTCACCGGGACGGACGAGCATGGCGATAAAATCGCCGAAGCCGCGCAAAAGGCCGGCATCACACCGAAAGAATACGCCGATGGAATCAGCGCCCAGTTTCGCAATCTGTGGCCCGAGCTGGCCATCACCAACGATTACTTTATCCGGACAACCGACGCCAATCACATGGCAACCGTTAGTGCGATTTTGCAGAAAGTTTACGACGCGGGCGATATTTATTTCGGCGCTTATGAAGGGTTTTACTGTGTCGGCTGCGAACGTTTCTACATGGAAAAAGAACTCGTGGACGGCAAATGTCCGGACCATCAGACCGAACCGGAACACCGCAAGGAAAGCAATTACTTTTTCCGCATGAGTAAATATCAGGACTGGCTGATCCG
>CAYULE010000416.1:0-2281 GCA_964445385.1 uncultured Smithella sp.
GCATTAAAAAATATTGTGGAGAAGAGCCGTTCGGTAAAAAATCTTTTATACCTGAGCAGCGATGATCCGGTTGTGAAAAAGTATTTGAGCATGGAAAAGAAAAAACGGTAATGATGAGAGAGTTCCCCTCTTTACTTAAAGAGGGGATAGGGGAGATTTTTAAATAAAAAAGAACAACTGAAAAATCCCCCTTAATCCCCCTCGTGCCACCTTCAGGTGGTTTTAAAAGGGGGAAATCAGTGTTTGGGAAATGTGAGCATATGACCAAGTTATTGTCACCGGCCAAATCCAAGGTTTTATTTCTGGGCAACGAAGCGATAGCGCGGGGCGCGCTGGAAGCGGGCGTGTCTGTAGCCACCGCTTATCCGGGAACGCCGTCTTCCGAGGTGATCGAGTCGCTCGCTTCTGTCGCCCGCGAAAGAAATCTTTATGTGGAGTGGTCGGTCAATGAAAAAGTGGCCCTCGAAGTGGCGGCGGCGGCATCATTTGCCGGCCTGCGTTCGATGGCTGTCATGAAGCAAAACGGCGTGAACGTGGCCTCGGATTTTCTTTTACATCTGACCGCGTCCGGCACGCGCGGAGGGCTGGTGCTGGTATCCTGCGAAGATCCGGGAGCGCTCTCCAGCGTTAACGAGGGAGAATCGCGTTATTTCGCAAGCATGCTGGAAATGCCGCTTCTGGAACCGGCGGATTTTCAGGAAGCCAAGGATCTCACAAAGTGGGCATTTGAACTTTCCGAAACCATCGGCAATGTGGTCATGCTGCGTTCCGTCACGCGCATGTCGCACGCGAGCGGCAATGTGATTTGTGGAAAGCTGCCAGTTAAAATTCCAAAGGCCAAGTTTGAATATGACGGTCCGGTGATGGATTCGCAAAGCGGTCCGATGATCAGCACACCGGTTGTGGCCAAGCATTTGCTTCGTCAGCAAAAGCTCAAAGCCGTTAAGGCATTGTTTGATCAGAGTCCTTTTAACCGTTATATCGGTCCTCAAAAGCCGGAAGTCCTGATCATCACCAGCAGCGCCTGTTTTCTTTATTCCCGCGAAGCCGTTGAAATGCTGGGGATGCAAAAGAAAGTGGGTATTCTGAAGCTGGCCACGACGTGGCCGCTGCCGCCCCGACTGCTCAAGAAGCACATGCTGACAACAAAAAGAATTCTAATCGTTGAAGAAGTCATGCCGTTTTTGGAAGAAAACGTGAAGGTCCTGGCCGCGGGGATGATCAGCCGGATGAGCGGCAGAACTTTTTATGGTAAAATCGATGAAACACTGCCTGCCGCAGGAGAACTGAATCCGGATATCGTCGCCGACGCGCTGGGTAAAATTCTGAAAGTGAAACGTAAATCCCTGCCTGCGGGTTACATCCGTGAATTGCAAAAGGCCGCGGCATTGATTCCTGCCCGCGAACAAACGTTTTGCGCCGGGTGTCCCCACCGCGCGTCATTCTGGAACATCCACAACGCCATCGCGCTCGACGGCCGCCAGGGATTTGTGTGCGGCGATATCGGCTGCTATTCGATGGCGGCTCTGTCGCCCGCGACCGGCTATCACACCATGCCCACGCTGCATTCCATGGGTTCGGGCACGGGATTGGCGAGCGGCTTTGCCAAACTGGCTCAGTTCGGCCTCAATCAGCCGATTCTCACGGTCTGTGGCGATTCCACATTTTATCACGCGGTGATTCCCGCGCTCATCAACGCGCAGCATAACCGTGCGGATATCACGTTCATTGTTCTGGACAACGCCGGTACGGCGATGACGGGTTTTCAGCCGCATCCGGGTCTGGTGACCAGTGCCCTGAAAGAAAAGGTTCCCGCCGTGGAAATCGCCGCGATCTGTGCCGCTATCGGGGCAAAAGTGGCGGTGAGCGATCCGTTTGATCTGGCGGCAACCAGCAGGATATTAACGTCGTTTCTGGCGGAAAAGGGATCGGTCAAAGTACTGATTTTACGCCAGGCCTGCGCGCTCAGTCCTGAAAAGAAGGGCAAGAAAACATTCGACGTGAAGGTTAATGAAGCTTTGTGCCTGGGTGATGCATGCGGCTGCAACCGTCTGTGCACGCGGATTTTCCGCTGTCCGGCTTTGACCTGGGATCGGAACAAAAAGAAAGCGGTAGTCGATGAAGTCATTTGCGCCGGCTGCGGTGTGTGCGCGTCAATTTGTCCGCAGAAGGCGATTGTTAAAACGGAGGCGGCGCTCTGAAATGAAAAAGCAGCTCCTTACAGAAACAAAAAATTTAATCCTCACCGGCGTCGGTGGTCAGGGCAACGTCATGGCGTCGC
>CAYULE010000417.1:0-2275 GCA_964445385.1 uncultured Smithella sp.
TGACGATCTGAACCAGGTTTTCGTCGCTTTCCAGCCGCAGCTGCGTTACCTCCTCTTCCTGCGGGTCCGCGCGTTTTTCACCCAGCCAGCGCAAAAGCGATTCCATCCCGTGATGCTTTTCTTCTGCCGCGGTTAGAAGTTCCATCAAGTGCATCAGATTTGTGACTTTCCGTTCGCCGCCAGGCTGCGGCAACAAACGCTCTATCACCTGTTCCTCTATGAGAAGTTTTCGCCACATGGCGCCAAAACCAGTTTTGTGCCAGTGCATCCGGTATTGGTCTATGCGTTCGATCATGTCATTAAATGCAGCTTCATCAGCATTGAGCAAGGCCAGTTCCCTGCTTCCCTTGCCCATCAATACCGTGGATAACGCGGCGCGGATAAGTCCGGTCCTGGCAGGTTCAGCAATCGCCCGCATGACCCGTTCCATTTCTTCAGCTTCCAGAGTCGCAAAGACGCTGCGATCCGTGAGATCGACACTGCCGATCCCATATCGGGCAAGTGCTTCCTTGATGGCGTGTCCCTGTTTTTTCGTGCGCACAAGTACCGCAATGTCACGCGGCTGCATGGGGACACTGCCAATTTTGATCACACCCTGCATACCGCCGTTGATTAACCTCGACACCTCCCATGCAGTCGCATGGAGAACAAGCTCTTCGGCATGGCCTACCCTCACTGGTGTTGATTTTGAGCCTGGATCAAAGAGCCAGACGGATAATGGCGAGCGGGGCTCGGGGTCACCCGTGAGTTCCCGCAGGGGCTTGGTACCCCTTGCAACATTCTGATAGGGGATATCGAAACTGCAAAAGACATTGGTATTGGCCCCGCACACTGCATTAACAGCACATATGAGCCCTTCTTCCGAACGCTGATTTTCTGTCAGTGTCCATCGCCGATGCGCGTGACGTTTGGCAACGAGGTAGGTGTTGAGGTCGGCGTTGCGGAAGGCATAAATAGCCTGTTTGGGATCGCCGACCAGAAAAAGTGACCCCGAGCCAGGATAGATTGAGCGGAATATTTCAAATTGCAGCGGATCGGTATCCTGGAATTCGTCGATCAGGGCCACCGGAAAACGTGATCTCAATTCATCAGCCAGCCCGGGGAAATGACCTCCCGTAAGGGCATCATAGAGGTTATACAGCATGTCATTGTAGGAAATCACGCGGCGATGCCGTTTTGCGGCACGCACCGCATGCGGCCCTGTACGTAAGAGAATTCTTTTCAGCCAATTCACCCGCCTTGAAGCGCGATCCGCCCCGCGGGGTAGTTGGGGGAACAGCAATCGCGCCGTCGGTTTGCCGAGTATGCGCTTGAATTCCCCGGTAAGCCAATTAGGGGTTAGACGCTCTTCCATCAGCGCATTGATCTCGTCAGCGCTATACCTTTCAACGATGCGCCGCCAATAATCCGCCGCCGTTTCTCGGATGACTTCAACATCGTTTGCTTCCACTTCAACCCGGAAGGGCTGGGCCGCCGCAAACGGAACTTCCCCGAGGCTGCGCTGACAGAAAGAATGGATGGTATAGATTGCAGCTTCCTCGAATGATGACAAAGCTGTTTTAAGGCGATTTCCGGCAAGCGCGGCAATTTCGCCCCCAAGATCATTAATTCTTTGCAGAAATTTTTCCGCAAAGGGATCGCCCGACAAACATCGGCCTGTATCCATGGCATGCAGCACTTCCACGAGCCGCTCCCGGATCCGGTTGCGCAGCTCGGCTGTGGCGGAGTTTGTAAAAGTAACCACCAGGATCTGGTCAATCGTCAATCCCGTTTCCGCGATCAAGCGCAGATAAAGCCCGCAGATCGCCCAGGTTTTCCCCGTTCCTGCCGATGCCTCGATATTGGAAATACCGCTGAGGTCACAGGTAAATACATCAAGAGGTTGCGCCTTTTTTGTGTTCTTTGTCATCGTATTGAACTCTATGTCTCAAGTTTATTAACTTCCACAATGGTCCTGTGTTGGATAATCGGGTCGTAAACAAGTTCTGCAATTTCAGCAAATGCATCGTCAACAGGATCTTCCACACCACGCCACGCCAGGGAATGCCAGGTGTCGGCGCTCTCCGGTTCTCCCTTCGCACCGTATCCTCCCCGCCATTTATTTTTTGCGGCTTTCATATCCCTATTTTTCTCGGCATATTCCCAGGCAGACTTTCTGAAGAATGGCACGGGTTTTAAAAGTCCTTCCTCGTAAAGCTCGAGCAGGGTTGCAAGATATTGCCTGGCTTCATCCTGTGCCATCGCGCCAAACATTAAATCATTGTCAAAAGCAAGG
>CAYULE010000418.1:0-2273 GCA_964445385.1 uncultured Smithella sp.
AGTATTTCCCCCTTGACAAATGACAGCCATATCAGGGGGATTGAGGGGGATTTTTTCTCTTCTTAAATCCTCCCCAACCCTCCTCGCGCCACCTCTCGGTGGTTATAAAGGAGGGAGTGATCTCCCCTGGCCCGTCTTTATACCCTAAACACCTAATGACCTAATAACCTAAAGGTCACGCGAGGTCACACGAGGTGACGCGAGGGCACAAGCAAAAGAGGGGAATTTAAATTGGCTTCTTAAGACAACCAGCGGATCGTTTTGGAGTCAAAGCCAAGATTATGATTGCCTTAGAAGCAGGAAGATGATAAAAAATTCAGACGTTTGGAGATATGTTGTGAGGTGTCACAAAAATCCTATGCTCTGATAAGAAGACTTCAAACAGGTATCCGGCAAAAGAATCAAACCCGGCAATGGTCGCCCCTATGTTCACTTTGAAAACATTTTTACTGGAAAAGAAAAAGAGAGTGTGGACGGTTTTGCCCGATGCCTCCCTCTATGACACCTTGGAATTCATGAATGAAAAGAATATCGGGGCGGTACCCGTAACCGAAGAAGGGAAATTAATCGGGATCTTTTCTGAACGGGATTTTGTAAGAAAAGCCACTTCCGTGAAGCAACTTTCCATGAACCTTCCCGTAAAAAAATTCATGACAAAAAAAGTACGCCATGTGACGGCACAAAACACGATGGAAGATTGTATGTCCATCATGACCACTTACCGCGTCAGGCATCTTCCTATCCTCGAGAAAAATAAAATTATCGGGATCATTACCATCGGAGACGTCGTCAAGCATATCATACAGGAACAGAAGTTCATCTTGAGACAGGTTCTCGACTCCATTGAGGAAGGCAAGAATAATCTGCGAATGAACATCCGATTTAATGTTGAGCAAAATATCCTGCCCCTTTTAAATGTTCTGGCAAAAAAGTATTCAACGGACTCTTCTTTCCGCTTACTGGAAGAGCATCTTAATCAAATATCTTCTGAATATTACAGAAAACTGGTCACTTCAAAGTTTAATTTTACCCCCACTGAAATTTCCATCATCAAACTTATCAAGGCAAACTACCGGGAAAAGGAAATCTCCGAAACCCTGAACATTTCCATCTCAACGGTCAAGAAGCACAAATACGCAATCCGTGGAAAACTGGGGATCAGAAACAAATCCGGAAATATCACCACCCACCTGGATCTCATCGATTAGGTTCTATTTTGTATAGAACTTTATCCCCTCCTTTATTCACCTTATCGTTTTGTCAGATTCGACTATAGTAAACTCAACGTTATATTTAAGGAGGAAACGATATGCTGACCGTTAGAGATTTATTGTACAGAAAAGGAAACGAAACGTTCTCCATTCATCCATACAACACCATTTATGAAGCCTTGCAGATGATGGAAACTCATGATGTTGGCGCCCTGCTTGTCATTGAGAACGAAGAACTGCTTGGTATTTTCTCCGAGCGTGACTACGCCCGGAAGTTAGTATTAAGGGGGAAAAATTCGCACGACACCCTTGTGGGAGATGTCATGGTTAAACAATTAACATCAGTGACTCCTGAAGTTAAGGTAGAAGACTGCATGAAGTTCATGACGGATCAACATATTCGTCATCTGCCTGTATTCGAGAATGATAAATTAATCGGGATCATTTCCATCGGCGATGTGGTTAAGGGCATTTTCGACCAGCAAAAAACAACGATTAATGATTTGGAACGATATATTTCAGGTGGTTATCTTGACGAGAATACTCTGCAATAGAATTGTTATACGCATGGGCTGGAAGCCGGAGAAGCATTTATAAACTATTTTAACCAGATGAAAGGAAGGGGATATTATGAATGTAAAGGACATGTTGAAGGTCACGGGATTCAAACCTCACGCATTAATCACCGTCGCGCCGGATGAATTTGCCTCCGCAGCGATAAAGAAGATGACCCAGCACAATAAGGGGGCACTTCCCGTCTGTAATGAAAGGGATGAATTGATGGGAATTGTGACAGAAAGGGATATTATTAGAAAGTGCTTCGCGCATGGCGACGATTTTGAAAACAAGAAAATTAAGGATATCATGACCGAAAAAGTTGCCATCGCGAGGCTGGACGACGATTTGGATTACGCCATCAAAACCATGAAGAAGGAAAAGATAAGACATCTTCCGATAGCGGATGGTAAAAGGGTTGTCGGTATTCTTTCGATGAGAGATGTCCTGGGATTTCAATATGAAGAAACAAACATCATGATTAAGTATATGCAAATGCTGCCCAAG
>CAYULE010000419.1:0-2264 GCA_964445385.1 uncultured Smithella sp.
AAGAAATGCGCCCGCATCGTCGGTGATATCATGGGTAAATATCATCCGCACGGCGATTCGGCGATCTACGACACGCTGGTGCGTATGGCGCAGGATTTTTCTCTGCGCTACATGCTGGTGGACGGACAGGGCAACTTCGGCTCGATTGACGGAGACCCGGCCGCTGCCATGCGTTATACGGAAAGCCGCCTGGCGCGCATTTCCGATGAGGTCATGGCCGATCTGGAAAAAGACACGGTCGACTTTGTGCCCAACTATGATGAATCCCTGCAGGAGCCGTCGCTTCTGGCAACGCGCCTACCGCTCTTGTTACTGAACGGCTCATCGGGTATTGCCGTCGGTATGGCGACCAATATTCCGCCGCACAATTTGACGGAAATCATCAATGGCACCATCGCGCTCATCAATAATCCCAAAATGATCATTGAAGAACTGATGAAGCATATTCACGGACCGGATTTCCCGACCGCCGGCTTCATCAACGGACGCGAGGGTATTCTATCGGCATACAAAACCGGACGCGGCATCATCCGGCTGCGGGCGCGGGCGCTGATTGAAAAGAATGCCCGTAATGATCGGGAAAGCATTGTCATTACGGAACTGCCCTATCAGGTGAACAAAGCCACCTTGATTGAAAAAATAGCCGAACTGGTGCGCGACAAGAAAATTGCCGGCATCTCGGATTTACGGGACGAATCGGACCGTGAAGGCATCCGCGTGGTCATCGACCTTAAGCGGGATGAGAATTCAGCAATCATTCTCAATCAGCTTTATAAATTTACCCAGATGGAAGTATCCTTTGGCATTATCATGCTGGCGATTTCCGACGGCAGGCCGCAGGTTTTCAACCTCAAAGAGGTCCTCGAAAAATTCATTATCTTCCGGCAGGAGATCGTGGTCCGCCGCACCAGGTTTGAACTGGCGCGCGCCAAAGAGCGGGCTCATATTTTAGAAGGCTACATCATTGCCTTGAACAATATTGATGAAATCATCAAAGTGATCAAGGCATCGAAAAACGCCAATGAGGCGGCGGTGGCGTTATGCGCGAAGTTCAGCTTGTCGGAGATTCAGGCCAAGGCCATTCTGGAGATGAGACTGCAACGCCTGACCGGTCTGGAAAGAGAAAAGATTGACGCGGAATACGCGGAAGTCACGGCATTGATCGCTCATCTTGCCGGTATCCTGGCCGATCCGCAGAAAGTCTTACAGGTTATTATTGAAGAGCTTACAGAAATAAAGAACAAATACGGCGATGAACGGCGGACGGAAATTGTCGCCAGCACCGAAGACATCAATATTGAAGATATGATCGTGGAAGAAGATGTGGTGGTTACCATATCGCATGCCGGGTACATCAAGCGCAACGCGGTCAGCCTCTACAAGAGCCAGCACCGCGGCGGGCGCGGCAAAGTCGGCATGGGCACCAAGGAAGAAGATTTTGTGGAAAAAATCTTTATCGCTTCCACCCATCATTACCTGCTGGTCTTTACGGATGCCGGCAAGGTTTACTGGTTGAAGGTCTATCAGATTCCACAGGCCGGTCGCGCCGCCAAGGGCAAGGCCATGGTCAATCTGATCAATCTGGCGCAGGGTGAAAAGGTTCGGGCGACGCTGCCTGTAAAAGAATTTGTATCAGATAAATTTGTCATTCTGGTAACCAAAAAGGGCATCATCAAAAAGACCGATCTGACCGCTTATTCCAACCCGCGGCAAGGCGGCATTATCGCCATTTCCATCGACGAGACGGATGAACTGGTCGATGTGCAGTTGACAAACGGCGATCAGGACATCTTCCTTGCGACCCGGCTTGGTATGGCGATTCGTTTCAAGGAAGATGATGTCCGCGATATGGGCCGGACGGCGCGCGGTGTGCGCGGTATCAATCTGGATGAAGGCGACGACGTCATTGGAGTGGATATTCCCGCTCAAAACACCTTCATGCTGACGGTTTCGGAAAACGGGTTCGGCAAATGCACGCCAATTGACGAATATCGTGTACAGTCCAGAGGCGGCAAAGGCACGATCAACCTGAAAACCGTAGCCAAGATCGGCAATGTCTCCGGTGTCCTGCAGGTGCAGGGCGAAGAGAACATCATGCTCATCAGCAATGCCGGCAAAGTAATCCGCCTGAAGGTGCAGGAAGTCCCGATCAATCATCGCGTGACGCAGGGCGTCAAACTGATCGATCTGGAGCCGGAAGAAAAACTCGTCGGCGTCGCCCGCACCACGCAGGAAGCCGAAGACCCGGATGACGGCGGAACCGA
>CAYULE010000420.1:0-2260 GCA_964445385.1 uncultured Smithella sp.
CCATCCTTCAGGCCGGTCCCGTCCGGATGCGGCCGATTCTCATGACGACGTTTGCGATGGTGTTCGGCATGGTGCCGATTGCCCTGGGGGTCGGGGAAGGCGCGGAAACGCGTGCGCCGATGGGGATCGCGGTGATCGGTGGGCTTTTAACATCGCTGGTGCTGACGCTGGTCGTCGTGCCGTCCGCTTACGATATTTTTGACGATTGGCAGGAAAAATTTAAAAACAGGAAAAGCAAAAAAGAAAAAATTGCCGAAAGCTAAACGATAGACAAACAGAGAGGTACCCCTATGAAAATGTTTTTTGTTGTCTACGCCGAGGCCTCCGATGAAAGCATCACGGCTGCCTTTAAAAAAGCGGGGTATAAGTCGTATACCAAAGCGCACGGCGCGACGGGCGAAGGGGAAGAAAGCGAACCCAAACTGGGCACACATTACTGGCCGGGGAGGAACAACACCCTTTTGTTAGCTGTGCCGGATGAAGAGATTCATAAGCTCATCGAGCTGGCGAAGAGGCTGAAAGCGGAGCATCCACGCGCCGGTTTAAGGGCGTTCACCTTTCCATTGGAAGAATGCGTTTAGTCCCGTTTCAGCGCGACGAGAGTTCATTCTCCGCAGTCTGCTGCGATATCATAACGTTCATTTCATGCCTCGACAGCTTGCGGTAAGGTGGTTGATTCATGGCCGGTCAAAAAAGCACACGCAGACAAAAAGATATCTCCCGGCTCCTGAGGGAGAAGAAAAATATTCCGTTCAAGCCACCGAAAAAAGCTGATACGTTTCCAGAAAAAAAGCGTGGCAAATAAAGAGACGTATTGAATGTTAATCGATATTGCAGCGCAGTAAAATCTATTGTACTGAATAATTTGATATACCCTGCAATTGCTGATTGATAAATCATGGAGGAATTAAGAAATGAAAAAAATACTTGTAGTTTTAATGATTCTGCTAGCCACAAACGCTTTCGCTGATCTGAGTGGCAAGTACGTTAAAAAGAACGCGGTCGCAAATATTAAAGAGAAAGGAGAGAATGTAGCGTTCTCTATCCACTCATCGGCAGGTCAGAAAACTTGCAGCTTTGAAGATACGGCTACTGGGATCGATAAAGATAAAAAAACGAGAAGCCGCTTTTTTTTCGATGCTAGAAAAGCTTATAAGCGGGGCGATGCTAAAGTTAGAAAAAACACCTTCGATAGATGCCGAGCCATGTTAACATTTTCAGGTGATCAACGCCAACTAACGGTTACGACCCTGAACTGTGACGGTCGTTGCGGCCTGAGTGCTGCAGGCTCTATGGATGGCGTTTACAAGAAAAAGGTCTCCAAAAAGAAGTGAAGATGAACCGTTGGCAATTTGCTTTGTCATGCTTGTGGGAAAATCATTTGTTGTTTCCGCGGAACGATCGTTATCTCCGATACAAAATGCTTGCTGTTCTTGATGGCGAAAATTAACAGCGCATCAGATACCGGCAGCGCCGCTCAACTGACCGCAGGCGGATTTGCTCTATGGCCATGCCTCCTCGTTGATCATCATTATTCCCGCATGTTCATGGCTGAGCCATCGCCTGGCCTGTCCGCACCCCCGGATAGCCATCATGTTTTCAGTCTCTCTGAAACTGATTGTCCTTGCGTCCGGTTTTGCCTTATGCCGGCGGGCGCTCCTAGCCGTGATTTTCATTTCTTTTGTCGGGGCGGTTTATGAATTCACAGTATTTTTCCTTTCCCGAAATGCCATCCTTTATCTATAGGAGGTATAGTTGATCCGGGCATCGATGGAAAATATCCGTGAACGATTTGACGGGGGAATAATTAATGACAACGTCCTATTCAAACGGTTCTCTTTACATTGGACAAATTTCTCATGATATACCCGCCGGGCTTTTGGTCTTTATTATCCTGAAATACCGTGTACCGTTTTTTGATTTTGTTTGTTTTTAAAGGACTTTTCGCTTTTCTTTCTGCCTCACTTAGATTAGAATTACAAACGGAATTTCGGAAATTACCGGCCAAGTATATTAAACGTTGGCCTCAAAAAATATGAAAACACATCCAATTCTAAAAGATGATGGGACTATGCGAGGATTTGAAATAACCAGCTCTTGGTTTACGTACGGACCGATATATAAAATCCTTCAGTCTATTGAAGGGGTCAGCGACGTTCAGCGACAATATAATTCTGATGATCGTTTTACTTTCAATTATTATGGTGAACCTTGCATTATTTATGAACCATTTGGTGACAATAGTCGCTATTGGATAGGT
>CAYULE010000421.1:0-2251 GCA_964445385.1 uncultured Smithella sp.
AATGGCCTTTTTGCCATGTATGAGATCGCTTTGATTTCCGCGCGCCGCTCCAGTCTGGAAGAAGAAGCAAGATCCGGACGGAGGGGGGCCAAAACGGCGCTTGCCCTTCTGGCCGAGCCGGAAAAGGTTCTTTCCGCCATCCAGGTGGGCATTACGCTCATCGGGATTGTGTCCGGAGCCTATGCCGGATTGGCTCTGGCGGAAGATGTTGCTCCCCTGTTGAAAAATGTCGGCTGGCTGGCGCCCTACGCCCATACGCTGTCTGTTGTCATCGTTGTGAGTATCATTACCTACCTTTCCCTGATCATCGGGGAATTGGTGCCGAAAACCATCGCGCTGAATCATGCCGAACCGATAGCCATCTTCCTTTCTCCGGCCATGAAAGTATTCAGTTCGGTCACTTATCCTGTCGTATGGATTTTAAGCATTTCCACAAAACTGGTCCTGAAATTATTTGGTGTTCAAGACCGCCGTGAAGCCCCTGTCACGGAAGAAGAACTGCGCATGTTTTTAAAAAAGGGTTCCGAGCACGGCGTCATTGAAAAAGAGGAATCCGACATGATTAATGAAGTCATCCGTTTCGGGGACAAGCGGGCGAGCGCGCTCATGACTCCCCGCGTGGATGTCACCTGGCTTGATATTCACCAAACCCCGGATGAAATATTGTCGGAGTCTTTGAATTCATCCTTCCCCCGCCTGTTGGTGTGTGAAGATGAAGTCGATAATGTCAAGGGCGTGGTGAATGTCAAGGATATACTGGCCTACTATATCAAGAATCAAACGCTGCGTCTGGACGATATTTTGTTGGAGCCTCTGTACATTGCTGAACAGGCGCCGGCTCTGAAAGTACTGGAGATGTTCCGCAAAACAAAGAAGCATTTCGGGATCGTCATCAACGAATACGGATCCATGGAAGGGATTATCACCCTGCATGATCTCACCGAAAATATCATGGGTGATTTGCCCGCGCTGGGCGATCTCGATGAGCCGGAAGCGTTTCAGCGTGAAGATGGGTCGTATCTGATGGATGGCTCAATGAAAGTGGAAGATGTTGAAGATTTACTGAAAGTTCATTCGCTGTTTGAAGAAGACGACGAGAGGCCGGACATTAACACGCTGGGAGGGCTCGCGATGTATCAGCTCAACCGGATTCCCAAAACCGGCGATAAATTTCAGGTCAGCGGTTATGAGTTTGAAATTGTCGATATGGACGGCAACCGGGTTGATAAATTACTGGCCAAGGCGGTTTTATCCGAAACAAACAGCTAACCTGATCAGCAGAAATCAGCGTTGTGACGATTCCTCGACATATCGTTCTAAAAGCCGCATCATCATGTCCGCGTTTTTGCGCGTTCCGGCGATGATCTCGTCCATACTCAATGGCTTTTTGACGAGTCCGTTACCGAAATTGTCAATCGAACAGGCCGAAGCATAAGGCAGTCCCATTTCCAGGGCGATCACCGCTTCATTGGCCATGGTCATTCCCACGACATCGGCAAAATTCGCCATCATCCGGATTTCCGCTCTTGTTTCCAGGCGGGGACCTGTCACCTGCCAGTAGGTCCCTTTTTCCACAACATCCAGATGACAGTTCCGCGCCGCCGCTATGAGTTTCTGACGCACAGACTCATTTAAGGAAGGCGTGATGTGGACGGCTTTATTCTGATGAATGGTGGGTGTTGCCGTGAGGGTGATAAAATCATCAGGGATAACAATAACGCCCGGACGTAGATTTTTATTCAATGATCCTGTTGAGTTGATGCCAATGACATCGGTGACGCCGAGATCTTTCAAGGCCTGGAGATTGGCGTGATGGTTAATCTTGTGCGGCAGAATATATTCCGCGGGATCATGGCCATGTCTGACAATAAAGACCATTTGATCGGTTACCGTCGCCATCGCTTCACCGTATGGGTTTTTAATCCGTTGCGTGTCGCCTTTTTGGATCAAATGGCTTCTTTCCATCATGATCGTGCCCGCTAATACGCCTACTTTTCCCATATCACCCTCCTTAAAGTGCGGAGATTTATAGCAGATTAAAAAGGTACAGTCAAAAAAGAAAGGTTTCCCGACCGAGGTAAATAGCATTTGACTTTTTTTGCCACGCTGTGACATATAGTTGGCAAATAAAAAGGAGGGTGTGTTTCATGAGCAGCCAATTTCTGGGTGTGGCCACCGATGAAAATTTTGAGGGGGAAGTCCTGAAAAGCGAAAAACCGGTTCTCATTGATTTCTGGGCGCCCTGGTGCGG
>CAYULE010000422.1:0-2250 GCA_964445385.1 uncultured Smithella sp.
TATTTGCCGATAAAGACAGCAGAAGGATTAGTGATTATTGGAGATCTCTATGGATTTGAGCATATCATCGGATGTTATCGACTATTTATTTGCTTCAACAACAGCCAATACGACGGCTAATATGGATGCTTTGGCCGGGAATGTTTTGGGGCAGGGAATAGATTTTTTTCAAGCCGGGAAATATGACCAGGCCATTACTGCTTTTAAAAAGGCAGCCGCTCTTTCACCTGCTTCCGATTATTCCTCTCAAGCTTACGAATATATCGGGCAGGCCTACGTTAAGCTGGAAGATACGGATAAAGCAATAAAAACCTATCAGGAAGCCATCCGGCTTTATCCGGCAAACGATACCTTTCACAAGGCTCTGGGTGACATTTATTTAAAGGAGTCGATGCCGGACGAAGCTTTGAAAGAATACGAGGCAGCGGTAAATCTTAATTCCAATGACGCTGAAGCCAGGTATTCACTTGGGCAATCTTATATCACGGCCGGTGAACTGGATAAGGCTGAAGAGCAGTTTGTTCAAGTTGTGCGGATTAGTGCCAACAGTGCCACGGGTTACTATGGATTGGGCCAGGTAGCCCGGGCATCGGGAAACCTGGATGAGGCCGTTTTGCAATTAACGAAGGCTATCAGCGTTAATAAAGATTTCGAGCTGGCTTATATCGAATTGGGACGTGCGTATGCCGATCAGGGAGAATTTCAGAAGGCCAACGATCAGTTGTTGATTTTGGAGTCGAAAGGTTCCGATAAAACAACAACGCTGGAAAATTATGTTGCTCAGGTCACACAGCCCAAAATGAAAACTGCTTTAAGCATGAATGGATTCAGAACTAGTTATGGGCCAAAAACAGACGTTTCAGATCTGAGTTCCACGTTAACCGGTGCGAATAAGTCGAAACTATTTTCGATGACCATCTCGTTTTCCAAGGATATGGATGAGGCATCCATCATCAATCCCTACAACTGGAAAATTTCACGCGCCACCATCCGGGACAACGGCGGCATTTATAACGGAGGACTGGCCCCGACGGCCAAAGAAGCGGTCATACTGCCTAAACCCGCCTATGTTACTTTTGATAAGGAAACCAATACGGCAACCGTTAATTTCTGGGTTTCTCAAAATGCCACGGCCGACGCGACGATTGACCCCAATCATATCGTCTTCAAATTCTCCGGTGTCGATGCCTATGGCAAGGCTATGGATTCATCCGGTGATGAATACAGCGGCTTTTCCGGTGTTGCTTAATTACTTGTCAATTTAGTCTTTACAAAAGCCCTTCTTCCTGATTAAAGTCAGCCAATCAACCACCTTGCGTCAAATTGTCGAGGTATGAAGTTAACATTATTGTATCGCACCAGGCTACGGAGAATTAACGCTCGTCCCGCTTAGGCGGGCTCAAACAACAGGAGATTACCTATGACTCAGGCAAACCTGCCGGAATATGATTATGATGTCGTTATTATCGGTGGCGGGCCGGCAGGCTATACGGCCGGTATTTACGCCGCGCGCGCCGCGCTCAAAACACTGCTCATTGAAGGCGCGGGTACCGTCAGCCAGATTACGATAACGGATATGATTGAAAATTATCCGGGCATTCCCGACGGCATGAACGGGTTTGACCTGATGCAGCTTTTTAAAAAGCAGGCGCTGAAATTCGGTCTGGAAATTCTTACCCAGGATGTGACGGGTGTCAAAAAAAGTTCCGAAGGCGGTGTGGTCTGGGAAGTAACTGCCGGAAACAAAGTGTATAAGACCCTGAGCATTATTGCCGCGACGGGCGCGATGTGGCGAAGCCTGGGCGTTCCCGGAGAAGCGGAATTTGCCGGCCGTGGCGTATCTTATTGCGCCACCTGCGACGGGCCATTTTACCGTAACCGCGATGTTGTCGTGGTGGGCGGCGGCGATACGGCCATTCAGGAAGCCCTTTTCCTGACCCATTTTGCTAAAAAAGTAATTGTGATTCACCGGCGCGACAGGCTGCGCGCGGCCGGTATGCTGCAAAACCGGGCGTTTGCCGAAAAGAAAATAGAATTTGTCTGGAATGCGACGGTTGCGGAAATCACCGGCGCCGATTTTGTCACCGGTGTCAAAGTGAAAAATGTTCAAACCGGAGATCTTTCGGAAATACCCGCCGACGGCGCTTTCATTTTTGTCGGTCGCCTGCCTTACACGGAAATATTTAAAGGTCTCGTGGAGATGGATAAAACCGGTTTTATTGTTACCGATGAAAATATGCGGACAAGTGC
>CAYULE010000423.1:0-2240 GCA_964445385.1 uncultured Smithella sp.
ATGGCGGAAATTGCCGCCGATCTGATTAATCGGGATCATCTGGGCAACGACAGCCGTCTGTCGCCGGATTACCTTTTTTGCGTGAGCGACGTACCCTATCGCTTTCAGACCATCGGCGAGCGCTTTCTCGGACGAACGCTTGCGCACGTGAAGATGGTCAGACTCTAAAACGAGAACTCACCATCTATTATTTTTTGACGTAATATTCGGAAGAATAAAATAAATAATTGCAAAATGCACATCAAAAGATGTATGTATCTTTAAAATCACCCAAAATACTATAAGGGGCGCATAAGCCCACCGCGTCAGGGACAGAGGATTGATCTCCCTGATTGTTTTCAGAACATTGTGTTGTCAATGGATTGAAGGTCGATAATACTTTTAACGAAGGTTTTGAAAATGGGAATATTTGAAGATTTAGTGGCCGAACATTGGAGCACTCGATGTAATCATGAATATGAGCAGATCAAGAAACTCAAAGAGGCTTTTGGAGACAGGTTTGACGATCTCAACTTCATGAATTATGAAACCGGCGATTTCATGAAGGGTGCGGCGCTGCGGGATGCTCAAACCGGATGCGAGATCATGGAGCTGCGGGGTTGGTTCAGATCCGGCAGTAACAACATTGATCCTTCCTTCCGGTGCGGCTGCAAACAATTTGATGAGCAGTTGTGTTTTGTCTCGGACGAAGGCCAGCCGCTGTCCAACACCGACTATCGCCTTACACTTGCCGACGGCAAAAAAGTGAGCGGCACGACTGACAATGACGGTAACAGCAAGCGGATCAAGAACACCCAGAAGGAACAGCCCATTGAAAAAGTGGAATTTTTCTGTACGATTCCGCCTTTTTGCCCACAAAAAACCGGGGACAAGGGAAAACTGGCGCGGACGGAAACGCTAAACGGCATCACCACCACCCAGGAAAAGGTGGGCAGTTCCGTCAGGAAAGTGACCCTGGAAAACACCGCGCGTAAACTTACGGCGGGCGAAATCACCATGGCGAAAACTGTTTTCAAAGATTCCATCGACTATTCCAAAGTCAAAGTCCATAAAAATGAATACCTCCCCTTTGGCATTCAGAATGATAAAGTAGCAATGACGCCAAATGGAGAAATGTATTTTAACAAAAATGAGTTTAAGGAAGATTTTTCAGTAGTAAACGATAATGATACAAAAATTTGGTTCATTCACGAGATGACGCATGTGTGGCAATACCAGCTTGGCTATTGGGTTTTCATGAACGGGGTCTGGATGGCGGTAAGCGGTGGCTACTATAAAGAATCAGGTTATAAGTATGATCCTAAAATAGACAAGGTCAAGTTGTCGGATTATAATTTTGAACAACAGGCGGATATCATTGCACACTACTTTGCTGCAAAAACATTGAATGACAATGGTTGGTTGCCCGAACTGCCTTTTCTGGAAAGCGTTTTGAAAGAATTCATAAGGAGACCTCAAAATGCCAAGCTTTTACCGAAATAATTTAATCTTTCTTTTGCTTGTATTAATTCCCGGAGCCGTAAGCGCATCGGACAGGATAAAAGATGCCGATGCGGTTGTTACTATACGCAACGGCAATCCGTGTTTTTCCTATCCACAAGATGAGGAGATACGGAAAAGACCATACTCTTTCAGTTACCTTAGCCTTTCAAAAAATGGCCCCTATAATGGGGGAGGGTGGGTAATTCAGTTAGCTAGCCCAGATAGAAAAGGATTATTGGAACCGAACACGTCAGAGACTTGTATTAAATATGGTGTGCTTCATCCAGGAACGAAAGATATCGATTCAGCAGAGCCGTTAGAACTTGACGTCCCATATAAAGTACACATTAGGGTAATTGCAAGAAATGATGGACCAACCTATGAGCGGAAGTTTCGTTCGGACTTTTGCGTCAGTCGCAATGAAAAGGGTGAAAAGATTATTGTTGGAGCAGATTGGGATGACAAGACCGATGGCTGGAAATGCTTGAAACCCGGCGAATCTCCCAAACGCGGTTTCTGGGAAAGACTGTTTGGTGAATAAAATATTGATTATGGGCTTATGGACAAACGGCTTTGTTTGATATAAGAAATACTCATGAAAATACTTCTTGCCGGTTACAATATTGATTACGATTTAATTTGCGAGCTCAAAGAAAAAAGCGCTCTGAAACAGGACATCACACCCGAAACCATATCCGCCGCTTACGCGCGCATCAGCCGCAGCCCGAAATCCGTCGATCAACTGCGTTCCGACGCCC
>CAYULE010000424.1:0-2235 GCA_964445385.1 uncultured Smithella sp.
AGGGGGACTGAGGGGGATTTGACCTTGTTTAAAATCCTCCCCAACCCTCCTTTACAAAAGGAGGGGGCAAAAAGAAAATATCTTGCTGTTCAATCTCTTTTGCCAGTTCAATGTTTTTACTTCCCCCTTTACAAAGGGGGACTGAGGGGGATTTGATCTTGTTTTAAAATCCTCCCCAACCCTCCTTTATAAAAGGAGGGAGTATGGGCTCCCCCTCTTGCCGGTAACACAGAATGATCGTTAATCTTAACACTTAAAACTTAATTACTTAATACTTAAAACTGTTTTTTTACTATTCGCCATCCAATGCTTAAAGCACGCCGTCACTTTCCTGCGGTGTATATTCGGGAACTATTTCCTTGAGTTTAATTTTAATACCATTTACGTCGTGCTGAATGGCAATATTCACCAATTCGTCAAGCTTACGATACAGATGATCTTTTGCTTTCAGCGGATCTTCTTCTCCGTTAAAGCAGGTGGCGGACCGCAGAACCATAACCATGTCATGACTTGTGGGCAGAATATCTTCTCCAAAAGTAATCAGTTCCTCGTACAGTTTTTCACCTTCCCGCAAACCGGTATAAACGATTTTGATGTCCACATCCGGCTCTTTCCCCGAAAGGCGGATCAGGTCGCGCGCCATATCGGCGATGTTCACGGGTGTTCCCATCTTCAAAATAAATATTTCGCCACCTTCCCCCATCGTACCGGCCTGTAAGATCATCTGCGAAGCCTCGGGTATCGTCATGAAAAACCGGTTGACTTCTGGATGCGTAACCGTCACCGGCCCGCCCTGCTCGATTTGACTGCGGAAAAGAGGAATGACGGATCCGGAAGAACCCACCACATTGCCAAACCGGACAGCCATAAACCGTGTGCCATTGCCCTGCTGGCATTGCATAATCAATTCCGTCACACGCTTACTGGCGCCCATGACATTGGTTGGGCGAACAGCTTTATCCGTCGAAACCAAAACAAAACGATCCACATGATGCTTCAGGGCCATTTCCATCGCCACACGGCTGCCAGTAATATTATTGAAGACGGCCTGCCAGGGATTTTTCTCCATCATGGGCACATGCTTATAAGCCGCCGCGTGAAACACAACATTAGGTTTGTACTTTTCAAAAATGTCATCCATTAAACGTTCATCCTGCACGCGTCCCAAAATAGTTACACAATGGCTGTAGAAATATTTGTTGAGCATTTCCATCTGGATTTGGAACAGACTGGCTTCACTTGAGTCCAGCAGGATGAGCTTACCCGGCTGATATTTTATGACCTGTCTGCATAACTCGGAGCCAATAGAACCGCCGCATCCGGTAATAAGGACGCTTTTGCCGTCAAGAAAATTACGGATGTCTTTAATATTCAGATGAACCGGTGGCCGACCCAACAGATCTTCGTAGCTGATATCCCGAAGAAATTTTACGCTGACCCGGCCATCAATCAGATCGCCGATTCCGGGCAGTATTTTATAGGAAGCGTTACATTCCTGGCAGGCATCCACAATGCGACGGATCTGATCGCCTTTTGCTGAAGGAACCGCAATAAGTATTTGTTTAATTCCTTTCCTTTTCATAATTTTGGCCAAACTCTCAACGGTACCCAATACACGCACTCCATGAATCGTCAGTCCTTGCTTTTTCATATCGTCATCAACAAAGCCGACAACCTCATAATGCAATGTATTGTTTTCCATGATTTCCCGTAAAATTTTTTCACCCGCGTCACCTGCGCCAATGATCAATACTTTTGTTAAATCGACATTGTCCGATGAAAAAGCACTTTTTATTAAATTCACTTTCGCTTCATAGAAAGACCGAATAAACATGCGCATACCACCGGCCAGAATAAAGGTGATAATACCATCACCGATAAATATACCACGGGAATATCCTTCAAATCTGTTGATCGTCAGAATAATCACCATAATCAGTATCGTTGATAAGACGCAGGCATGGATCAGCTTCCAAAAGTCCCGCACGCTGGTATAACGCCACATGCCGCTGTAAAGCCCAAGCAAGAAAAAAATTATAGATTTCAGCGGAACTACCCAGAAAAGCAGGCCATAGATTTGTTTAATGTCTATACCGGTAAAAGAAAATTCTAAGCGAACAAGATAGGATATAAAAAGGGAAGCAATAAAGATGGAAATATCTATCAATATCATTAAATAAAATTTAGGATTTTTAAGTTGAGCATTTATAAACATACTATTTTCCAACCTTGAAC
>CAYULE010000425.1:0-2224 GCA_964445385.1 uncultured Smithella sp.
CTGAGGTTTACTTGCGGAACTCGTTGAGTTCACAAAAACCTTCCCTTCCGTTTTTGCCGCAGTGCAGATTCTCTAAATTCCGTTCGCTCTGCCTGAAACTAAATCGGCAGGGCTGTCAACGGAAATCGTTTACCTTTAAAAACTTTTTTTCCAGAGACCGGCAAATGAATAATGCGTCCGCTATTCAAGACGCAGATTCTGAATGCATACCTCGTACGGCGTAACACTAATTTTATTCAGAAATGTCTTGACGGACATGAATATGTTATATATGTCTTATTTAACATATGTATTATATAACACATACCAATCGATCAAAAAAGCTCACTTACAAATGAGCTTAATCAATAAAGGAAAGGAACTTGAAAATGAATGTAGCTGCTAAAACGTATCAAAAGGGAGAAATCCCCGGCGTTATAGCCATTAAAGCATCCGCGTGCAAGGGATGCGATGCCTGTAAACGCCACTGTCCCACCGGGGCTGTTACAGGCTCTTTCGGCGCGACGCACAGCGTTGATGTAGATTCTTGCCTGAGCTGCGGCCAATGTTTGATTAATTGTCCATTCGGCGCGCCATATGAAACATCGGACACCGTGGACGAAGTCATTGCCAGACTCAAAGACCGCAATATGACTGTTGTCGGCATCATCGCGCCTGCCGTGCGCGTGGCCATCGGTGAGGATTTCGGACTTCCGGCCGGTTCTCTGGTAACCGGAAAACTTTACGGATCCATGAAGAAAGCCGGTTTTGAAATTCTGGACAATAACTTTACCGCGGATTTGACGATTATGGAAGAAGGCTCGGAATTCATTGCCCGAGCGCGCCACGCGGTTTTCGGTGAGAAGAACGAGCATGGTGGGGAAACAGGACCACTGCCGCAATTCACCTCTTGCTGCCCTGCCTGGGTTCGGCTTGTCGAAACAAAATATCCGACATTGATTCCCAATCTGTCTTCTGCAAAATCGCCCCAGCAGATGGCCGGAACCGTCGCAAAAACTTACGGGACGAAAGTCTGGGGGAAGTCCGCCGAAAAGATTTATACGGTCGGCATCATGCCTTGCACAGCCAAAAAGCTGGAAGCGTCTCGTCCGGAATTTAACAACGCCTACGAATACAACAAAAAAAATGGCAGTGCGCTGACGGATAAACCCTATCCCGATATCGACACCGTCCTGACCACACGCGACTTATCCCGTCTGTTCAAAAAGCTCAAAATCAATCTGGCTGCCGAAAAAGATGCCGACGGCGGATCGTTGCTTGCCGACTACACAGGCGCGGGCACGATCTTCGGCAATACGGGCGGTGTAATGGAAGCAGCACTGAGAACCGCCTATGCCGTTCTAACCGGCGAAGAATTAAAACCACTGGAGTTCAAGCCGGTGCGAGGACTTAAAGGTGTGAAAAGCGCGTCCGTAAAACTCAAGGACACCAAATATAACAAGGAAGTCACAGTGAATGTCGCTGTAGTGCATAATATAGCTGAAAACATCAAACCCGTCATTGAAGAAGTGCTGTCAGGCAGATCCCCCTATCATTTCATTGAAGTGATGAACTGCCCGGGCGGCTGCATCAACGGCGGCGGTCAACCGATTTACGGAAATGGTTCTTCCTGGCTGGGAGCCATCCGCCCTTTGTTTGCATGGAAATAAAACACTAAAGGAGTGAATAAATATGGAAAAACAAAGTTATCAATATATCGAAAACCCGCTGCACGTGACACGCCGGGAGTTTATCACCATCGGCGGCATTGTCGTAGCCTTTCTGGCGCTGCCTGCCGTCTGGATGAAGCTAGTAACGTCCTCGAATAATAATTATATTCAGGCGCGGACGAAGGGCTTGTATCAAGATGACGCAAAATCCGCGATCCGCGTCAGTCATGCTAACAAATCTGTCACCCGTTATTATAAAGAATTCGGCGGCGAACCCCTGGGACATTTGTCCCACGAGTTGCTGCACACAAAGTACATCAATCGAACGAAAGGTCTTTCCTAGGAGGAGGTTAGCTTATGCATAGTGAAAAAACAATTTTAAAACATCCCTGGAGTGTAAGAATATTTCATTATCTGTTGATTCTCAGTTTTTTGCCTCTGGCCGTCACCGGGGTATTCTTATATTTTAAACCTTTAAGTGAAAGCGCGATGAATCTGACGATGCAGATTCATGTCGTCGCCGGCGTTGTCCTGACGATTGACGCTGTCGCCTTCTTCTTCATTGGCTTCAATCG
>CAYULE010000426.1:0-2222 GCA_964445385.1 uncultured Smithella sp.
GGTACACGGCGGATGTGATTGCGCGCCAGGGCGTGCTGGATGAAGGTATAAAATTTATCTCCAAACCTTTTTCGTTAAGAGATCTGGCGGAGAAGGTTAGAGAAGTAATCGGGGCTTAGCCATCGTTGGAAATGAAGGCACAAGCGGGCGGAATGGGCCGTCAGAGCCCAGTTTAAGCGCGTCCTGACCATTGTCGCATTACTTCTGCTCCTGATGGAGGAGATGTCCGCGTTGATCTTGCGTATCATTTTGTATGTCTTTCCAGTCTTTATAAAAAATAGCTCATAAAATTAACTTAAGAATAGCAGCGAAAATACCGATTATAATTTATGAAATCGAATATCTGTGTTTTTGCAGAAAAGTGATCCCGGAGCTGAGTGCTGCAATCGTTTAACCGAATGATCTTTTAAAAAATTTTGAGAAAAGTGGTTGTTGGGATCTATTGAACGAACGGAACAACTGGATGAAGGAGCAAAAATATGAAACAGGAAAAAGCGATTGCGGAAAAGGAAAGTTCGAAAGCGGTAAAAACAAAGCAGTCGACAGGAGAGGAATATCTGGCCCAGAATCTCGAAATGTTGACCAAGATCAGTGTAGAGACAAGTAAAACCATTGATTTAATGACATCAAAAATTGAAAGCTCTCAGGCCGGCGATCAGCTCTTAATGGACAATATGGCAACCTTGAATGCCCTGACCAAAACAGCTGTAACAACAGCGCAAAATGTTGATTATGTTTATCAAAAACTGGAAAGTATCGCGAGTCATTTAATTGCCGTCGAAGTGGTTCTTGCCGAAATAGCATCCGCGTCAAAGCTCGACATGGGCAATATCGTCAGCATCATCAGAAATAAAATTGCCGCAGCAACCGACGGCAAGGGAGACCCGGCGAAAGCCATCGATATTGCCACGTTATTAATATCAAAATGAGATGGGGGGTATCTATTCAGAACAAGGAAATTAACGGGTCTTTTTTTTATGGTTCGGTTCCTGGTTGTAGCGAAGTGGAAAGCAGGGCAAGTAATCTTTGCCGGCTGCGCGTTTCGCTTCCTGGAGCGTGCGAGGCCACTCGCAACATACGGACGGTTTATGGCCGGAAAGATGTAATTTGCAGCCTCGTTCGTCATGAAGGAAGACGCATCCGCGCGGCCCTTTGCGTGTTCGATACATGGTTGTCCCGGTCTTGTCCGTCTTTGGCCTCCAGAAATCAGTTGCCGTGGCTTTACCGGCGGAGATCAAGCGTTCTCTCTCATGAGCGAATACATCAACACCATGCTGGCAGCAAGAATCTCCGCAGGGAAATGAAACACAGTCCCATGAAGGTCCTTCCTTTTCTTCTGATTCGTTTTTCATCATCTTTTTCAAACAACCTTATCTTACGTAGAAACGACTACGCGACGTTACATAGTATTGACCCGCGCGGTAATTAAAATAAGCCCGTGCCTCATACCTTCCCGGACGTGGAGACCTGAATGATATCACGCCCCGCCTCGCGCCATTCGGTATATATTTATAGTACCCGGCTTCCGTATCCGGAGCGCCCGCGGGAACAATGCAGATCCAATCTCTTGAATAGCCCGGCGCATTGTAAAAATGCACCCTGATTCTTTCGCCATAAAAATATTCATGCCTGTCCGTTGCAATTCGCCCTTCACGTTGGGCAATTGCGGTCTGGCAGAAAAACGACAGGACGATCAGAGTAAATACCGTAGTGATAAATCTACTTTTTAAACGGCTTGTTTTCATCTTGATACCCTTTCTTTTCTTGATAAGTTGGAAAGGAAACTATCTTTTACCAGAAGAAAGTATAAGAAATAACGATGTTGTTTGTCAATCATAAAAAGTGAGGTGCGCTGCAACGGAACGCCATCACCGATACAGATCCGCCCTGGTGGGGGGCAGACCGGAGGGGCCGCGACGGCGCTTGGAGGCCAGCGTCTGGAACAAGAACACGCTGCTGCGTTCGAACCCGATCGAACAGGCGGCGAGATAAATGAGCCACAGACGCGTTTTCGGCTCGCCGACTTCCGCGACAGCGGCATCGTAGTTGGCGAGCAGGCGGTCGTGCCAGTGCCGCAACGTTCGCTGATAGTGTTCGCGCAGGTTTTCCACATCGTGTACTTCGAAGTCGTTTTGTTCCAGCATGGTGAGCGTGTTGCCGATGAAATCGACCTCGCCACCGGGAAAGATATACTTGGTCAGTAATGCGAATTCGGGGCGCTT
>CAYULE010000427.1:0-2213 GCA_964445385.1 uncultured Smithella sp.
ACCGGTTTGTGGAGGCTCTTGCTCAGCACCTGCAGGAGCTTGGAATCCGGAAAGGTGATAAAGTCGCCATCATGCTGGCCAACTGCCCGGAGTTTATCATCTCCTACTTTGCCGCTTTAAGGCTCGGCGCCGTCGCGGTCACGCTCAACGTCATGTCCACCTCCTACGAGCTTCAGCATCTCATTGAGAATTGCGACGCCAAAGTCTTCATTACGGCGGACAACCTGGGTAAGAGGTTCGATGCCATCCGGGAAACACTGCCCCTCTGCCGAGACATGATTACAACCACGGGCTTGAATGCCGGGTCTCCTTTTTATGAAATCATTAATAGCGGATTGGTCACCGTGGATGCTCCCGAGCTTCAGGGGAATGATCCGGCCGTGATGATCTATACGGCAGGTCTTACGGGAAAACCGCTTGGCGCCGTGCTGACGTATAATAATCTTGCCACGCAGGCGGATTTGCTGCGCACCGTCTTCAACGGCACAAAAGACGATCGGTCCCTGGCCGTTATCCCGCTCTTCCATTCTTTCGGCGCCGCCGTCAATATGCTTTGTCCCATCCGTTTAGGCGGCGCGGTGGTGGTGATGGATCGCTTTACGGTGGAAGGCATCTTTAAAACCATCCAGAATGAAAAGGTCACCTATCTGACAGCCGTTCCGCGCCTCTTTATGGGAATGTTGTTCTCCGATAAACTGAAAGACTACAATCTCAGCTCGATGCGCTTTGGCATCACGGGCGGGTCGGCCATGCCGGCGGAATTGTTTGCCGAGTTTGAAAAACATCTGGGTATGCGGGTGCTGGAAGGGTACGGACTGACGGAAACATCGCCCTGCTGTATCTTCACCATGCCCGGCAACGTTCAGAAATACGGGTCGATCGGAACCGTCCTTCCGGGCGTGGAGGCGAAAGTTCAAAACGATGCCGGGAGTGTTGTGCCGGCGGGTGTGACCGGTGAACTGGTCGTTCGCGGCAATGTGGTGATGCAGGGTTACTACAAGGATGAAGCCGCGACCGCCGAGGTTATTCGTGACGGCTGGCTGCACACCGGCGATCTTGCCTACATGGATGAGGAGGGCTACGTCTTCCTGGTTGGCGTGAAGAAACGCATGATTATTACCAGCGGTTTTAATGTGTACCCCAAAGAACTGGAATTGATCCTGGAGATGCACCCGGCTGTTGTCGCATCAAAGGTCATCGGTGAAAAAGATCCCATGAGGGGAGAAATTGTCAAAGCGCTCATCGTCAAAAAGCCCGGCGATCCGACGGACGAAAAAGAAATCATTCAGCATTGCCGCAGTTACCTCTCCGCCTATAAGGTGCCCAGAGAGGTGTTGTTTGTCGCAACCCTTGACTAAATAAAAAAGCGTAGAGAGCGCTGCCCAGAACCATGATCAACACGCCTATCCCATTCCCAGGAGAACAATCAGGCTCAAACTCACGATGGACAGTACAACTGAAACGCATAAGCCCAGAGAGAAAGGTTTCAGACCGATCTTGAGAACAACCGGAAGCCTTGTTCCCAGGCCGACGCCCGCGAGCGCAGTCAGAATCGCAAATCTGGCCATCGCGTCAAAGGTATTGAGCAGCGATGCGGCCATCTGCAAATCACCGGGCCGGGTAACATCCCGCGGCAATAGCCCTGTGGCGGTGCCGCTGGTGCGAATGAGGGACATCGTCAAAAACCCGATCACAAACCACGGGATGAGGATTCCGCCGCGCGGGACGGCCGGCTGTTTTGAATCGGCCGGGGACGCCTGGTTTTGCATAAGCAACCCCATTAAAATGATGAGGGGCGCCATGATCGTATTGCGCATCAGTTTCACGATGGTGGCGACACTCAATGCGGTCGGACTATGCGCGGCCCCGACAGCCACGACCTGGGAGGTGTCGTTGACGGCCGTACCGGCCCACAAACCGAACGCCGTATTGCTCAGTCCCAGAGCCTGCCCGATGATGGGGTAGATGATGACCGCGATCAGGCCGAAGAGCGTAATGACGGCTACGGCAAAACTGACTTCCTCCTCTTTGGCCCCGATGGCGGGTGCCGTTGCCACGATGGCCGTATTGCCGCAGATCGATGTTCCAACGCCAATGAGTGCCGTGAGGCGCGGCGGAATATGAAACAGGCGGCCGACCACATAGGCCGTCGAAAGCGCAACGGTGATACAGGTAAAAACAAGCAGCATCGCCGCGCCGCCGGTGTCGGCGAT
>CAYULE010000428.1:0-2207 GCA_964445385.1 uncultured Smithella sp.
CTATCTTTTTCGAGTACATAGCCTGAAAAGTGAAAACCCTCCAAATTTGCGGCATATTAAGAGATGCAAAGCATAATGTCAAGGCAATAGTGCAGGCTGTTGTGCAGGTAATAGTGCGTGATTGCACGATCTTTTCTTGACATCCATAAATTTATCAAATAAACTTTTTCCATCTTAAAGCAAATAGATCAATAAATTACATAATAGAAATTTTAAAAATTCATGGAGATATACAACCTGACGCCTTTTCCCGTCTTGACGTCCATCATGATGGACAGTTATGGCGAGGAAAAGTTGATCACAATTACTAAGGCAACCTGGCAGATTCATCCGGACGGAAAGTTAACGCCGGCAGACGAACAGATGCCTATTTTATCCGCGCCGGTGTATCGTGGCGTGCCTGATTCATCCAGTTTGCTCTATGAAAGCGATATTGTTCTGCAAAAGATCGGCACCGACTGTATTTTAATTGGCCATGCTTACGCGCCGAAAACCGGCATAAGACATACTTATGCCGGCATCAGCATCGGACCGCTTTTGAAGACGGTGCGCGTTTACGGCGAAAGAAGATGGGAAAAGGTTTTAGGTGCTTTTCGTATGCGTGTAGGACCACTCCCTTTCGAGAAAATCCCACTGGTCTATGAAAGGGCCTTTGGCGGGATAGATAAAAGCAATCCCGACCCCGTTCGCCACGAGGTCTGCGCTGAAAATCCAGTCGGCCGGGGATTTATTGCCCGCCATAGTGATAAAGATTGGGAGTATATGCTTTTCCCAAATGTAGAATATCCGAAGGACCTATATAAAAGTCTCTACAGCCGGCCAAAACCTGCGGGTTTCGGTGCGATTGCACCTTACTGGAAGCCTCGTGTTGATTTTTCGGGCACGCGTGATGAAAACTGTCAGAAGAATGTCAGTTTTTTGCCGCCTGCGAATTTTAACCCGGAGTATTTCAATTGTGCCTCACCGGGATTAATCGCCCGGGGGTTCCTGCGAGGCGATGAACATGTGGGGTTGGGGCATCTGACGCCCGGCAGGATTTTACGTTTCTCATTGCCCGGTGTCCGGCCCACCATTACCTTGAAGTTGGGCAACTCCAACATCGATTTGGATGTTTTTCTGGATACGGTCATTGTGGAACCGGACGACATGCGGGTGCAAATGGCTTGGCGGGCGCCATTTGATATTTCCGGGAAGATTCATAAGGTTAAACAAATAAAAATAGCGACAGCAACCTAAGCAGGGGGTGATCAATGGCAACCAAAACAGCAGTCAACGGACAGACAGTTGTTCATAAGGATAGCGACGGTCAAGTGAACACATTTCCCGATGTTTGCAAAACGCAAATTGGCAATGTGGTTGTGCCGGTGCCTTATTCGAACACAGCCGTATCAAAAGACACATCCCAAGGCAGCAAATCAGTCACCGTTGACGGCAACTCCATCATGCTCAAAGATTCCGTTTTCTCCAAAAGCACGGGCGATGAAGCCGGAAACCTGAAAGGCGTCATGTCGGGCCAAACCGGCGGCGAAGCCAGGTTTGTCAATTATTCATTTAATGTCAAAGTGGAAGACCGCAACGTTTGCAGGCGGCTGGACCCCATGACCAGTAACAAAGGCAACACCCCGCCCGCACCTCTGATACAGCCCAATGAGACCGCTGTGCCGATTGAGGATAAATTTCTTCTTCCCTTTGCTTTGGTTTTTGAACACCCGGATGTCAGCGACGATGTAATAAAACAGCCGTTTATTTATAATACCCATAAAATTGGCGGGCCGCAGCAATTTGACGAGAAAGATTCCGGCTACGCCGGGGGGATTTACCGTTGTGATCAGCAAGGGGAATATTCACTAAAATTTAAAGAATGGGTTTTGAAAGAAAAGCCGTTGAGGCAGGGATAGGTTTATGGGTCACGGACACAACATCATTCCGGATAATCATACCTGAGGAGATTGTTATGGCGGGAGATACAAGCATTAATAAGATATCCATCTCGTGGACTGAACTGTTTAAGGATATTTTCGGGCTCAAAACGGAGACATCCAATCGCATAAGCATCAAGCGTGAAGTGATTCCGATTGTTTTGGTGCCGGGAATCATGGGGAGTAGGTTGAAACAACAAAAAAGTTTGTCCCAAAATGCAACAGTTTGGGATCCTGATGATCCAAGTTTTATGATGCGTACTTACAAGAAAACCGTATGTCCTTCTT
>CAYULE010000429.1:0-2204 GCA_964445385.1 uncultured Smithella sp.
GGCATGAACAAAATCGGAATCAATCCCTGTGCTTCTCTGGGTATTATCGATCAGGATCAGGCTTGCGAACTTAAAGCCGCCGGCCTTTTTCGTTATCATCACAATCTGGAAACCGCCCGCAGTTATTTCAATAACGTCTGCACAACCCACGACTATGAAGAAAACGTGGAAACGATTCGCACCGCCAAAGCAGCCGGGCTCAGCGTCTGCGCGGGCGCACTCCTCGGCATGGGCGAAGGAATCACGCACCGTATTGAGTTGGCGGCAACCCTGCGCAAACTGGATGTGGAATCGATCCCGATTAACATTCTCAATCCGATCAAAGGCACTCCGCTGGACCATCTGCAGTTACTGCCGCCGATGGAAATCCTCATGACCATCGCGGTTTTCCGCTTCATGCTGCCTCGCAAAGACATCAAACTTTGCGGCGGCAAGGAAAAGAACTTACGGCAGCTTCTGCCGCTGGGTATTATCGCCGGGGCCAATTCTCTGATGACGGGAAATTATCTGACAACCACTGGACGGGAGAGCCTTCTGGATCACGAAATGATTATTGATCTGGGATTAGTGCCAACACGTGAGCTCGATATTTGCCGCTGCGGGACAAAAGACGGAAACACTTGTATGGCCCCTGCAATCGCGAAGAGAAAACCGGCACGGAAATAATGGCTCAGCCATAACGGTTCAAAAATATATTTACGCACTACCCCCATTACGGTATCGTCTTTATGGAAAAGGGAGGCGCTATTTTATGAGCGGGGATGTTTTCTATTTTACCTGTGAACGACTGATGGGGCTCTTCTGGGTCCTGATACAGCAGTTCTGCTTCGTTTGTATAAAATATGCTCACGACGACATCGTGACCGGTGACGGCAAAGGCAGACATCTCTTGATTCAACAGGGCATCGTCTTCTTTATCCTCATCTTCTTCTGCTTTCAGTATGAGCTCGGATTTCATCAGATCCCCCTCACCCTTTTCCTGAACGGGACAGAATACTTCCCTTGGACCGTCCGCATCATCCTCTGCGGTGCGATGATTTTGTTTGACTCTCTGCTCGTACTCTACTTCTTCCGCATCGTCCGTGTTTACAGATACGGCCTCGGGGCGGCGCGTCCGACAAAGTACGGCGATCTGATCGTCCTTGTCTTCGTCGCGGTTCTCTGCGCGGGATACCTCTATGCGAGCATCAGCGCGTCCTTGAATCACAATTTTTCGATGGCGCAATACAATTGGATAGGACGATTTTTTATTCAGCTGGCAAACTTCTTTTACATCGCGCTCGAAGTAAGCGGCGCCCTGATGGCCTGGAAGTTTCTCCAGCGTCTCAGGACACAGGAGGGGCGGCGCAATGCTGGATAGCTTTTTCTACTGGGTGGGGATGTACTACCGGGAGACGCTCTATCTCGGCGGCGCCAAGGCAGCCGGAATCATTTGCAGCTATGCCGACATCTTCGGCGTCGCTGTTTTCATCCACGTCATGGACATTGTTCACAAAAGACCGGCGTCGAAGGTGCGCTATACCATCCTGCTGATATTTGCCGTGCTGACCCCGACGCTGCTCATCCCGTCCTCTTCATTCATCTTCTTTGTGATGCAGTTCGTCGTTCTCGCGCCACCCTACCTCATCCTTGTATATACCGCGGTTACAGAGGCAAAATCCTTTGTCGCACATGTCAAGAACAGGATGCGGGAGTCTTGACCTGCAAAGAATTTGAAGTGCGTTGACGGACAAGTTAGCCTGCCGTTACGAAGCACCCTGTTCGTCGCTGCCTTTATGGGATGATAACACTGGAACTGATCAAAACGACCCGACCTGATGGAGAAATTTCTCTCTTCCCTTCCATCCCGGCTCCTGAGGAATCAATAATCACTCTCCGCACCGCCACCTCCGCTATCTCCGCCATCAAAACCGCCACTGTCACTGCTATCGGAACTACTACTGGATGAATCATTGCTGCTGTTAGAGGAACTAAAGCTTCCCGATGAAATCGAACTATCCGTATGATTACCGGAAGAACCACGCTTGCCGCCAAATTTGGTGGCCAGAAAAAACATGAGGGCGAAAATCCCCAGGAAAATACCCAGGTACATTCCGACTTCCCAACCGTCGATGTCATCCTTCTTCGGTGGGCGCGGAGGGATTGCCGGAAGCATCTTCCCATCAAGATTCACCTTCGCATCTTCCGCAATCACTCTGGAGATG
>CAYULE010000430.1:0-2198 GCA_964445385.1 uncultured Smithella sp.
TTTTACCTGAAAATCGGCATCTGGATTTCCAGAATCGTCACGGGCCGGGATCTTTTGCCCGGCAAACTGCTGGCCTGGTATCCCAAAGTGGCGTTAAGCTCCGGCATCATGGAAGCCCTTGTCGCCCACAAAGATGGAAATCTGGATAAAAGGATTCTTAAACTTGTCCGACTGCGGACATCTTTTTCAGTTGCCTGCCCTTTTTGCATCGACATGAATGCTTATGATTACGATCAATACGGTATTACACAAAGCGAGCTTAAGGTTTTGCAAGGTCAGATGAATATTGCCGCAGTCCATACATTTTCTCTCCGCGAAATCGTGGCCATGGAATATGCTGTTTTAATTTCCACCGTACCCCTGCGGTTCTCGCAGGATTTCATCGATAAATTGAAAGCAAATTTTACCGAGCGTGAAATTGTGATTTTAGCAAGTACAGCCGCACAGGTCAATTATTGGGCGCGGCTGCTGCAGGCTCTGGGTGTGCCGCCTGCCGGTTTTTCAGACCAGTGCAAACTCAATTAAGGAAAGCAAAAAAAGGGAAGGACCTGTGCTCCTTCCCTTTTTTCAGATCATGGCAGGTTCAGCGTGTCTTCAAATTTCCTCATCGGCCCTTTCGGGTTTATTCTTTATAGGCATTGAAAAGCGCTTCGGCCAGTAATTCCCGGTTTACATAACCCGTGTTAGTCGCCAAATCATTTACATTAGCAAGGATAACAACCGTTATCCCCTTACTTTTTTCATATTGTAGCAATGTTCTATACCCCAGTGCGGTTCCGTTATGCCCGTATGTCCCGCCACTCGTACCGTCCGCATAGGTAAAATCATTATAGTTCACACCATATCCATAAGCGTTGTCAGAAAGTGCGGAATTTTTCAGGATGTCTCTCACCGCTGGTGTTATGGCCAATCCATACGGGTCATAAAGCGCATAGCCCCATTTAGCTATATCCGCCGCTGTTGCGATAATGCCACCCGCAGCCCATGTGCTTCGTCCAATACCTGTGTAAATATTATATGCAGGGTTAATCCATGTGATTGCAACTGAAAAATCCAAAAATGATCCCAGGGGTAAACCAAATAGAGCCGCATTATCATAGGGATGAGCGATACCTGAAGGATAAGCATCCTGCGGCGCAAGTTTTGCGTTAATGCCGAGTCTTCTGAAAAAAGTTGACGCAAGAAGTGTGTTCAGCGGCTGATGGCCCGGAGACTTCTCCTGCGCGATCATCCCCAAAAGAATGTAATTGGTGCTTGAATATTGATAAACGCCGATATTAGCCGGGATGAAAGGCTCAAACACAATCTTTTCGAGAATGTCCGCAGGCTTCCATGAATTTTCCGGATTACACATCGGAATCAGACCATCGGGATTATACGCATAGTCAGGCATACCGGAAGTATGTGTCAGCAGCTGCCGAACCGTTGCTTCCGTGTTTAAAAGAGCTTTCTGAGGCGCTGACAATGAGTTGTAATCCACATTGTTCGCTAATAAATCAGCTACTGTATCATCCAGAGAATAGAGCCCGTAGTTGATTTGCGTCAGGACCAGCGCGGAAACCATTGTTTTCGTGATGCTGTATGCATAGAAAGGAGTGGCCGTGGTCATTGCCGTTCCAGTAGCTGAACCGAAGTTGCCGTCTGCATAACCGGCCGCGTAAGTCCATGTGGTATATCCACCTTTATGAACGGCAACGGAGATGCCCCGCTTATTGGTGGCATCGGCTAATGCGTTATCAACGGCATCTTTAAAAGCTGCCTGGGAATCGGCCGAAAAAGACCGAACGACGATAGGTGGGTCATTTTGGTTGCCACAACCGACAATACTGGCTGTAAACAGCAGCAATAACAGTGCTAATAAAAGTGATACCCCGTTTCCCCTCGTAATACCCTGCTTTATCATGTATATTCTTCCTTTTTTTGAAAAAAGTATGTGATTCCGGTAGTGTTGTCAACAAGTATATTTATTCCTGCGCTCAAAAAATAAGACTTGACTATTACAGACAATTCCTCTAGGGTGCACTCAACTTCGCGGGTCATACAGCAATAAAGCGAAGGAATAAGTTGAATGGTGTCATTATAAAGCGCAAGGTCGGCCGCCGAGTACTTTTTTAATTTGGCGGCCTTTTTGTATCTGCCACAGTGATAATTCGACTTAGGAAATTTTGAGAAAGGAGGATTAGTACTATGTCAGAAGG
>CAYULE010000431.1:0-2194 GCA_964445385.1 uncultured Smithella sp.
AATCATGACTGTTTTTCATTCTTTGTGGGCAATACTTCTCCGTGAAAAATTAAAACTTTAATACCGACCAAACCGTAAGCTGTATGGGCTTCAATGAAACCGTAATCGATATCGGCCCGGAGTGTATGCAACGGAACACGTCCTTCACGGTACCATTCAGAGCGGGCAATTTCCGCGCCGCCCAATCTTCCGGAACAGGATATCTTGATTCCTTTGGCGCCAAATTTCAGGGCATAACCGACACACTTTTTCATGGCGCGGCGAAAAGCAACGCGTCTTTCCAATTGCATGGCTACATTCTCGGCCACCAACTGTGCATCCGTTTCCGGTTTGCGGACTTCCAAAATATTAATGATAATTTCCGCCTGCGAAAATTTTTCAATTTCCGCTTTCAGCTTTTCTATTTCGGATCCCTTTTTCCCGATAATAACACCCGGTCGGGCCGCATAAATATTAACTTTGGCTTTATTCGCCGCACGTTCTATTTCTATATGAGAAATGCCGGCATGATACAGCTTTTTCTTAAGGAACTTTCTGACCTTTAAGTCTTCAAGCAGCATTCCACTATAATTCTTTTCGGCAAACCATACAGACTGCCACTTTTTAATGTAGCCTAATCGTAATCCTACCGGGTTAACCTTCTGACCCAATATCGTTCCTCCTTACCTTTCATCCACAACAACGGTGATGTGTGACGTTCTCTTCTTAATTCCCGCCGCTCTACCTTGGGCTCTGGCCCGCCATCTTTTCAACGCCGGCCCCTGGTCCACAAATATCTCCTTCACGTAAAGCGTGTTTTCGTCAATATTGGGATTCTGGGCCGCATTAGCAACGGCTGACTTCAGCACCTTGGCAACAATGCCCGCTGAGTACTTTCTGGTATAAAGCAGGATATTTCGCGCTTCCTGCACCTTTTTTCCGCGAACCAGATCGACAACCAATCTGACTTTCTGCGGCGACATCCGAATATATTTTGCAATTGCTTTTGCTTCCATATCTTATCAACTCCAAGCCTGACCGTTTGCGCGTCAATAATTACTTTTTAACCTTTGTTTTCCGGTCTCCGGAATGGGAATAAAAAGTTCTCGTTGGCGCGAACTCACCCATTTTGTGACCTACCATATTCTCTGTCACATAAACGGGAATGAATTTTTTCCCGTTATGCACGGCAAACGTATAACCGATTAATTCCGGTGTTATGGTTGAACGCCGCGACCAAGTCTTAATTACATTCTTGCTGCTTTCGGCTTCCATTTTTCTGACCTTGGCGAGCAAACTTTCTTCAATATAAGGACCTTTTTTGATCGAACGTGCCACGTTTTCTTAACCTCTTCTCTTTACGATATATTTATCAGTTCTCTTGTTCTTCCTCGTTTTATGTCCCTTGGTCGGAATTCCCCACGGCGTACAGGGATGACGGCCACCGGATGATTTACCTTCGCCACCGCCCATGGGATGATCCACCGGGTTCATAACAACACCACGCACATGGGGCGTCTTGCCCATCCATCGAGTCCTACCGGCTTTGCCGATACTGATATTTTCATGATCATTGTTTCCAACCTGACCGATGGTGGCCATGCATTCAATGAATACTTTACGAACTTCACCTGACGGAAGTCTCACCTGAGCGTAAGTTCCTTCCTTAGCCATTAGCTGGCCATAAGTGCCCGCAGACCGAATCAATTGCGCTCCGCGACCCACTTTTAATTCTACGTTATGAATTAAGGAACCAAGCGGTATATACTTCAGGGGTATTGCGTTGCCCGGCTTGATATCCGCCTTTGGACCGCTGATCAGAACATCTCCAACATTGATCTGCGCAGGTGCTACAATGTATCTTTTTTCGCCATCGCGATAATTGAGTAACGCAATTCTGGCCGACCGGTTCGGATCATATTCAATGGTCGCCACCTTTGCAGGGATGTCCGTCTTATTACGACAGAAATCAATCATCCGATATTTACGTTTGTGACCACCGCCAATGTAACGCGCTGTGATCCGGCCATAACTGTTTCGACCGCCTGTTCTCTTAATCGGCTTTAAAAGGCTTTTTACCGGTTCAGTTGACGTTATCTCTGCAAAATCAGAGACGCTCTGAAATCTCCTGCCGGGTGATGTTGGTTTGTACTTGATAATTCCCATTTGCTTAATCCTTAACTCGTTCTATACGCCTTCGGCGACTTCAATACGG
>CAYULE010000432.1:0-2192 GCA_964445385.1 uncultured Smithella sp.
TGATGCCCGCAATCTCTTCTTCGCTTAATCCGGTGCCCCCGCCAGCCAGCGCCTCGCCGATCATTTCATTCATAGCAGACAGGATTTTGCTGATCCTGTCTCTGACACTCAATCCCCCGTCGCCGAGAATGGAGGAAACTCTTGAGGTTAGCTCAATACCCGCGAGTTGCGCCGGTGTTGCCGCTTGATCCGCTTCCGGACCTTCTCCAGCACCTTGCGCCATCTCATGAATGATTTGCTTGAGTTGTTCCGCCTGATCGCCGGATAGTTTGCTGCCGGATGCGTCAATGGCATCATCCAGCATCCCCTCGACGGCTGCCATAATCTTTCCGGCTTTTTCGGCCGCATCCGTTTCGGAATCCTGAAGGGTCTGGACAATTTCCTGAAGGGCCGCTTGCAGGGATTCGTTAACACCCACTTGTACTTGACCAGCGGACACTTCCTCAATTTCCCTGGCTAAACCCTGCAGCCCCTTGTCGAGCTCCGAAAGTCCGCCATGAATAAAACCGGAAAGATTCTTGCCCTTCCCCGGCAAATCCGTCGACGTTGTGTCCGATCCGGCGATTTGCGCACCTGCCTCACCCGCTGATCCCGCGCGGCGGATAATATCCTGCAGTGACAATCCCAGCTTGCCGGATATCCCGCCCAGAATGTTTTTGAGCCGGTCGATTTCTTCCTTGGTATTTTCCGCTTCCGTGTCGGACAGGGAGGTGGACAGGATATCACTCAGGGCGGACAGGATTTCACTGATCTTGCTTTGGGTATCAATGCCTTTTTCCTTAAAGACATCCATAATACCGGACAGTGCTTTGTCCTTTGCCTCCTCGGAAATGCTGAAGACATTGTTGTGGCCGATCACGATGCCCTGCGGATTTTTTCCTTCCGTGTAAAGTTTTTTCAGATCGCTGTTGACGCTGGATTTAAGACTGCTGAAATTTTTCCGTTTCGTTTTGAGCAGATCGCTGTCGTCACCGGTTTCCCAGATCGTTTTGACCAGCCCCTCCGCGTCAATAGACTCAAGGGATTCGGCGGATTCGTCATCCGTATAGTATTGACGCACCGCCCGCAGCAGTCTGGATTTGAGGGTCGTTTCGCTTTTGTAACGAAGATTCTCGATCGCTTCATCAATATCCTGAAGCTTGATGATAATGGGCACAGTGCCGTCTCCCGATGCCGAAAAGGTTAATCATTATATCGTGCATATGTGCAATAACTTTAATGAAGCAAATGCCCTTGCAGAATAATCAAAAAAAGATTAAAAAAATAGTAATATTTTCGGCAATACAGCCGATATAGGAAATAGAAATTAGATATCTCTATTAATACAACGAAAATAAACGAGGAAAAAGATGCAGGAAACCTTAAAGCTCCAGTTCGAGCAGATATTTACAAAGCATTATGAACGTTTAACCAATTCACAACAGACCGTCAGCGGTCTTCCCTTTACGCTGGGCAATATTGTATGTTTTATTCTCTTTGGCGGGCGGGAACTGGACATTGAGGATGTTTACGGCGATGTCAGCGAACGTTATTCGTTGGAGACTTTCATGACGGACGCCAAAGAATCCGGTGTTGAAACAGATGAAAATTTGCAAAAGACGATTGCCGGGCTGGTTGAAAAAAAGTTGCTTCATCTTCAGCCGGATGGACATTATTATTCCTATCAGGCTACCCGCGAAACCGCGCGGATGCTCAACCGGATTTATCCCAAAATGCAGGGCATGAGCATGCTGGCTTATATTGGCCAGACCATTGAGGAAGCTCTCGGCGGCCGCACGGATCCGGAATCCGCTTTGTCCCGTTTTGATCAGACCCTGCAGAAACATGGCGTGCCTCTTCCCAAACCGAAGATACCCGTCATCACACCGCCGCCCAGACCGGCGGCCGCCTTCAAAAAGGCTGAAGAAACCAAGTCCAACAGTTCAAAAATCATCCGCGACTATGTTGTATCCAGTGCTTCCGTCAAGGCAAAAATCGAAAGACCGGCAACGCTGGACGATGTTTTGTCTCAATCCGTTGCCGATTTTATGCCTCAGGATGATGCCCAGGCGTCATCGGGAATGACAGAAACGGTTGACACAAGCGCCGCCGTAACGCCGGTGACAGCCGCTCCGCAAGAGCAGGCGCCCAGGCAGATGATAAAAGAAATTGTGGATGATGAAGCCATTGCCGCAAAGATAGCCGCTTTTGAA
>CAYULE010000433.1:0-2186 GCA_964445385.1 uncultured Smithella sp.
ATGCCATTGGCAATTTTCAGCGCCTGTTCCAGATTGCTGGCCATGCCGGATTTCGGCATTGGAATGCCCAGCTTGTCCATCATCACGCGGAAGCGGTCGCGGTCCTCGGCCAGATCAATGGTTTCCGGCGAGGTGCCGATAATTTTCACACCGGCTTTGGCCAGATCCGCCGCGATGTTCAGCGGTGTCTGCCCGCCAAACTGCACGATTACGCCTTCTGGTTTTTCCTTTTCGTAAATGCTTAAGACATCTTCCACGGTCAGCGGTTCAAAATAAAGCTTGTCAGAGGTATCATAGTCGGTGGATACGGTTTCCGGATTGCAGTTGACCATAATCGATTCGATTCCTTCATCGCGCAGGGCAAACGCCGCGTGGACACAGCAATAATCAAATTCAATGCCCTGTCCGATGCGGTTCGGCCCGCCGCCCAGGACCATGATTTTCCGGTTGGATGTGACGCCGACCTTATCCTCGGCGTTATAAGTGGAATAATAGTACGCCGCGTTTTCCACGCCGCTGACCGGCACAGCGTCCCAGCGTTCTGCAAGACCTGCGCCCAGCCGCTGCTTACGGATATCTGCTTCCTTCTTGTCCAGGATCTGTGCAAGATAGCGGTCGGAAAAACCGTCTTTTTTGGCCTGAATGAGCAGGTCATCCGGCAGATTTTTACTTTTGCATGCAAGAATCTTTTCTTCCAGCACCACCAGTTCCTTCATCTGTTCAATAAACCACTTCTTGATGTATGTTTTATGGTGCAGGGCATCGATGGTTGCGCCTTTGCGCAAAGCTTCATACATGATGAATTGTCTTTCACTGGAGGGTTCGCTGAGCAACTCCATCAGTTCATCGAGTGATTTAGTGTTAAAATCCTTCACAAAACCCAGGCCGTAACGTTTCTTCTCCAGAGAGCGGATGGCTTTCTGAAACGCCTCTTTGTAATTTTTACCGATGCTCATAACTTCGCCCACGGCGCGCATCTGCGTTCCCAGTTTATCGACCGCGCCGGGGAATTTTTCAAAATCCCAGCGTGAAAATTTCACGACGACATAATCGCCTGACGGTGTGTATTTTTCCAATGACCCATCGCGCCAGTAGGGAATTTCATCCATGGTGATGCCGGAAGCGAGCGTCGAAGAAATCAACGCAATAGGGAAGCCGGTTGCCTTGGAAGCCAGCGCCGAAGAGCGCGACGTGCGCGGATTAATTTCGATAACGACAATACGGTCGGTTTTGGGATCATGGGCGAACTGCACGTTGGTGCCGCCGATGACCTGGATGGCTTCAACAATATCGTAGGAATACTTCTGCAGGCGTTTCTGGATATCTTCGGAAATGGTGAGCATGGGCGCGGTGCAATAAGAATCGCCGGTATGCACGCCCATGGGATCGACATTTTCAATAAAGCAAACAGTGATCAGGTTGTTTTTGGCGTCGCGGACGACTTCCAGTTCCAGTTCTTCCCAGCCGATGACGGATTCTTCAATCAGAATTTGTCCGATCAGGCTCGCAGAGATACCGCGACTGGCGATGACCCGCAATTCTTCAAGATTATAAACTATTCCGCCGCCCGTGCCACCCATGGTGTAGGCCGGTCGGATGACCACCGGATAACCCATCTCGGCTGCGATTTTTTCAGCTTCTTCCACCGACGTGGCCGGTGTACTTTTCGGCATTTCAATGCCAAGTTTATTCATGGCTTCTTTAAATGCGATTCTGTCTTCGCCTCGTTCTATCGCATCCACCTGAACACCGATGACCTTTACGTTGTGTTTCTGTAATACACCCAGCTTATGGAGCTCGGATGTCAGATTCAAGCCGGTTTGGCCGCCCAGGTTGGGCAATATGGCGTCCGGTTTTTCATTTTCGATGATTTCCGTCAGCGCCTGCGTATTAAGGGGTTCAATATAGGTGACGTCGGCCATTCCCGGGTCGGTCATAATGGTGGCCGGATTGGAATTGACCAGGACTATTTCATAGCCGAGCTTGCGGAGCGCTTTGCACGCCTGCGTTCCCGAATAGTCAAATTCACAGGCCTGGCCGATCACAATGGGCCCCGAGCCGATAATGAGCACTTTCTTAATATCTTCACGTTTTCCCATATTTACTTCTCCTCTTTATATCAGGTTTATTTTGACATTATTGTATCTCAGAAAGAACGATTTTGTCGCGGGAGTATACGAACAATG
>CAYULE010000434.1:0-2183 GCA_964445385.1 uncultured Smithella sp.
TCCTTTCTGATAAACAATAGCCGGATGGAGCAAAGCCGCCTGCACCGGGATTGAAATAGGCGTTAATCCCCAAGAACAAATTGTAATTTCAATTGACAATCCGTACCATCTCCGTATAATAAGAGCCATGATACGTCGAACGGCACAACAAACACTGATACGTCTGGCAAAGGGGTTTCCGATTGTGGCTATAACGGGGCCAAGGCAATCAGGGAAGACGACACTTGCCAAAATAACATTTCCGGAGAAACCCTACCTTTCACTGGAAGACCCGGATATTAAAGCAGCAGCAGAAAATGATCCGCGCGGTCTTTTGTCGGGGTTTCCTGATGGCGCCATTCTGGACGAGGTTCAACGCGCCCCCCAACTGTTCTCCTACCTCCAAACGAAAGTTGACGAGAAGATTATCCCTGGAATGTTTGTGTTAACGGGATCGCAACAGTTTGGACTGATTTCAGGCATCACGCAATCCCTTGCCGGTCGGGCTGGTCTTGTCCAGTTACTTCCCTTTTCCACCGGTGAATTAAAAACCGCCCGGCGGTCTTTGGGGTCCCTTGATGAACTGATGACGCGCGGTCTATATCCTCCGCTGTATGATCGCGATTTTAAAACATCGGACTGGTTGGCTGGTTATACAACAACTTACATTGAAAGAGATGCCCGGATGTTAATCAATGTCCGCAATCTTTCCCAGTTCCAGCGATTTATTAAAATGTGCGCCGCGCGCACCGGTCAGATTCTGAATCTTTCATCCCTTGCCGCCGATTGCGGAATAACGCATAACACGGCTTCATCCTGGATATCTATTCTTGAGGCCAGCTACCTTATTTATCTTCTTCAACCGCATTACCGCAATTTTAATAAAAGGTTGATCAAGGCGCCGAAGCTTTACTTTCTGGACGTAGGACTGGCATCCTGGTTAATGGGGATTCATTCACCGGAGCAAATTCGTTTCCATGCCAACCGCGGCGCCTTGTTTGAAACATTTGTGGTGTCGGAGTTTTTGAAAGAACGTTTTAATCAGGGAATGCCGTCCAATCTGTTCTATTGGCGCGATAGTAAAGGACTGGAAGTTGATTTGGTGATAGAGGCGTCGGATAAACTTGTGGCGGTTGAGATCAAGTCCGGCCAGACCATTGCCCCGGATTTCTTCGCCGCGATCAAAAAGTGGCTTAATCTAACCGGACACCCCGACGCACCCGCCTGGCTGGTGTACGGCGGTCATAAAAAAGTTGTCAACGAAAATATTACCGTTGTTCCATGGAATGAACTGCCTGATCTAACCGCGGACTTAAATTCTTTTATGGATCAGCCGGAAAAGGTCGCAAAAAGAAGTATTCATACGAAGAAGCCGTAAATAATATCCCGATCAATAGCCCAAATAGGGCGCTGTCAATATTCTATTTGATATATTGATTTCTGATCGGTCACTCTTTTTTCTTTTCATCAATATCACCCGGATACATCATTGCGCCCGGGCCCCGCTCGCGCGTGCGGACGCGAATGACATCCTCAACCGGTGTAACAAAGATAATGCCGTCGCCCTGTTCGCCGGTGTAGGCCGATTTGAGAATCGCTTCCAGAGCGGCGTCCAGGTTGCGTTTGTTCAAAACGATATTGATTTGTATTTTGGGAAGCATGTTGATCTGATAAGTTCCGGCACGTCCGACCAGTTGAATTCCTCCCTGGCGGCCATGACCCCGGACTTCAAACATGTTCATGCCCACAATGCCTATTTCATTTAGGGCTTCTCTGACATCGTTAACTTTATCTTCGCGAATGATCGCCTCAATTTTTTTCAGCATGGTAAAATCTCCAATAAAAAATTCTATATGTTGTCAGGCTATCCATGAAGACAGCAATGCATTAATACGATCTTTCCCCGTGGGAACTGATATCCAGTCCTACTTCTTCTTCCATCGGGCTAACCCGCAGTCCGATGCTCATATGCAATGCCTTGGCCAACACATAGGTCATCGAGAAAGAAAAAACGATGGTGACAAGTACCGCCAGGGCCTGAATGCCAAGCTGGGCGGGATTGCCGAAAAATAAACCGTTGGCCCCATCCGCATTGACGGCCACGGTGGCAAATAATCCCGTAGCGATGGTGCCCCAGGTACTGGCCGTACCGTGACAGGCCCAGACATCCAGGGATTCGTCCAGTTTGCGTCGCTCCCGAAAAC
>CAYULE010000435.1:0-2179 GCA_964445385.1 uncultured Smithella sp.
ATTCTGATTGAATCATTTATTTTATACTCGATAAACGCCAGAATAATCAGATTTAATCTGCAACATTGAAGCAGTAAAACGTCCTTCCGTTTCAAAAGTGACGAGCGTGTGTATCCTTTTTTGCTTCTGCCACGTCTAAGCCTATAAACGAATTCAGGACAGGAGGATTTTTAGAAATGTGTGGCTGGTGTGGAAACGCTTCATGCTTTGCGGGCGGCTGGTGGTGGCTCATTCCAATAGCGCTGATGGCCCTGTGCGTCATTAGCTGCTTCTTGATGAAATCGGGATTTGCCGGTCGGCGTTGTCACCCTCGGAGCGGCGCGCGGCAGGATGATCTGGAAGAGATAAAAAAAGAAATCAGACTACTGAAAGAAAACATCAAAACAAAAGAAAAATAAGGAGGTACTAAGAACATGGATGCGACCAAAAATTTTGAATGTTGTCAGGATTTTATGACAAAGTGTTTTAATCCCGGAACAGAAGAAAAAAAGGGAGAGAAGTCTAACTTTGGAAATTGCGAACAAATGATGAAACAGTTCTTTCCCGCAAAAGACGGAAAGTTCGATTGTGAAGCCATGCGATCGCAAATGGAACAGTGCTGCAAGGGTAAGAACAAAGACAGTTAAAACCAGGTCCCGGATATTTCAGGAACCATGGAATAAATAAAAGTGTGGACATAAAAGACAGTAAAAGGAGACAAATCATGTCAGAGACAAATAATGATCAGGAACAAAAAACCATTCGGCAAAGGATGCACCGGCAGATCGATACGATCGGCTGGGGAGTATTTTTCATTTGGGTCGGCATAGCAGTTCTGGCTGATCTGGGTTGGGGTGTTTGCATGATCGGCATCGGTTTGATTATTCTGGGAGGCTTTGCAGCAAGAGCGCACCTGACGAAACCAATCTCTTCCAGTACCATTCAAGCTCATTTCTAAAATCGAATACCCGGATTTCAGGCGGCCCCGGGTATTTCGGGGAGAATAACAGGGACAGCACCCGATTTGCAGATGGTGTTAGCACTAATTCGGTGCTGTCCCGGGTTATACACCTCGAAACTTAAGGGCCCTCTCTCCGATACACCAAGCGGGGCTCAGTGCATTTTTTGCGATGTATGAGTGGGTGCGGCTAAAACACTCAGATATTTTTTCAGACCGGCGGCTGTAAACTTTTCTTCAATGATCCCCGCGAGCGAAGGTGAGAACCGGTCCTCTAAAGTCGTATAGCTCGACCGGATAGCCAGCTTGTTGCCCTGCGTTCGAAAAGACCAGTCCACGGTGGCGATGGCCAATTTTACCACTGACGGGAGAGCAAGGTCCATCCGGTTGAGAGTCAGGTAATTGGACAGGAGCATTTCATTGAGATATTCCGGGAGCTGAAATCGGTTGATGATCCGCTCTGTGAGATAGGGATGATTCTCTTCAATAAAGTCATCGGATAAAATCAAGTCTCCGGTGTGATAGTGATTGCGATACACAGTCATCATCAAAATACCCAGACTCGAAAGAAGGCAGGCGAGTTCAACTTTTCTTGCATCATCATCAGTAAAGCCCAGACCGCGGGCCATAATTCGTCCCACAACGGAAGCGGCAAAACTCTTCGCATAGATAATTTCGGCCTCCTGACCTCCCTGGGCCAGGCTGTGCACGGCATACTGCAGGATTAATACCTTGGTGTATTGCATACCGAGACGGGCAATGACATCGTAAAAATGCTGAACGGCGCCCATTTTCAGACTGCCATGATAGGCGGAATTGGCGATGTTAAAAAGATACGTGAATATAGGCGGTCCCAGCCTGGACTTCAGGTTTTCGATTTCGCGCTGTCCGATTTCGACATTGTCCAGGAGGAGAAGAATGGACGGGTCAAACCCGAAGACAGAGTCCTTGACCAGTGAATTTTCGATTGTTTCAATCTGTGCTGCAATCTCAGTATTCATCGCATTGCCACCCATACAATTTCAGGTTAACGCTCTGACACCCATCAGCAGGTGGAACACACGGCAGGACATCGTAATACTTTTAACTTATTCCTTCACTCCTCAGGGTACCCCCATCATTGCTGGATTTCCGGCTGCTAAAGACTATTCTTGAAAATTGCACTCCGGTCTTATCCGTTTTCAGCCGCTGGTTGATATTTCATCATTAATCAATGATCCGTGACAAATACTACAACATCTT
>CAYULE010000436.1:0-2178 GCA_964445385.1 uncultured Smithella sp.
GCCAAAATTGGATTATTCATCCATTGATAAAGAAAAACTGCGTGCCGGTGTTTCCATCATTCAGCAGATCAGCTTGTTTACGCCGGACGATCCATTAAGTGAAATTGCTTTATCCCTGATTTCAGCGGTGAAAGAAGGCATGCCTAAACTTGCCGCAGAAATGGACCGTTTGTCCGACCTGATTCAAAAAGGTAAACTGCGTCTGGCGGACTACTTTGAGACGCATTCGGGTGATAACACCAAAGCGATGGATAATCTGGAAAATAATCTGAAAATATCTCCGTCCAATGCCTCCTTTTTATTAAGCCTGATAGCGCGTGTTCTCCTGGAGCGGCGTGCTAAAGAAGTCGCTGAAGCGATGGGAGAGTTTGCCTGGGAGAAAGGCTATTGCCCGATCTGCGGCGAGTTTCCGTCGATTGCCTTGATTGAAGAAGAAGGCGGCAAGCGGTTTTTGCATTGCAGCTCGTGCGGCCAGGACTGGCGGTTTACGCGTGTAGTCTGCCCTTACTGTGAAAAAGAAGCCCAGCAGGAGATGGATTATTTTTACGTCGAGAACAAAACGCAGGAATCCGCTTTTGTCTGTGACCAGTGCAAGAAGTATCTGGTGACGCTTTACCGGGCAGGCCGTCTGCACGCGCGAGATATGGATATTTCCGCAATCAGTCTGGTGCATCTGGACATGATTATGCAGGAAAAAGGCTACGAACCAATGGTCGCGTGCGCCTGGAATGTCCTGAACTGACGCACGGCTAAGGTGTCAGGAATTTATCTCCATCAGCAGTTCCCGATTCTCGACGGGTCATCACCGCCGGGAGTGAGAACCCTATTGCGGAACCGCAGTTGAATATCAAAGCAAAGGGGCGCTGAACCTTTTTTCTCAACCAGAAGGTTAACAGGTTCTCAGCGCCCCGATGTCCTGATGATCTCTAAAGCGACTTTTCGTGGATTCTCTCACCCTCGCCCAGACACTGGAAGTAAAGATCGCGGTGAGTGATTCTGGCTGTCCACTTGTCTCTGAATACATTCCATTGTGGATTTTTATTATAGAGTCTTACCGTGATCTTGGCTCCGGCTTTAGCATCTTCCTGGCATTTGTTCTTCATCTTTGTCGCATACTCCGAAAACGGCCCGGATTGGGTTGTTGTGCCTTAATGTTCTCACCGGCGTTGAGCACGATCAGCTTTAAAATGAGCATCCGTAAGCAGGATATTTCTTTCGGGCCGATTCCGGTCATAGGCCGCCAGGCAGGAATCGCCTTCCTGATAAGAAATCCGGCTTTGGGCGCCCCTTTCCGCTGCGATCATACTCTTACCTTCTATCCTCTGTCCCCTATAACAGTCTGTAAATTCATAAGTGACGGCATATATGGGATGTTTGGGAGTTCCCCGCGTTTTGTCACGGCGTATATCTTTAATGACAGCTGCAGCAACATCCCCTGATCGGAGAATCTCATCCCAACGCTTTCCCAGCCTGTAGCCGATGATCAGCAGTATCAAGCCGATGAGTAAAAACACGGAGAAGCCGATCAACATGAGAAACGGGAAAACGGCGGCATTGGTCTTGCTGATCCTGGCCAGGGAAGGATCAGACGGATCGTATTCAATGGTCACGGTTTCCTGTTCCCGCAAGTCAGGCCGGAGCGCATAGGCGTGTCCGGCCTGACTCGATCTATTCTCCGGCGAAAAATGGAAGGTGATTTTTTGATACTTGCTCCCTTTACCGACCTTCACGGCGATGGACTCGACAATGCCCTGGGCGGTATGATGATTCCGGTCGAGGTAAAGATCCGGAAACAGGTATCCCGGGCGATCTGATAATTGCGTAAAGATTGGTACTCCAATAATAAAAATGCCAACGACAGCAAGGATCCATCCGGCAAACCGGAGGCCTGCGTCGATCCGCAATTGGGCAGTACGCATTACGGGACGGGGTGGCGAAGGAACCTGTCTTAATTCTTGAAGCAAAGAAGGCATAAATATTCCCGATTTTTGAATCGTTGATGGAAAAAGGCAGGTGCAAAAACCTTAAGCGCCAATGTCAAATTGTACAGATGGAAAACCTGCAACAGGGCATGGATACTTCCCCAAATTGTGTTCCTGATAACCTTCCATTCAACCCGTTTCCACCAACTTTATCGGCAGATGAACGAAGAACTTTAACCGGGCATTTCGATAAAAA
>CAYULE010000437.1:0-2178 GCA_964445385.1 uncultured Smithella sp.
TCGCAATAAAAAACATCGCAAAGATTGCGTAAGCCGGAACATTTTGCTGAAGCGGAGTGGGAAATTCTTTATTGGGTTTTGTTTTCTCGACAAGCAATCCGGCAATCACGGCTTCCATATTGTCAATCCCCATGACCACTTCCACGGTTAAACTGGTGATCAGCGCGCGGGTGGCTATCTTATAGCCGGCGTCGGTCACCGGGTCGAAGTACATTTCTACCGGCTTATCTCCCTCATCAAAACCCTTAGGAATCGTAACAACGGCATTCGCTCTTCCTTCAGCGAAGACCTTGTCGTCCTCCATGCCAGTGGGTCGTGCAACCGATTGAACCAGTTTGTTGGATTTTATCTTTTCGGCAAGGAGATTGGCTTTGGGAGAGTTGCTTTCGTTTTCAATAATCAGTTGAATCTTCTTCCCGGTCAATTTGTCCGCCCAGACACCTTCCATCGCCAGAGACAAAAAGAAAATCAGGGCTACCGGCATCAGGAAAAGAAGCAGGATGGTCTGCCGGTCACGAAGCAGGATCAGCATCTCTTTTTTGACCAATGCTATGAGCTGTTTACTCATCACGCAACTCCCGTCCCGTCTTCTCCAGGAAAAATTTTTCCAGATTGTCAATCTCAGACATCGGTCCGTTAAAAATCACTTCGCCTTTATCCGCCAGTGTTAAAATGGAACACAAGCGTTGCGCCTCTTCCATAAAGTGCGTGGACAACAGAATCGTCATGCCCGCCGCATTTAACTCCATCAAGGTATCATAAATATGATTCCGGCTTTGCGGATCAACGCCCACCGTGGGTTCATCCAGCAATAATAGTTTCGGCGAGTGCAGGAGCGCCACCGCGAGATTCAATCGTCTCTGCATCCCACCGGAATATGTGGCAACCTGTTCTTCCGCATGATCGGTAAGGCCGATCTGTTCCAGTACAATTTCCGAACGCGATGCAATCTGTTCGTCCGACAACCCGGCCATCGCGCCGAAAAATCGCAGGTTCTCGCGGGCGGTAAGCGCCGTGTAAAGTGATATCGGCTGGGGCGCGTAGCCGATGGACAAAAGAGCGTCGCGATCCGGCATGGGTGTGCCGAAAATGGAAACGTTGCCCGAGTAGCCCCTCAGTTGCCCGGTGACCACCCGCATCAATGTGGATTTCCCCGCTCCGTTGGGCCCCAGCAGTGCCTGAAACCGGCCGTCGAAAACCGTCAGAGAAAAATTCTGCAGCGCACAGACAGGGGCCTTATCATAGCAGAAGGTGATCGAGGAAATATCCAGCGCATTCACGTTCATGTTTTAAGTTTCCCGACATCTTTCTGGAGATTTTTGAAAAATTCTTCTTCGCGATCCGCGCATTTCAACATCAATCCACCTGCTTTGGCAAAGGTCTCTTCCTCTTTACTTCTTTGCTTGACAATACGCGCGGCCGTCACGGAAAATTCACGCCAGTTATCGCCAATGGCATTCATTTCATTGGACAGATCGGCAAGCTCACCCGAACCGAACAGTTCAGCGGCTTCCTGCAAAAAAGCGGCATACATGTAGCGAAATCCACCGCCACCCGTGCCAACCTCTTCCACCCAGCGGATAAGGCCGACAAGCTGCCGGCAGGCTTCCTGAAATCCAAGTTTGTCCGGACTTTTGACAACTTTTTTAGCAAGAAACCTCATCCCGCGGACACCGAAAATCGGCATGGGAATTTTCAGCATCATAAAACAGGAACTCTTCATCCCCTGGATGCATGCTTCCCGCAGATCAGGACGGGGATTCACAGATTTGAGATAATACATATAACCATGCGGATTTGCGGGGCCAGGCGCGAAACGCGCCCGTTCCAGGTCGGCAACCGGGCAATCCATTGGATGTTCATACGTCGGGTCGCTGATGCGAAAACCATCCTCGGTTTCCCGTAAAGCGATGATGTTGTGTCCCAGAAAATTCCAGCGGAAACGTTCAGACATGTAGGGAAGCCAGTACATGTTCGTTGTCATGCCGACGATCTGTCCGGTCTTAAGCACTTGCTTCAGTTCATCCATGCCTTTTTGCGGATTGCGAAATTTTTTTGTAACAAAATCCGCACCCAGCCTTTTGGCTGTCTTACGAAATATTGATCCCGGCGCCGCCCGGAAGGTGCTGATCGGCAGACCGGTCAGTTTCATAAATGGCAGATAGCCGAAGAAAATGC
>CAYULE010000438.1:0-2177 GCA_964445385.1 uncultured Smithella sp.
GGAGAAAGTATGAGCAGAATTGGTGTTTTTGTTTGCCACTGCGGTTTGAATATAGCCAAGACGGTACGAGTCAGCGAGTTGGCTGAGTTTGCGGCCACGCTGCCGGATGTGGTTGTCGCCAAAGATTACAAGTTTATGTGTTCCACGCCCGGGCAGGAAATGATTGCCAACGATATCAAGCAATACAACCTTGACCGGGTGATTGTCACCGCCTGTTCGCCTTTAATGCATGAACAAACGTTTCGCAAGGTTCTGACGGCCGCGGGGATTAATCAGTATCTTTTGACGATCGTTAATATCCGCGAACAGGTTTCGTGGGTAACCCATGATATTGAAGAAGGCACCTCCAAGGCCAAAGCGCTGCTTAACGGCGCGGTGTATCGTGCGCGACTGCTGGCGCCGCTCACCTCGCGGGTGATTGACGTGAACCCCGATGTAATGGTCGTTGGCGGCGGTATCGCCGGCATCCAGGCCGCTTTGGAGCTGGCCAATACCGGCAAGCAAGTTTATCTTGTGGAGAAGAATTCCACCATCGGCGGCCATATGGCGCAGTTTGACAAAACCTTTCCCACGCTGGATTGCTCCGCCTGCATTCTCACGCCCAAGATGGATTCCGTTTTGCAGCACAAGAACATCACCATGATGACCTCCTGCGAAGTCAGCGAAGTGAAGGGCTTTGTCGGTAATTTCGACATTACCGTAAAACAGAAAGCCCGGTATGTCGATCATGATAAATGTAACGCGTGTCTCGCCTGTACGGAAAAGTGTCCCGGTAAAGCCGTGTCGGAATGGGATGAAGGCCTGGTAAAAAGGAAAGCCATTTACATCCCCTTCCCGCAGGCCGTACCGCAAAAGCCGATCATTGACCGGGAAGCCTGCACCTTCTTTAAAAAGGGCAAATGCCGCCTGTGCGAAAAAGTATGCGAACAGAAAGCCATCGATTTCGAACAGCAGGATACTTTCACTACTGTAAAAGTCGGAGCGGTCATTGTGGCAACCGGCTATGATCTGATGGATACCAGGCCCCTGATCCAGTATGGCTATGGTAAATATCCCGGCGTGTATAATGCGCTGGAAGTGGAAAGACTCTTCAATTCAGCGGGACCTACCGGCGGCAAGGTAACCCTCAGAGACGGCAAGGAGCCTCAGGCCATCGCCATTATGCATTGCATCGGCAGCCGTGATAAAAATAATTACGAACATTGCAGCCGTGTGTGCTGCATGTATTCACTCAAATTTGCCCATTTATTCAAGGAAAAAACATCCGCCGACGTTTACCAGTTTTACATTGATATGCGGGCCGCCGGAAAAGGATATGAGGAATTCTACAATCGCATTATTGAAGAAGATGTGAAATTCATCCGCGGCAAGGGCGCGCGTGTGGCCCAAAGCGCCGATGAACCGGGGCGTCTGATTGTGGAAGCGGAAGATACGATTACCGGAAAATTTATCAAATTGCCGGTGGATATGGTGGTGCTCTCGCCGGCCATCGTGCCCAGGGCCGATTCCAGGGATCTGGCCAGGCTCTTTAATTTGAGCACGGACAAGCAGGGCTTCTTTATGGAGCGGCATCCGAAGCTGGCGCCGCTGTCCACCATGTCGGAGGGTATTTTTATTGCCGGCGTCTGTCAGAGCCCGAAGGATATTCCCGATACCGTGGCGCAGGCCTACGGAGCGGCGGCGGAAGCGCTGACGATTGTCGTTAAAGATAAGATGGAACTGGAAGCGACCACGGCGATGGTCAATCCCGCATCGTGCTGCGGCTGTCAGAACTGTGTGCGTGTCTGTCCCTATGGCGCGCCGGGCTTTAACGAGACCAAGCGGGTTTCCGAGATTAACGAAGCTTTGTGCAAGGGCTGCGGTCTTTGCGCGTCCGTCTGTCCGTCGTCGGCGATTATCGCGCGGCACTTTACGAATGATCAGGTCCTGGCCGAGATGGAAGGCCTCATGGAGTTTTAGTGATGACGCCATCAAACGCCCATACCCTAAAGGGCACGCGTATGCTGCGTTGTGCTCCGTTCGCGCCGCGCATCTGGGACACTCGCGTGCCCTTCAGGGTATTTGAACGACATGGATTAGATGGTGTTCTTTTTCCCTCTCCCTCGCGTGCCCTTCAGGGTATGATGGGAGAGGGTTAGGGTGAGGGTGAAAACCCAAGGAAAACCCCCTCCCCTCAA
>CAYULE010000439.1:0-2176 GCA_964445385.1 uncultured Smithella sp.
TTGGAAGATGTGAAAGAAAAAATCCGCAAAACCATCTGGGTCATCCTTGATTTCTATGAAAAAAATCCGGATATCGGTATCATCGTGGTCATGACGGTGCCTTTCAAGACCTGGATGACCGACGAAACTTTCAAACAGAAAAACCTGTCGATGCGGATCATTGATCTATTGAAGGAAGGTCAGAGCAAAGGGGTGCTTGATCCGGAGATTCCCGCCAACTTCATGTTCGATATCTTATTTGGTGTGATCCACAGAATCGTATACATATGGCTTTATTTAAAGCAAAATGAAAGCATGACTTCTAAAATAAATATGTACTTCAATGCGATGTGGCGGGCTATCGAAAATCCGGACGCTAAGAAAAACTCATAACACTGATTTAATCCCGCGGCTGCGGGACGAGCTTTTCTCCGTAGTTTGCTGCGATAAAATAATGTTCATTACTCTGCATATGTAATCTGGTGTTCCAGGGATATATTTCAATCATTACAAATAAATAAAAAATATGCGTTCAGTCGTTACAGGCTGGACATTTCCATGAATGAAAGCCGACTCACCTCACTCCTTGATATACGGCAGAAAAACCTTGACATTTGTTTTGTTTGAATTACAATAACAATGTTTTTATTTATAATTATTTGATTTTTAATGTTATTGTATTTTTTTATCTGCTAATATATTTAATACAATAACATCGTTATTTATGCTGGAAAAATAAACCCAGTTTTAATTGATTCTGAACGCGCTGAATTCCATGCTGACCTGGCATCGGGAAAATCTAAGATAGAGTTAAAAATGGAGGAACCTGTATCATGAAAAAGTATCGAGTCATTATTTGGGGATTAGGTAATGTGGGACGAATTGCCGTAAGAATGTGCATGGAAAAAGAAAGTCTGGAATTAGTCGGCGTCATTGATATCGCGCCGGACAAAGTGGGAAAAGACGCGGGCGAGATATTCGGTTTTAGCAAGGCCGGCGTGATGGTTTCGGATAACATGGAAAAAGTCTTTGCCCTGGATGCCGACGTTGTCATGTGTTATCTCCCGTGCCTGATGAAAAAAGGCTCTCTGATGCCCAGCGCTCAAAATATTATTAAAGCGATCAAAGCTAAAAAGAATGTCATCACTACTATTCCGATTTCCTATTCCCGGCAATCGGACCCGGAAGTAACGAAGCTGCTTGATGACACGGCGAAAGAAAATGGCGTGACCTTCCTGCAGATCGGTTTAATGCCCGGTTTATATTCCAGTTATTTTCCCGTCGTGCTTTGCTCTGCCATGGCACGGGTTGATCATGTGACCATGGAATGCGGCGAAGATGATCAGGGCAACACCTCTGACTGGGTCAGATTTTTCGGTTATGGACAGAAGCCGGACGATGTAGATGTTGAAGCTATCAGACGCGGGATTTCCACCTATTACGGGGATGGTGTCTGGGAAGTGGGCGATAGACTCGGTTTCAAATTAACCGACGTGTGTTGCACTGACGAGGTATTTACAACTTCCATCCCTCTGAAAACAGTGCGGGGACCGATTCCTGTCGGGACCATCTGCGGGCACAAGTTTACATGGCACGGCATGGTCGGCAGTGAGGAAAAGGTGACGCTGATTTATACGCACAATGTTTGCAACGATCAGATCGCAGCGCCTAAGATAACCGAAGTCATTCGTCTGGAGGGAGCGCCAGCAGTTGTCGAGGCGGAAATTAAAGGTTTAATGCCGCCGTATGAAGAAAGTTTTGAGACCAGTGTTGCTCCCACCATCCATATTATACCCAGCGTGGTTGCAGCGGAACCCGGGCTGAAATACGCGTTGGATCTGCCGGTCATTAATCCGATTCGATAAACGCTTTCTACGCCTCTTTCGCACGATTAAAGAGTGCGCATGTTTTCCACATGCGCACTCTTTTGCCCGTTAAGCAGACTGAATCCGAATTTATGCTCTGCGCGTTGTGTTGAGAAGTACTTTCGAACTGGAATAATGAATCTTTTCCCCGGATCGCCTGCCAGTTATTAATTTTATTTCCAATATCTTTGTTCGTTGACAAGGGAAATTTATTATTTTACAATAAAAAAAGTCGAATGGGTTAAACTTTTAAGCAATTTACAAATATTTACAGAAGACAACATCATCAAGGAGGAGGCTTTATGAAAACTAAGTTTAGTAGAAGCAGAAGT
>CAYULE010000440.1:0-2173 GCA_964445385.1 uncultured Smithella sp.
ATTTGCGCCTCCTGTAAAAAAATACGTGACGACAAAGGATATTGGACGCAAATCGAAGCCTATATCCATGAACATTCCGAAGCTGAATTCAGCCACAGCATTTGTCCGGATTGCGTCCAAAAACTGTATGGGGATCTGGGCAAAAAGAAATAAATTGGTTTAACGGCTTATTTTAAAATAAGACGGAAAGGCGCCGGAGGAACGAATTCTCCGGGCTGGACTTTGATCTTTGTTGTAAATGTTTCGCAGCCGTCAGCTTCGATCGTCAAATCAAAGTCGCCTGCCGGTAAATTGAAAAAAGATAAAACACTCTTCGATGCGAAATCTTTAGAGGAAAGAAACGCAGCCAGCACTTCCCGCTCACGCATCTTATCCGCAGGGACAAGTGTCCTGCTGATGGCGGCGCCCGTCAATTTAATCGCGCGGATTTTCACATTCCCCGGTAATTCTTTGTAGAATCCCCAGAAGTTGTCATCTTTGGATGTTGCGGCAACGATATAGCCGGCAATCATACCCTGCGGTTTTAAAATAAAACGCACTTCTTCTATTTTCCCCGGTTTGACGTCCAGCGTTATTTTATCCGGTTCGGTCTTGAAACCTAAAGCACAGAGGCTGACATCATATTTTTTAGGGATAATGGCGCCGGTTTCCTGCCCGGGCAGAAAAGGATCAATTTTGAGCTGTGTTTCTTTTTCATCCGTTCCGGTCGGGGCCAGCACAAGGGCCATCTGCGAAGGAATTTTTATATTCGGGGGATCAAAAGCGTGTTCAACACGCACATAGCCTCTCGATCGGGCATACGTTTTATCCTTGTTGGCTTCCGTACTGGCCAGGACGGCTTTAAACTGAGACATCATTTCCGCGCTGGAAAGAATACTGACATGGTCTTCATTCAGGCCGCTGACTTTAAGAGCATCGGCCTGCGCTCTTAAATCCAGCATGCTTTCCAGAGTAACCGTATTATCATTATTTTGCCGGAAGAGACTGCCGCCTCCCTTGTGGCCGAAAAATAAATAGTAATGGATTGAGGGGTCCAGTTTTGTGCCCAAAACACGTTTGATGAATTCGCTGTCCGGTTCCATATCCTTCCAGCTGGGAATCACCGCGGGTGATTGTTGCACACCTGTTTTTGCCCGCCGCTCGCCTCCCCACGGTGTAGAAATTGAAACAAATAGTTTTATGGTGTTGTGGTAGTTGTCCTCCCTGGCGATGAGGGTGGAGCGGGAAACAAGTCCTCCCATGCTGTGTGCGACAATATACAAAGATTCAAATTGATATTTCCGGTAAAGGTCGTAAAGCTTCGTTCTCAGCAGGAAAGATGTTGTGTCCAGTCGGGCGCCGGATGGGTAATAGAAAATCCAGGGCTGATAACGCGAACGGTCAAGATGATTGATAAAATAACGCCAATCCTGCGGTGAACCTGCCGCGCCGTGAACGAAAAGAACTGGCGTCTTTTGGGGATCGTAAGGTTCCAGAAAAAAAATATTACAGCCGATCCGTTTGAAAAATTCCAACGGCGTCCAGAAACCGGCAAGACCATTTTCAGCGGAGAATACCGGATCGTCAAGATTCGCTAAAGTACCGGCTGAAGTGGAAGGTTTGGTTTTTCCACCGGAAGATTGCATCAGCATATTTGCAAAAGCCGAGGTCGCTTTTTTGGCTTTAGGCGTCAGAATAATATCCAGTCCGAAGACCGCGCCGCCCATCTGCGTTTTTACCTGGTCGGGTTTACCGTAGTAACCTGACCACTCACCCTGATTATAAGAGAGATCCCCGTTTTTATCCTCAAAAGCGAAAATTTCATATTGTCCCTCCTGGACCAGTATTTCATACTGTCCGGGGCCTGATAACACAGCGTAATCGGCGATCGTTACAACCCCATCGCGATTACCATAAGCGATAACAACAATAGGTTTCTTCCGCGAAGAAATGCTGACGATTTCACCGATCAGCAGGCAGGAATCTTTTGAAAACTGGACATCCTCCCGCAACTTGACCAGCGCGCAGCCGCCCAGGTTCCAGACGATCAGAAGAAGGAGCCCCATACAGATATATTTTCGCATGATTAATCCATTTTGATTTCAGTATACGATAAGCTGGTTGCTTAATCCGTTATCATCTGCTTTAAGATCAGGGTGAAGAGTATCAGAATAATCGGGTGGATTCAATGTCA
>CAYULE010000441.1:0-2159 GCA_964445385.1 uncultured Smithella sp.
CCCGGCCAGTTTGCAGGCATGCGCCATTTCCATTTCGCAGTTGGTACCGTTGCCGGTGAGCACGATCGCTTTGACTTTGTTTGCCATGGTATTAATCCTGTCTAAAAATTAAGCGGCTTCTGCCACGCATCTTTGAGTTTGCTGATTTTTTCTTTGATAATCTGTTTGCCATTGAGACCACTGATCTGGAAGAGTCCATCGCCTGTGACAAAGCCGATTTCATTCATGGCGTTTCCGGCCATGATTTTTTCAAACCGGCTTTGATCTTTCGGATGGATCGTTATGACAAAACGGCTGGCCGTCTCGGAAAACAAAACATAATCGTTGCGCTTTTTGCCGCGATAGGGAACATCTTTCAAATCGATATTCATGCCCAGTCCACCGGCAAACGCGGTTTCAATCAGTGCGATTCCCAGGCCTCCGTCCGAACAATCATGACACGAGGCAACGAGTCCGGCCTGGATGGCCCTGTGCAGGGCGCGATATTTTTTGTTGGCCTTTTTTACATCTACTTGAGGGACTTTGTTGCCGATAGCTCCATGCTCGGCAAACCACTCGGAGCCGCCCAGTTCATCGAGAGTTTCCCCGATAATGTAAACGAGATCTTGCGGACGCTTGGCGTCCATCGTCACGGCTTTGCGGACATCCTTAATCTTGCCGATGACCGAATAAAGCAGCGTCGGCGGCACGGATATTTTTGTTTTGCCTATGGAGTAGTCATTCTTCATGCTGTCTTTGCCGGAGATGCAGGGCACACCAAAAGCCGTGGTGTAATCATAAATCGCCATATTCGAGCGCACCAGTTGCGCGAGCTTGTATTCACCGTCAGGCGTTTTGGCGGACTGTACCGGATCGCACCAGCAGAAGTTATCCAGTCCCGCTAGATGATCCAGGTCGGCCCCTACGGCCACGGCGTTGCGAATGGCTTCATCAATAGCGCAGGCCGTCATATGGTAGGCGTCGATATCGCTGTAACGCGGGCAGATACCGTGCGCCACCACCACGCCTTCCATGGATTCCAGAATCGGCCGCACAATACCGGCGTCCGACGGCCCGTCGTTTTTCACGCCCACCATCGGTTTGACTACAGAGCCGCCCTGGACTTCATGATCATACTGTCTCACGACTGATTCTTTGGAGCAGATATTCAGGCGCGAAAGCATCCGGACAAATGCCCTTCCCAAATCAGCGGGTTCGGCAAAAGTTGGTTCGATGTTCCTGGGTGCTTTCCATTTCGCTTGCAGCTTCATCTGCGGCACGCCGTCGTGCAGAAAATCCATATCAAGGTAGGCCACGGTTTTTTCACCGTAACGGGCATGGAATATTCCGGACTTGGTGAACTTGCCCATGGCTGTGGCTTCCACCCCCATCTTGCGGGCCAGTTCCATGAACTTAGCAACTTTTTTCGGATCAACCGCGAGCGACATGCGCTCCTGCGCTTCGGAGACCAGGATTTCCCAGGGCTGAAGTCCCGCGTATTTCAGAGGCGCCAGCGACAAATCAATTTCGCAGCCGCCGGAATAGGTGGCCATTTCTCCCACGGATGAAGAAAGACCGCCCGCGCCATTGTCGGTAATCGCGCGGTAAAGGCCGCGATTCCGGGCGATCAGCAAAAAGTCCGTCATTTTCTTTTGCGTGATCGGGTCGCCAATCTGTACAGCGGTAACCGGCGAGCCTTCATGCAATTCTTCTGAAGAGAAAGTCGCGCCGTGAATGCCATCTTTTCCGATTCGGCCTCCGGTCATGATGATCACATCGCCGGGTTTGATTTCCTTGGTGTGCGTGGGCTTGCCGTTTAAGCGCGCGGGCATGATGCCGGCAGTGCCGCAGTAAACCAGTGGCTTCCCCAGATACCGCTCGTCAAAAACAAGGCTGCCGTTGACCGTGGGGATACCGCTTTTGTTGCCGCCGTGTTCCACGCCCTCACGCACGCCCTCGTAAATACGCCGCGGATGTAAAATGCGGGGCGGCAGTTTCTTTTTGTGAAAAGGCGAGGCAAAACAAAACACATCAGTATTGAAAATCAGTTTTGCGCCGATGCCTGTGCCGAAAGGATCGCGGTTGACGCCGACGATGCCGGTCAGCGCGCCGCCGTACGGATCAAGCGCGGAAGGTGAATTGTGCGTCTCCACTTTAAAAACCAGATTGTGATCGTCATT
>CAYULE010000442.1:0-2138 GCA_964445385.1 uncultured Smithella sp.
ATCTCAAACTGACGGTGTTTCCCTTCATTTTACGCGGAGTGACACTGTTCGGCATCGATTCCCAGAATTGCCCGATGCCCCTGCGCCAGAGAGCCTGGGATATGATTGCCGATAAATGGAAATTCCCCTGGATGGGAAAGTTGGCCGCAGAAGTTTCATTGGGGGGTGTCACCGAAGAATTGGACAGCATCAAATCCGGAAAGCATAAGGGCAGAACGGTTGTAAAGATGTGGGATGAATAACCGGATGGCGCGTACGGAAGTCGGATTGGACTGAATTTGAGCAGCACAACGGCGGCTTCATCCTGTTTTTGCTTTTCAAATTCCGTCTTTTTCCGTTATAGAATCCTGGGGAACGAATGGAGACATCCTTAAGAAATTAAGGAACCCTGGAATAATCAGGGGCATCAGCGCCCGGTTTTTTTGAAATTAACTTCTAAATCATTTAGCACTGTCCGTCGTTTCTTAAAAATGGAGTTACGCATGAAAGATTACGGTATCGATCTTAAGTGGCAAGGACACATCGCCATCATTACCCTCAACCGGCCTGCAAAACAAAATGCCTTCGACCAGCACATGTGGGATTGTCTGGATCAGGTGGCAGCCGAGCTTGCAGCCAGCCTGCCGCGGGTGACCATCCTCACCGGCGCCGGCGACAAGGCGTTCTCGGCCGGATTCGACGTGAACCCGGAGAATCCTTTACTGAAGCCATTATTAGCCGCAATGGAAGGACAGGACAAAGGTCCTGCATATGATCTCATCCGCCGTATCAGGACAAGCGTCGACCGTCTTGTTACGCTTCCGATCCCGATCATCGCCGCTATTAACGGACTGGCTTACGGCGGCGGAGCCGAGATTGCCTCCCGCTGTGACCTGCGGGTCATGGACCCGAGCGCCGTGATTTGTTTTTCCGAGGTGCGCCTCGGCCTCATGCCGGATCAGGGCGGCGTTGTGGGGCTCACCCGTCTGGTGGGAGCGTCAAGGGCTTCCGATCTCATCCTTACTGCCCGAAAGGTGGACGCCCAGGAGGCCTTCGCGCTTGGCTTGACCAACCGCATCAGTGCGCCGGGGAAGGCTCTTGAGGAAGCATTGTCCCTTGCTCTTTCCATTTCAGAAAACGGCCCTCGTGCCGTCCGCCACGCCCTGTCCGTGATCAGGAGAACCGGCGACCTGACCACTGAGGAGGCCCTGGAGCTGGAGACCCGGGAAGCTGTCACCCTCATTGCAAGTGGTGAAAGCATCCACGGGGTTTCCGCCTTTCTTACGCGGCAAAAGCCCGAGTTCCCGGAACCCGGAGAATCCTGATGCGATAAGGAATTTAGATAATTCGGGGGACATAACATTTCATCTGGGAAATGAGCATCTTGGACGAATTTATAGAGAATGGTCAGGAAATCGCCACTTCAATCGACGCGAGGAAAAGAGGCGTCATGCTTTTCTTGCCTCGGCATTTCTCGCAGCGCGGCATTCGATCTGAGGAACGACGGTAACTTTTTTTAACTTCCTCAGCTCCGCCCTTTTGTCTTTCTGGTTGGAACGGCGTTCCAGGGGTCGTCGGGCCAGGGATGCTTCGGGTAGCGGCCCTTCAGCTCTTTTTTCACCTGCGGGTAGACGGTGTTCCAGAATTGGCTCAGATCCCGGGTGATCTGAACGGGCCTGCGGGCGGGCGAGAGAAGCTGGAGAAGCAATTTAATCCTTCCGCCGGCGATGGTCGGGGTGTCGGCAAGACCGAACATCTCCTGGAGCTTGACGGCCAGAACCGGGATTTCGCCTGCAACATAATCAATCGGAATGTTAGAGCCGCTGGGCACGGTAATGGTCACGGGCGCGCGCAAAGCAAGAAGACGCCTCTGTTCCCACATAAGTTTCTCTGTGAGCGCTGGCAGAATATTCAGGGCGGCAAGCTGCTGGGCACTGCGGATGCCGGAAAGCCAAGGCAAAAGCCAGTCTTGGGGCGCCGCAAGAAGCGCCTCTTCTGACAGGTCCGGCCAGTTTTCCCTTTGGAGCGCGTGCTGATTGGTAAAACAAGTCCATGCATATTGACAGCCGCGGTTCTGGCAATTAATCCAAAAAACCATCTACATTTCTAACGGGGTGTCCGCTTTTCCACCCATTCGAAATACGTCTCAATGGCATAGA
>CAYULE010000443.1:0-2128 GCA_964445385.1 uncultured Smithella sp.
TCAATCCGGTTACCCGGAGGTGGATGGCGAAGCCATCGGAAGGCCCGTAAGGGCCTTTTTTATTATCACTTCAAATAAACTTTTTCCCAAAACAGCGTTGCCCTTCACGATCATATTTATCTTGAAGAATTTCGATGATCTTTTCTCCGAAAGGTAACACACGCGCTGTCGGTATGCCCTGTTCCCGCATGATCTCATTGCGGCTTGAATGGGCTATCAAATCACAAAGCTGGAGTCCGGCAATGTTGTTTGCTTTTGTTTTTACTTTCAACTGGCGGCTGGTTAAGCATGCCTGAAACTGATCCGGTTCAACATAATCCGTCCCATTTTGCCAGAGTCGCTCGTAAGAATCTTTCAAGCGCATATCCTCTTTGCCGCCGCGCGATTCGGCCATAGCGTCACCGCAGGCACTATTTCTTTTCAAGAAAAATACAAACCGCTCCAGTAAGACCTGTAAACAATAGTGATAAGGGTCAAAACGCCATACCGTATAAGTATCCTTATGCTTTTTCTTGTCAAGACAAACTGAAAGTAGGGTGTATTGCCAATCTTTCAGCAAGTGAAGGAGATCATCATCGAAAGATTTTCTGATAGCCGTATTTGATAAGGTCTCAAATGGATGACGGTTGTTAAACATTTCTTTCCGATGGAAAATTATCGGCTCGTCAGGATGAGCATGAAAGTAGCGCTGTTTTAATACCTCCATTTGAGGATGTAAAACGGTGGCGGCGTATTCCAACTCAATAATAACACCTGTAAGACTCAGAAATTGGTGATTCGGATTTTCCGAACTGTCCAAATCAGGATTACCGACTTCGTCAATGTAAATCCTGTATTTCATTCAGGCCTGCCTCCATTCATATCGTACCCGCAAGTCATTGGCCCACTCCGGCTTTATCATTTTTTCGTGCTGTAATCGTCCCACCACAATACCGGTATGAATGCCAATCGTTTTTGCAAAGTCGGCGATGTCATTTTTATAGAAAGATCCCTTGCGCATAAACCGCGTGCAGGCATCATGTGGGATCAGCGCATCGGAAGCAAGATCATCAGCTTCTTTTTCGATGTGATCACCCCCGTTATTTTCCAGAATCACTCCCTGCCTGCTGTGCAAAAGAAGGATATGGCCAATCTCATGAAAAAGGCTGAACCAGAAAATATCTGCCCATTTGAGACGAATCGTTAACATCAGAACGGCCTTCTCTCTTCCAAGCCAAAATGTTGCGCCGTGCGTCATGGTTTTGGAAAAATGAGGACAGATAACCAGGGCAACACCACAATCGGCCAATATGGATACCAATTTTTGCTGAAATACCTCGGGTTCTTGAAGCGTAAAAGTACGAAGCTTTTGCAGTGAAGCGCAAAGACATTCCTTATTGTATGGCGCACAACTTATTTTTTGCGCCCTTCTTTCCCCCATTCGCAACCACGCAGCCACGGCTTCGGGTGTGCGTTCACCCCGAGTTGATTTTGCACAACGAAAAGCCGGCTGGTAACGTTGCAATTCAGGAATCTTGGAAAGCGACGTCACGCCAAAAAAAACCTGTAAAGCACGCACCTTATCAACGGGCTTTGTATGCTTCGATATTTCTCCCGCCTTCACCAGCTCATTATAGGGATATTTTGCAACAAGATCGGTTTCCTTTTCTAAATTATCTTCTTCTTGAATGTGTTCCTGTCGCGCCAGTGTCAAACGATATTCTGTTTCGAGTCCCATCCAAATGTGCGCCGGCACGCCAACAACCTTTTCAAGTTGCAAAGCGGTATCCGGGGTAATTGCTTTTTCACCCTTGAAAATCGGGCTTAGCTTGGTTGCCGGACGCCCCATACGCTGCGCCAGTTCGTCTTTGGTCATCCCAAGCTCGCCAATCACTTCCTCAAGGTATTCACCCGGCGGGATGGCCAGCGTGGAATGGATTTCTTTATTAGTCCTCATAGTGTTTGCTCACCTCCTCAATGCAAGCAATTTCTAGTTTTTTAGCGGTTACTGTAAAAATAAGCCTGTAAAAGCCAGTGAGGTTAATCGCATACTGCCCTTTTCGATCACCCTTAAGTTCATGACAGCGGAGCCCTGGAAGCTGCATCAGTTCGTTCAGATCGCGTGTCTGTTTAATGATATTGATGCGCC
>CAYULE010000444.1:0-2125 GCA_964445385.1 uncultured Smithella sp.
CCATTTTCTTTACGGCAACAGGCAATTAAAACCCGATCCGAAAAGAAAATGGTTGAAAGACGCATTGGCGGAGATGAAGGAGACATGCCGGGCGAACGGATCTGAATTGATGATTTTTCTGATTCCGACTTTAAAAAGTATTGAAAATCCGAAATACGCCATAGAAAACGATTTTCATCTCTTTGAGGGTTTTCAATATTACTATCCATCCGGTTTCAGGAAAACCGATTATCAGGAGCCGCCGGATGATCATTTCAGCAATGAAGGGCACCGGAACTTTGCCCATTTCATAATAAAAACATTAAAGGAAAACGGATGGAGACCAAAGTGAATTGTTTGATTTTCGGATCGGGGCGGAGCGGCACCAGCATGCTGGGCGGTATATTGCACCAGGCCGGATACTATATGGGTGACAAGCTGCATAAACCGGAGCCGTCCAATCCCAAAGGTTTTTTTGAGTGGATGACCATCAACCAGATCAATGAAAAGATTCTTGACGCTTACGGCAGGCGAAATCTGACGGCCAGATTTTTTGAGGTCTTTTTCAAAAAAAGCACAGTTTATAACCCGGTTGGCCGGAATCAAAGATGGCTGATCTCGCTTCCTGTGTCTGTCGATGTAACCCGTCCGGTTCCCGATGTGGAGCCGGAGATCAAGGATGTAACGGAAAGGGAACCCTATTGCTACAAAGATCCGCGGTTCAGCTATACCCTGCCGGTCTGGGAAAAATTTTTAAAACCCGACACAGTTTTGTTGTGCGTCTTCCGCGAGCCGGACATCACGGTTAACAGCATTCTGAAGGAATGCCGCAGCCGCGACTATTTGAAAAGCCTGTATATCAACCGTTCAATGGCTTATGGTGTCTGGTTCAATATGTATTCGCATATTCTTTTAAAGCACGCGCCAATGTTCAAGAATTTGGTTTTTGTGCACTACAACCAGATTTATTCCGGCACCGCTGTGCCGATGCTTTCTGAAATGCTGAATGTTTCGCTGCAAAAAGATTTTGTGGAGGAAGATCTCAAACGGACCGCCCCCAGCGGGTGGATTCCCCCCAAGGTCAAATCGCTTTACAGGCGCTTATGCGTGATGGCGCATTATGCGGAGGAGTGAGGCTGGGAGGGTTATATGAATGACACGACTTTAACCCCCGGTGTATCCGTGGTGGTTTGTTGCTATAACAGCGCCGAGGTTATTGTCAGGACAATGGAAGCTTTGTCCCGGCAAACCATTCCACTGGATTGTGCTTATGAAGTCATTCTGGTGGACAACGCCTGTATGGACGATACGGTCCGTCTTGCGCAAAGTACCTGGCAGAATTGCCCCGTGCCTCTGCGCATCGTTCGGGAATCGCAGCCGGGACTGATTTATGCCCGAAAAACCGGCGTGCTCGAGGCGCACTACTCCATTTTGTTGTTCGTTGACGACGACAACATTCTGGCGCAAGACTGGGTTTTGCGGCTTATGGAGATGTATGCCCAATGGCCGGAGGTCGGGGCTATCGGAGGATATAACGAGCCTTTGTTTGAAAAGGGCGTGGAAAAACCCGGCTGGTTCGACGCCTTTGCCGGTATGTACGCCTGCACGCCGTCTCATGAAAATCCGGAGGTCTCCGCTTTCAAGCAGACGCTCTATGGCGCTGGCCTGTCACTGCGCACCGATTTGGCCCGCCAAATTTTTGAATCGCCGCTGCCCTTCTTCCTGGTGGGAAGAACCGAAAATATCTTAAGCCGCGGCGAAGATTCCGAAATCTGTCTGAGAGCCGGCCTGATGGGCTTGAAACTTTGGTATGAAAAGACCCTGAAACTAAAACATGTCATTTTAAACAAAAGAGTGAAATGGGCCTACGTCCTCGAAGCACGCCGGGGAGGCGGTCACGCTGACATAATTTTGAAAATATACCGGGAATTACTGGAAGGGACCGTGCCTTTATCATATGGCCAGCGGGGCATGCATATCAGCCGTCTCTGGGAAGTATTCTGGCACAAACGGGCGCTAAACCAGGATCTTGATAAAGTGAAAAATGAAGGCGATCAAGTTGCGTTGAGAAACCATTATTTACAGGGATTAACGGAAGGCTTTTTAAGAATGGACAAAAACAATTATGAAGCGATAAAACAACAAA
>CAYULE010000445.1:0-2120 GCA_964445385.1 uncultured Smithella sp.
CCGGATCCGGGCGGATTTTCCGGAATGTTCGGCTGTATGAAAAATTTCGGCTATCAGGGAAGGTTATATCCTGTCAATCCGAAGCTTGAGGAAATCGACGGTATCAAGGCCTATCCCAGCCTGGCATCGCTGCCTGAGACGGTGGATCTGGTCATCCTATCTATTCCGGGGCGGCTGGTTCCCGGCATTCTGAAAGAATGTATTGCCACGGGCAACAAGAATATCCATATTTTCAGTTCCGGTTTCAAGGAAACAGGGGAAGAGGAAGGGATCAGGCTGCAGCGGGAAATTGAAACGATTGCCCGGGAGGGCGGGTTGCGCGTGATCGGCCCGAATTGCATGGGATTCTATGTTCCGGAAAACCGGATGTTGACCTGGGAAGAGGCTTCCGCAAAAAGCGGGCCGGTTTCTCTGATCAGCCAGAGCGGCGGCAATGCCCAGGATTTTTCAAATTATCTGACAGATCATTATGACATTCATTTCAGCAAGTCCATCAGTTACGGCAATGCTCTGACCATGGACAGCACCGATTTGCTGGATTATCTGGGACATGATGAGGATACCCGGATCATTACCATGTATCTTGAGGGCGTAAAGGATGGACGGCTCCTCAGAGACCTCGTGACCGGCATCAATCGCCGAAAGCCCGTGATTATTTATAAAAGCGGGCTGACGGAATCGGGAGCGAGGGCCGTGTCTTCGCACACAGGCTCTCTGGCCGGCGGGGAAAAGATATGGAAGGCCTTTTTCCAGCAAACAGGGGCGGTCGGGGTAGAGTCTCTGGAAGAAATGGCGGATGTCACCCAGGCGTTTCATCGTCTGGGAAAAGTACGCGGGAGGAAAACAGCCGTTCTCGGGTTTGGTGGAGGTATCGGCGTATCGGTCGCGGACAATTGCGCGAGAGCGAACCTGGAACTTCCGGCACTTTCTGAGCGCCTGACGCGGGAATTGAGAAAGTTGATTCCGCCGGCCGGAGCGATGATCCGTAATCCGATTGACGCCGCTATCGCATTCATCCATTTGCCCCTGCTGGGGGAAGTACTGGATCTTGTTGCGCAAAGCGGTGAAATTGATAATTTTATCATTTCTGTTCCCTTTGACTGGCTGTTCAATAAACTTCCGGGCGGCGCCTATCTGGAAACGATCGCCTCTTATCTGGCGACAGAAGGACCCAGGCATACGCATGGAAAACCCATGATGGTAGTCTGGCGACAGTATCAACCTTCAGCAGAAATTCGGAGATGGATTCCCATTTTCGAAAGGATTCTGATGTCGGCCGGCATCCCGGTTTACGAAGGACTTCCCAAGGCAGTTTCGTCGCTGGCAAAAATCGCAAAATACTATGAATATCAGCGTGATAATAAATAAAGTTCTCTCTTGCCAGCGTTTTATCCATGGGTCTGAAAAAGAACGGCCCGTTCGCCTCATTTCTTATTATTTTGATTGACTTTCAGTCAAAATTGGAATTATAGTCACACGGTAATGAGGTTGAAGTTAATAAGCCACAAGCAGGATGTTTCAGAATTGTATTCATTTCACCATAACCGAGCAAGCCTCTGAAGTACTTTTTAGCAGGAGCGGGAACCCATATTAATCAGCAAAAAGCCAACTGCCCCGAAAAGGAACATACTTATTAAACGGACGTTTTTAACGTTTGAAATATCAAAACATTAATTTATGAAGGGAGTCAGTTATGAGCAATTTACTAGTCAACACACGCGATCAGCAGTTTCTTCTTTACGAGCAATTCGGGATTGAAAAACTTTTCGATTCAGAAGCCTATGGAGGTTTTTCCAAGGATGACCTGTCAATGATTATGAGCGAAGCCGAGAAGCTTGCCGTCACAGTCCTCTTTCCGACGATGAAAGAAGGAGATGAAGAAGGCTGCCATATCAAAGACGGCATCGTCACAGTCCCCAAGTGTTTCCGTGAACCCTATAAAAAATATTGCGAAGCTGGCTGGGTAAATCCGATGGATTCCCCCGATGTCGGCGGCCAGGGCATTCCCCACACCATCGGTTATGCGGTCGCGGAGTTGATGTGCGCCGCCAACTATGCCTTCTGTATGTATCCCGGCCTGACCCACGGCGCCGCCAATCTGATCAATGTATACGGCAATG
>CAYULE010000446.1:0-2116 GCA_964445385.1 uncultured Smithella sp.
GCATCATGGCCCTGGGCATGATGCTGCCCGCGATGTCCAGCGGCTGGATTCAGGAGCATCTGGGTTACGTCAACTTCTACTACTGGATTTTAATTACAACCATCCCCGGATTCATTGTCACAGCCCTGGTGAAGATTGATCCGGAGTATGGGAAGAAGACATAGGCTTTGAGACTGCAGGCTATTAGACTGTTAGAAAACCATCTGGCCAAAGTGGTTATTTCATACGGTTTCCTGCAACGAACATCTTCCGAGGACTACATTAATGAAATCATCATTCATGAGAATAACCTCCTCACGGCAATCCGACTATCGTGCAATGGTTTGCATGATAGTCTTGACTTTTACGCAAAGCCCTGCTAAATAGTCGGTCATGAACAGATATCTTTACGAGTCAATAAAGAAAGATCTGCAAAAGAAGATGGTCATTCTGACGGGACCGCGGCAAGTCGGCAAAACCTGGTTGGCCAAGACACTCATGGATGAATTCAAGACGCCGCAGTATCTTAATTATGACAATATCACCGACACCGGAATCATCAACAATCAATCGTGGCCTCTCAAAAGCGACCTGCTCATTCTGGATGAAATCCACAAAAAACCTCAATGGAAAAAATTTATCAAAGGCGTTTTCGATACGCGCGCCAAAAATCAAGCCATACTGATTACGGGCAGCGCCAGACTCGATACCTTCCGTCAATCCGGTGAGTCCCTGGCCGGTCGCTATTTTCCTATGCGCCTCAACCCGATTTCTGTTCGTGAACTTAAGGATTCCATAAAGCCTGATGAAGCATTGGCACTTCTAAACCGATTGGGTGGCTTTCCGGAACCTTTCTTATCCGCTTCGGATACGGAAGCGGCACGCTGGCGTAATCAATATTATACCGATTTGATCCGGGAGGATATTCTGGAATTCGGCAGGCTGCAGGAAGTACGTTCGATGCGACTGTTGCTGGAGTTGCTGCGCTCACGGGTCGGCTCTCCCGTTTCCTATACATCCATCGCGCAGGACCTGCAGATTGCGCCCAATACGGTGCGCCGCTATATTGATATTCTGGAAAGTCTTTGCATCGTGTTTACCGTACGTCCTTTTCACGCCAATGTAGCCCGGGCAATTTTGAAAGAACCTAAACTGTATTTTTATGACAGCGGTTTTGTTCTGGGCGGCGAAGGGCGCCAACTGGAAAACACCTGCGCGGTCTGTCTGTTAAAGCATGTTCAGTATTTACAGGACATTTCCGGCGAAGACATTGAACTGAACTATGTCAAAACTAAAGACGGTAAAGAAGTTGACTTTTCACTCAGTAAAAAGGGTAAGGCGACCCATCTCATTGAAGTGAAGACCTCCGATGATTCGACTTCAGCTTCATTGGGCATGATGGCAAAGAAATTGCCCGGAGCGGACGCCCTGCAACTGGTCCAGAATCTCCGGCGGGAACAGCAAAAAGATAACATTGCTATTGTCAGCGCCGGCAAATGGCTTGCACAATTGTCTGCCTGAAGCGTCTCCATGAGGCGTAGGCAGGGAACGAGAGATATGCAAAAAGAAGAAATTAAAACCGCCTTCATCTTAGGCGCGGGGCTGGGAACAAGGCTCCGGCCGCTCACGGAAAATATCCCCAAGCCGCTCTTGCCGATCGGCGGCCGACCAATGATTACTTATGCCATGGAACATCTGCGGGCGATTGGCGTCCAGCGGTTTATCATCAATACCCATCATTGCCCCGATCGATACCAGGAGGCATTTCCTGACGGCAACTGGCAGGGAATGCCGATCACGTTTCGCCATGAGCCAGTGCTGCTGGACACGGCAGGCGGCATTAAAAATATCGAAGACCTGCTTGCGCAGGATGAACGCATCTTCGTCTACAATGGTGACATTATCACCAGCATGCCGCTTGCGCCGCTGGTCGACCGGCATTTTGAACTCCAGACACAGGTGACGCTGGCCCTCCGAAGCAGCGGACCGCTACTCAATGTCCATATTGACTCCCAAGGCTTTATCTGCGATATGAGGGATGCTTTACACAACCCCGGTGTCCGGAGCTGCCTTTTTTCCGGTATTTACATTGTGGAAAAATCGTTTTTACGGCGGCTCACGGCGGGAAAGATAGAAT
>CAYULE010000447.1:0-2114 GCA_964445385.1 uncultured Smithella sp.
TCCCATTTGCTTAATCCTTAACTCGTTCTATACGCCTTCGGCGACTTCAATACGGCTGCCTTCAGCTAAAGTGACAATAGCTTTTTTCCAGGAACTCTTCTGCCCCATGACCTTACCCATTCGTTTCTTTTTTCCTAAAACATGAAAGACACGGACATCCGTAACTTTTACTTTGAATAGCTTTTCCACCGCATTACTAATCTCAACCTTATTGGCTTTGCGATCAACTTCAAAGTAATACTTATTTGCAACTTCACGGTCAATGTTACTCTTTTCCGTAATTAATATCTTTTTAATTATCTGATGCAGTTCCATTATACCAGCAATGCCCCCTCAATCTTTTTTATAGAGGGTTCAAGAAGGACCAGATGCTCATAATTCAACACATCATAAACATTGAGGCCTTCCGACCGAATCATTTTTACATTTCTTAAATTACGCGATGATTTCATCAGAACAGCATTGTCCTGATCGATAACAAAAAGAGTTTTTTTCAAACCGAAGAGATCGACCACTTTTTTAAAGGCTTTGGTACTGATCGTTTCCATGGGGAAATTCTGCAGAACCGTCATTTTTTCTTCCTTTACCTTCATGCTAAGTACAGAGATGAGAGCTTTTTTCCGCACTTTTTTAGGAACACTGTAAGAATAATCGCGTGGTTGAGGACCGAAAACGATACCGCCGCCTCTCCAGATCGGTGACCGCGATGTTCCAGATCTTGCTCGACCGGTACCTTTTTGACGCCATGGTTTCTTCCCGCCGCCACTCACATCACTTCTTCCTTTGGTTGCATGAGTCCCCGACCGGCGTGACGCCAGTTGCATCTTGACCACATCATGGATTGTTGCTTCGTTGACTTCGGCGCCAAATATGGCGTCGTTCAACTCGACCTCTGCAACCTTCTTCTTTTCAATATCAAAAACATCTGCGACTGCCATGTTTATAACTCCACTGATTTACGCACTTTTTTTCCTGGCTTGCTTAATGATTACATAACCGTTTTTACCGCCGGGAATAGAACCTTTTAATAAAAGTAAATTTCTATCAGGACGCACCTGCCAGATCTGAAGATTTTGGATAGTTTTCTGGACATCGCCCATATGACCACCCATTTTTGTTCCTTTAAACACACGAGCCGGATCGGCGCTGGCGCCAATGGAACCCGGAGCACGATGAAACATGGAACCGTGTGTTGCACGTCCTCCGCCAAAACCATGCCTTTTCATAACGCCCTGAAAGCCCTTACCCTTTGATGTTCCAACCACATCGACATAGTCGCCTGATTGAAAAATGTCAGAGGCAATTTCTTGGCCGGCTTCGTATTTTCCCGCTTCACCAGGAAATTCCTTGAGGATACGGAAAAAACCTTTGTTAGCCTTATTAAAATGTCCCTGAAGCGGTTTTGTGACATTCTTTTGTTTCACACGGCCGTATCCGATTTGAATGGCATCGTAACCATCCTTCTCTTTGGTCTTTACCTGAACAACAATCGACGGTTCAACCTCGATGGCCGTAACACCGACAGCAGCGCCATCCTCGGCAAATACTTGCGTCATCCCCAATTTTTTTCCAATGATTCCCTTGTTCATCATCATCCAACTTTTATATAAATAACACTACGATATTCAACATTCTGAAAAATGGCAATATGCAGACCACTTTTCACCGCTCTTACTAAACGCCTACGCTTTTATCTCAACATCCACTCCCGCCGATAGATCCAGTTTCATTAATGCATCCACGGTGGCTTGCGTCGGCTCAACAATATCAATCAATCTTTTGTGTGTGCGAATTTCGAACTGTTCCCGAGACTTTTTATCCACGTGCGGCGAACGATTGACACAGTACTTATTGATTTCCGTAGGAAGCGGTATGGGACCGGCGACACGCGCACCGGTCCTTTTTGCAGTCTCCACTATTTCTTCAACAGAACGATCCAGCAGTTTATAATCGTAAGCTTTGAGACGAATTCTAATCTTTTGTTCTTTCATTGATCGGATAACCTATTTCCAGTTTCTATTCAATAATCTTACTTACGACACCTGCACCAACGGTTCTACCACCTTCGCGAATAGCGAATCTTAATTGCTCTTCCATAGCGATGGGCATAATGA
>CAYULE010000448.1:0-2094 GCA_964445385.1 uncultured Smithella sp.
GGTCCGCAAATCCTGTTTCGGGATGCCAGTTTTCAGATATTGCCCGGCAGCCGCTCCGGTCTGGTGGGCCCGAACGGCGCCGGCAAAACCAGTATTTTTCGCCTGATCATGGGTGAGGAGGAATTCGATGCCGGCGACATCACAAAAGCCCGCAACACCGTTTGTGGATATTTTTCCCAGGATGTCGGCGCCATGTCCGGCCGCTCGGCGCTCGCGGAGGTCATGGCTGCCTCGGAAGACGTGATGCGGCTGGGCGAGCAAATCCGGACGATGGAAGCCGCCATGGGCGAGCCGATGGATGAGGATGACCTGGCCGATCTGCTTGAACGCTATGGCAACATTCAGTCCGAATTCGAACATCGCGGCGGCTACGATCTGGAAAGCCGCGCGCAAACGATTTTAACCGGGCTGGGCATCGGGCCGGAGGATTACAACCATCCGGTGGAAACGTTCAGCGGCGGCTGGAAGATGCGTATCGCGCTCGCCAGAATTCTGTCGATCAATCCCGATGTGCTTCTGCTGGATGAACCCACCAACCACCTGGATGTGGAATCCATCATCTGGCTGGAGGAATGGCTCACAAACTCATTTAAGGGCGCGCTGTTAATGACCAGTCATGACCGTGAATTTATGAACCGGTCGGTGAACCGCATTATCGAGGTGGCCAACCGTACGATCACCACGTACAGCGGCAATTATGATTTTTACCTGCGGGAACGGGAAATCCGCCGGGAGCAGCTTCTGGCCAGCCACCGCCGCCAGCAGGAAATGCTGGCCAAGGAAGAAGACTTTATCGCCCGTTTCGCGGCGCGGGCCTCTCACGCCTCACAGGTGCAGTCACGCGTTAAGAAGATCGATAAGATTGAGCGCATCGAAATCCCGCCCGAACAGAGGAGCATCAAGTTTGAATTTGCCGAACCGCCGCGCAGCGGGGATGATGTGGTTAAACTCGAGGCCCTGGGCAAAGACTGGCCCCGTCCCGACGGAGGCGTCAAATCCGTCTTTGGCGGTGTCTCAGGCATTATCCGGCGTCAGGACAAGATCGCTGTGGTCGGGATCAATGGCGCGGGCAAGTCCACTTTTTTAAAAGTGCTGGCCGGTCAGGCCGAACCTTCCACCGGCAGCTTAAATCTGGGCGCCAATGTTTACCCCGGTTATTTCAGCCAGCACGCCATGGATATCCTCCACCCGCAGAAGACCGTTCTGGAAACCATACAGGATGCCATGCCACTGGCCCACCTGGGCACGCTGCGCAATCTTTGCGCCGCCTTTCTGTTTCAGGGGGATGATATTTACAAACGGATCGACAAACTATCCGGAGGAGAAAAAAGCCGGGTGGTTCTGGCCACTATGCTCGTGCAGCCGATCAATCTGCTGATCCTCGATGAGCCGACCAACCATCTCGATATCCAGTCGCGCGAAACGCTGCTTGCCGCATTACAAAATTTCTCCGGCACGGTGGTGCTCGTGAGCCACGACCGCCACTTTCTGCGTTCGCTCATCAATCGCGTCTTTGAAATTGATCACGGTGAGATGCGCATTTATAATGGTCATTACGATTATTACCTGGAGAAGACAGGCCGGGAACATCACGCGGCCTGAAACAGCATCATGATCTCAAGCTTTTGATTTGCTTTGATTGTTCCGAAACCATCTGCTACAATTTTTAAGCGGATGGACAAGAACGCAGTGCTGGTTCAATCGTCCTTCGATTAAGCCGGAATATTTCAGAGCAAAGAAAGGGTGAAATTATGCATCTAGACTTCAGCATCGGTCCGATATTATCAATCATCGCCGGGGTTATCATTGTCATTTTTCCAAAATTACTAAACTATACTGTTGCTTTTTATCTGATTATCATGGGGATCCTGGGACTTGTCGGGACGGGTCGCATTACTTTGTAACAGAGATAAAAGAGAACAGCACAGACAGGATCTTTCCGTTTTCGGTTTGCCGGAACGACATTTTTAGTTCATCCGCTTATTGCATACATCCTGGAGTCCATAACATGACCATAACGGATGTTATTGAAGATTTCATTTGATAATGATTATCTTGCTGTGTTAGTCATAAAAGACACAAATAATTTTTTGC
>CAYULE010000449.1:0-2074 GCA_964445385.1 uncultured Smithella sp.
TTTTAATTTAATGCGGAATATCGCTTTAAGACCCGAAAGCCTTCCCCTGGCATTGAAACCCTTGTCATCATACAACATTTAAACGAAGTAACAATGACGCCGGTTCCCCTTCCCTTCTCCGGTGGACCGCAAATTTCAGTTCCTTTCCCGTTACTGATCGCCACCGGCCGTCAGGCTGCCGATCATCTTGTTGAATCTTGCCGGGTCATCGAGTTTTCCTCCCTCGGAGACGACCGCCAGATCATACAGAAACGCCGCGTAGTCTTTCAGAGCTTCCGCTTCTTTGTTCTTCTCGTAAATTCCCTTGATCTTCAACAGGAGCGGATGATCCATGTTCAACTCCAGCACCCGCTTGCTGGGCGGCACTTCCTGGCCGCTGGCCTTGAGGATTTTCTCCATGTAGCCGCTCATATCGTAGGCATCTCCCGCCAGACAGGCTGCGGAATTCTTCAGATGGGTGGAGAGTTTGACATCTTTAACCTTTTCATTCAAAGTCGACTTGATGAACTCGAACAGGCTGCCGTATTCTTCTTTTTTCTTGTCGTCTGTTTTATCCAGATCGAGATCACCCTTCTCCGCGCTCTTGAAAGTCTTTTTCTCGAATTCATGGAGATCCCGGATGACCCACTCGTCGATGGGATCGGTCATGAGGAGCACCTCGATATCTTTTTCCTTCAGCGCTTCGAGATGGGGGCTGTTGATCAGTGTGCTCAGGCTGTCGCCGGTAATGTAATAAATATCCTTCTGGTCCACGTCCATCCGGGCAACGTAGTCTTTCAGAGAGACCCATTTCCCGTCGGATTTTGTTGTTTTGTAGCGCAGCAGGTCGGCGATCTTATCCTTATTGTCAAAATCCTGGGAAACGCCCGCCTTGAAGATATAAGCGAATTCCTTGTAGAAGGTTTCGTATTTTTCCTGCTCCATCGAGGCCAGGAGCTCCAGCACCTTTTTCACGAGATTCTTTTTGATGTTCCGGACAAGAGCATCCTGCTGGAGGATTTCGCGGCTGACGTTGAGATTGAGGTCCGGGGCATCGACCACGCCTTTAACGAAGGCGAGGTACTGGGGCATCAATTCCTTGCAGTTTTCCATGATGAAGACCCGCTTGGAATAGAGCTGTATCCCGTGTTTCTGCTCATGCGTGAAGAGGTCAAACGGGGCCTTGGAGGGGATGTACAAAAGGGCGCTGTATTCCGTGGTTCCTTCCAGCTTCATGTGGAGGTGCGCCAGAGGCGGGTTCCAGTCGTGGCTGATGTGCTGGTAGAATTCGTTATGTTCCTCTTCGGTAACCTCATTTTTGTCCTTGGTCCAGATGGCTTTCATGGAGTTGAGAGTCTCCTCACGGATAACCTTGGTCGTCTTGCCCTCCTCCGGTTTGCCTTCCGCGTCCAGAACCGGTTCCGTTTTTTCCACATCCATGACGACGGGATAGCCCACAAAGTCCGAGTGGCGCTTGATGATGCTGCGGATGGTCCACTCGTCGGTGAAATCCTGATCGTCCGCGTCCACCTTTTTCAATTGCAGGGTGATGGTCGTCCCCCGGGTTTCCTTATCGAATTCTTCGATGGTATAGGAACCGTCTCCGGCGGATTCCCACCGGCATCCCTTGTCGCTTCCCGCGGCCCGCGTGGTCAGTGTGATCTTTTCAGCGACAATGAAGGCGCTGTAGAAGCCAACGCCGAACTGGCCGATCAGCTCCGGCGTGACGGCTCCCTGGTTCTTCGCGGCGCCCACGGCCTCCAGAAATCCTGCCGTTCCACTCTTGGCGATGGTCCCGATATTTTCCACAACTTCATCATAGGTCATGCCGATTCCGTTGTCCGATACTTCGAGAGTATTCTTATCCTTGTCACGGGTGATTTTAATTTTCAGGTCCGTGTCCGTGCCCATCAGGTGTGAATCCGTCTGCGCTCTGAAGCGCAGCTTGTCGATAGCATCCGATGCATTGGAGACAAGTTCCCGCAAAAAGATCTCCTTGTGCGAATACAGAGAGTTGATAATGATATTCATGAGCTGCTGGACTTCTGTTTTAAATTGATGGGTCTGCTTCTTTCCTTCCATAACGCCTCCTGCC
>CAYULE010000450.1:0-2069 GCA_964445385.1 uncultured Smithella sp.
CAAGCAGCATAATGGATGCACCGTTTTTGTTTTTATTGAAGTTGATGCTTACCCAGTGTCTTAGCGTAGGAGAACTTTAAATGTTAATCCAAAACAAGTCAATGAAAATCCGGGATAAAAAAATCAATAGGGTCAGGTGGGGAATTGACCAAAAAATGAATTTTCCGCGTCATAGGTGCCGATCAAAATAAGTTCATCATCCCTTTTGATTTGTCGGGTTGGTTCCGGGTTAATGGCTGTGTCGCCCTTATGTTGAATAGCGATCACGGTACAGCCTGTTTTCTCCCGAATGCCGGATTGAAGCAATGTTTTGCCCACGAGCGATTTCGGGGCTTGCAGATGAAAAAAATTCAATCCCTCAGCCAGAAGCAACGTTTCTTCGTTCCTCAGGAAATTAAAGATAGCGTTAGCGCCGAGTGACGCATAAGACATCACAAAATCAGCTCCAGCACGATGCAGCGTGGAAACATTGCGATCTTCACTGGCACGACTGAGAATTTGCATATCCGGCCTCAGGCTTCGTAGATACTTGGTGAGATAAATATTGATGGCGTCATCGTGTGATGTAATTAAAGCGGCCGGCGCTTTTTCAAACCAGGCTTTTTCCAGCGTATGAATGTCCGCGGCATCCCCATAGACAAAATGCGAGTCTTCTTCATTTCGTCTCCGGTTCTTTTCGATGATGAGATAGGGGATATCCGCTACATCAAATTTTGCCGCTATCGAATGGCCGACGCGTCCGCCACCGACGATAATCACCGGATCACCCGCTACTTTGCATATTTGATAGAAGGAATAGATATCATCGTATTTTGCCACCGATTCTTCCGTGCCGGCAAAAACAAGAACACTCGTACGGTCGATAACGGTATCCGGTTTGGGAATAATGAATTTTCCTCTCATCCAGATACCCACCACTGCCAGTCCGAACGACTCACGGATCCGGCTTGCGCTCAGGGTTTGGCCGACCAGAGCCGTTCCAATAACCGGCGCCTGTGCAATAACCAGCTGCTGGTAACGGCCGATGACATTGGATTTACAGTCGCCAGCTATCGTCCAGTCCGCAAGCGATCTCCCCAAAAGGTCATAAAGCTGAAATACACGCGAACATCCCGCCAACTGCAAAATGTCCACGGAATGCGGTGATTCACACGTTGTGACGATCGGCAGGTGCTCAAATTCTTCCCGCAGCGTCAGCGTGATGTTGGTGTTCATCTGATCGTTGTTGGTCGCCACGACCAGCGCGGCATTCTGTGCGCGCAGTCTTTCATAAGTTTTGGGATCATCGATATTGCCAATGGCCACACGGATATTTCTGTCGTAAAGTTCCAGTGCCCACTGTAATTCTTCCACGACAACCACGTAATCCTTTTTATAGCTTACCAGCTTCTCAATGAGCGACGAGGTGACCGGGTCGAAGTTGGTGATAATGACATGGTTACGGGTATCCGGTGGGAGTTCATGCGTAGCACGGCTTCGCGCCTGCGCGTCCATCCAGGGGGCGAAAAAGAACTTGATGAAGACAAAGGGAAGAAGAATCAAAAGGAGAATAACACCGGATAGCAATACTAAGACGGAAAAGGCGCGACCCAAATCGCTGGTGAACGTAATGTCACCAAATCCCAGCGTTGACATGACCACCATGGTCCAGTAGAAACCGGTAATCCAGGAATGCTGTTGTCCCTCCATGGCCATCAGATAATGGAATAAAATACTATAGGCGGTGATCAGTGCGCTGATGGCGAGTAAATATTTTACCAGCAGGCCGATATTGGCCTTGACAATTTTGCTGCCTGATATTGAGCTGAAAATGGCTGGTAAAAATTTCATAAGATAAACACCTGGATTTTTAAAATGACCCTATTGAATGATATAATGCCCAACATATGCAATGCGATTGGACGGGAGTCTAGTTTGTTAATGAATTTCATGAAAGTCCAGTCAAATATCAACAAAGCAAATGGTATCATTAAGTCATGGTAATATTTCTCAGCGCCTCTTCAATATACGGATACCGAAATTCAAAACCGGCATCAAGGAGGCGGTGGGGAACCACGCGCTGGCCTTTG
>CAYULE010000451.1:0-2064 GCA_964445385.1 uncultured Smithella sp.
ATAATGATGCCGAAAAAGCCATGCTGGAAAAAATTAAAAAAGGCCTCGGTTTGTAATTTGTATAAAAACTAAACAACGATGGACGACTGTTTTGCGGAATCATCGCAAGAGGGTTTGAATCCGGAATAAAAAAGCGGTTATTCAACCGCTTTTTTATTAGTCCAAACCGGGCAGCCGCGCCAGGTGTTGCGGTATTTTGGCAATCGTCGAGGCTTTGCCGGCTCTCAGAAGATGGCCGGGCAGAGGCATACCGGCCATCTTTTCCGCCAACCTTACACAGTCCAGCAGTTTGGTGAGATCAATACCCGTTTTGATGCCCATTTCTTCAAACAAATACACCAGATCTTCCGTCGGCACATTCCAGTAGCCGATATCCAGTTCGCCCACGCCGTAAGGTGTCGCGCTCATGCCGCCCAATGACGTATCGAAAATGCGGATGCCCGCCTCATAAGCGGCCACACAATTGGCAATCGCCGCGCCGCGCGTGTTATGAAAATGCACAGCCAGATTGATGTTGAGTTGCAAATCCAGCAGCGCGCGGATTGTCGATTGGACCGTCCGGGGATTGGCCATGCCGGTGGAATCAACCAGTACGATTTCGGAGGCTCCCATATAACTGAGCTTTAACAACAACTGCGCGATGTCTTCGGTACTGATTTTGCCCGTGTACGGGCAACCGAAGGCCGTCATCACATAAACCCGGATGCTGCGGAAGTTTTTCACCGCCGTGTCCAGAATGGCGGGCAGCATTTTATTGAGGGTTTCTTTGAGGGGTCTGCCCAGGTTCAGCTTGTTAAAGGTGTCGCTTGCGGACAACAAAATCAGGATCTCGTCAATTTGCGTGATGACCGCCCGACGGCAGCCGATTTCGTTCGGAACAAGCCCCACATAGGTCACATCCGGTACTTTGGAGATACCTTCAATCAGTTTTTCAGCATCATATCCTTCCGGTAAGAGACGGGGATGCGTGAAAGACGCACATTCAATCTTTCTCAGGCCTGTTTCCGATAATTTGTTGATATATTTTATTTTATCAGTGGTAGATAAACCCTTGCATACTTGCGGCAGGCCGTCGCGCGGCGATACTTCCACAATCGTGATCTGGGCATCTTCTTTTCTGGAGGCCTTAACAGCCGATTTTGCGCCACCTGGCATAATGCTACTTTCCTGAAAATAATGTTTTCTGTTGTTGCATAAGTTGTTCCAGTTTCCCGGCCGAAACATTCAGCCTAAACCATATTCTTTCAATTTCAGATAGAAGGTTCTCCGGCTGATGCCCAGCATTTTAATGGCTTCCGATTTATTGGAAGCGATAGACAGAGCCTCGCCAATCATTTTGCGTTCCAGATTCCGGACCGCTTCCGTGAGATTACAGGAAGCCTGCGCTGTCGTGTTGGGAGACCCGGCAGCGCGATCCGCGGCGGACGCATCCGCAAAAAGGAAATTCGGCAAAGAGCCGGGATCAATAACCGGCGATTGCGTCATGTTCACCGCGTAGCTGATCACGCCTTTAAATTCCCGGATGTTACCCGGCCAGTGATAGGCCTGCAGAACACTCATGGATTCAGGCGAGAGTTTCCACTTTGGTTTCTGCGCGATATTGTTTTGTTTTAAAAAATAGTCAACCAGCAGAGGAATGTCTTCGCGGCGCTCACGAAGCGGCGGCAGAAGGATCGTAAAGGTATTCAAACGGAAAAACAGATCTTTACGGAATTTTTTCTGTTCGATAAGTCCTGCCAGATCCTGATTGGTTGAGGAGATGATGCGCACATCCACTTTGATATTTTTCGTTCCACCGACGCGTTTAAATACGCCGGATTCCAGAACGCGCAGTAACTTGGCCTGAACGGAAAGAGAGGAATCGCCGATTTCATCCAGCAGAATCGTCCCTTCGTGTGCCTCGTCAAAATAGCCTTTGCGCCCCTCGGTGCGCGCGCCGGTAAAGGCGCCTTTTTCATAACCGAAAAGTTCGCTTTCGATAAGACTGTCGGGAATGGCGGCGCAGTTGACATCGACCAGTGTTTGATCTTTGCGCCGGCTGCTTTGATGGATGGCGCGGGCCAG
>CAYULE010000452.1:0-2064 GCA_964445385.1 uncultured Smithella sp.
ATTCGATCATCGGCTTTACCGGCATCATTCTGCAGGGTTTCGCGGGCCCCCTCACGGACGAGCAGAAAACGCAACTGGGGATGGTACAACGCAGTTCGCAGCATCTTTTATCCCTCATTAACGATGTCCTCGATATATCCAAAATCGAGGCCGGTCAGTTTAAAGTATACGCCGAACCTTTCGATCTGCGCGCCACGATAGAAAAAGCCGCGGCCACCCTGAAACCGGCCGCCGAAAAAAAAGGTCTGGCGCTGAATGTCCATATCGGGCCGGACGTGGGCATGGCGGTAAGCGATCAGCGCCGCGTTGAGCAGGTACTGTTAAATTTGCTCTCGAACGCCATTAAGTATACGGAGCAGGGCACAGTCGCTTTGTCCGCGACGGTCATTCCGTACAAACCACCGCCCGGCGATGACCAGACATCAAGTCCGGGGACTGCCGCGCAATTCAGCGTAACCGATACCGGAATCGGCATCCGTCCGGAGGATCTGCGGGAACTCTTTCAACCGTTTCGGCAGCTGGACACGGGGATCGCGCGCAAGAACGAAGGAACGGGACTGGGGCTGGCCATCTGCCGGCGTCTGGCCGATTTAATGGGCGGTGAAATAACCGCAGCAAGCGTCTGGGAAAAGGGCAGTACTTTTACCTTCACGCTGCCGCTGAAAGGAAAGGTCGCGCCATGAAACACATTTTGATCGTCGATGATCATGATGAAAATCTCTATTTCCTGCGTGTTCTGCTGGAGGGCCACGGCTATGCGGTGGCCCAGGCGCGAAACGGCAGTGAAGCAATGGATCAAGCGCTGAGCGACATCCCGGACATGATCATTTCGGACATTCTGATGCCGGTGATGGACGGTTTCACCCTGTGCAAAATCGTAAAAACCGACGAGCGGTTGAAACACATTCCCTTTGTATTCTACACGGCAACATACACAGACCCCAGGGATGAAACGCTCGCGGGCCACATGGGGGCGGACGCTTTCATCATCAAGCCGACGGAGCCTGCGGAATTTCTGAGCCGGATTGAGCCCATCCTCCAGGCCGAGAATAGTGGCGATTTAATTTCACCTCCAAAAAAGATGATCGAAGAAGACGTGGTATTGAGAGAGTACAACGAAGCCCTGATCCGCAAGCTTGAACATAAGATGCTTAAGCTGGAAGAGGTCAACAAGGCGCTGGAAGCTGAAGTTGCCGCGCGGAAACAGGCGGAAGCTGCCCTGCGGGACAGCGAGGAACGTTATCGTTCTTTATTTGAAAACAGCATGGATGGCGTTATGCTGACGATACCGGACGGGAATGTGCTGAAAGCCAATCCGGCGGCCTGCCGAATCTTCGGCAGAAGTGAAGCTGAGATCTGCCGGGTAGGTCGAGCCGGCGTTGTCGATATGTCCGATCCCCGGTTGTCGAAAGCGATCGAGGAGCGGGCGCGCACGGGAAGATTTACAGGCGAACTCATTTTCCAGCGCAAAGACGGCACGAAGTTTCCAGGCGAAATATCATCCGCCATTTTTAAAGACACCGAAGGTAAACCGAAAACCAGCATGATTGTCCGCGATATATCCGAGCGCAAACAGGCGGAAACCCATAGGGAGGCTGTGCTTGAGGAAATCCGCAAACTCAACGAAGATTTGGAAAAGAGAATCAGTGAACGGACGGTTGAACTGCGCAACACGATCGCTCAGTTGGAAGACCTGAACCGGGTATTTGTGGGCAGGGAACTGAAGATGATGGAACTCAAGGAGCGGATTGCACAGCTGGAGGGGAAAACGTAAAGTGTTATTGCCAGTTGCTCTTTACGAGATAACAAGGAGATGAAATGGTTTACCTGGATTTAATATTGAATCTTGCGCTCCTGGTGGCTTTGAGCGTGGTCTCCGGTTTTATAGACAAGCGCTGGCCGAGACATACCCGGCTTGGCGTCCTGCTTCAGGGCGCCTTCTTCGGCGGTGTGGCCATTCTGGGCATGCTGAGACCTCTGAATATGGGGCAGGGTCTGATCTTTGACGGCCGTTCCGTCATGCTCAGTCTGTGCGCCCTGTTCTTCGGGCCCTGGGCGGCAGCC
>CAYULE010000453.1:0-2058 GCA_964445385.1 uncultured Smithella sp.
CGTTTGAAACCTATACCACCAACGACAAGGATTTTTCATCGCAGTTGACCAAAATCAAAAAGGCCGGGCCGGAAATTATCTTCCTGCCCAACTATTACAGCGAAGTGCCTCTGCAGATTCAGCAGGCCAAACGTCTGGGCATCAGCGTGCCGTTTATCGGCGCCGACGCCTGGGGAAGCGCCGAACTGACTAAACTCTGCGGAGCCGATTGCGACGATTACTATTTCAGCACCCATTACGCCGCCGACGCCGCAACTGAGGTGACCAGAAAATTCATCGCGAGCTACAAAGCCAAATACGGCACCACGCCGGATGACGTGGCCGCCCTGACCTATGATTCATTCGGCCTTTTGTGGCAGGCGCTTAAAACCGCAGGCAAGAACGACCGCCAGGCCGTCCGCGATGCGCTGGCTAAAATTCCCCAGTATGAGGGCGTCACGGGAAACATGCAGTTTAAAGAAGGCTCCGGCGACCCGGTCAAAAGCGCGGTGATATTAAAAATAAAGGATGGGAAGTTTACTTGGTTTGCCAACGCTAAACCCTGACATAATGATACCCCTCTCTTATTCCCTCTCCCTTGAGGGGAGAGGGTTAGGGTGAGGGTGAAATTCAAGAACGCCCCCTCCCCTTCATCCCCGCCCACCAGGGGCGGGGAAATAAACAGACCAAATGCAGTGTTTCCTGGATTCCCCGGTACCCCGAAGGGCACGCGTCAAACCGGGGAATGATAAATAAAAAGGAAGACCCCTAACCACTCTATGGCCTATATTTTTCAACAAGCTCTTAATGCCCTGCAGCTGGGCAGCATCTATGCACTGATCGCCCTGGGCTACACCATGGTGTACGGCATTTTAACGATGATCAACTTTGCCCACGGCGACTTGTTTATGGTCGGCGCTTTTTTCTGTTTTCTGATTGCCGTCTATCTCAAACTGTCGTTTGTTCCGACACTGCTTTTATCCATGCTGGGGGTGGCCTGCCTGGGCGTCGTCATTGAGCGCCTGGCTTATAAGCCGCTGCGCAACGCTCCGCGCGTCTCCGCCATCATCACCGCCCTGGGCGTCGGCCTCTTTCTGGAAAACTTCACCCTGGCGCTTTCTCCCTATCCCAAACACATTCCGGCGCTCCTCACCAATACTACCTGGGTGGTAGGCTCGCTTTCCATTTCTTCCCTGCAAATCATCGTCATTGTCCTGTCGCTGGTCCTGATGCTGATTCTGGATTTTGTCGTCCATCACACCAAAGCGGGCATGGCCATGCGAGCCATTTCGTGGGACAAGTCCATTGTTCCGCTGATGGGTGTGTCGGTGAATAAAATCATTTCGCTGACGTTTGCCATCGGCACGGGCCTGGGCGGAGCGGCCGGCGTGATGTACGGCCTGGCCTATCCGGTGATCGATCCCTACATGGGCATCATGGTCGGCTGGAAAGCGTTTATCTGCGCGGTGGTCGGCGGCATCGGCAACATCCGCGGCGCCATGATCGGCGGCTTTATTCTGGGCGCGGTGGAAATTATGGTAGCCGCGTTTTTACCGTCCACCTACCGCGATTTTGTGGCCTTTACACTGCTTCTTATTCTGTTAATTGTCCGACCCTACGGCATTCTGGGCAAACCCCAGCCGCAAAAGGTGTAAGTATGTCTTCCGTTAAAGCCACATACCATACGCTGCTGGCACACTGGCACACGCTGACCGGCTATAAATTATTCTGGCCGGTCTTTATGGCGGCGGGTCTGGCATTTTGTATTGCCGTCGACACTTTTGAATTTGTGGATTTATATATCCAGCTGATTTTAATTTATGTAGGCATCAACATCATCCTCACCGTCAGTTTGAATCTGATCAACGGCTATATGGGTGAATTCTCCGTGGGGCATGCCGGATTCATGGCTGTCGGCGCTTACATCGCCTCTCTGTTGACCGTTCATGCCTTTCCCGCGGGCGCGCAAAATATCCTTTTTCCGGTGGCCATCCTGGCCGGAGGAATCGGCGCGGCGCTGGTCGGTTTCCTGGTGGCGATCCCTTCTTTTAAAACACGCGGCGATTATCTGGCCATTGT
>CAYULE010000454.1:0-2047 GCA_964445385.1 uncultured Smithella sp.
TCCTGAATCCAGCCGCTGGACATCGCGGGCAGCATCATGCCCAGGGCCATGATGCCCGTGCCCATGGCGTAAAAGACGGTTTTATATTCGCCCTGCGAGACCATGATCATATACATGGTGTAAGCGGTGAAGCCGAAGCCGTAGCCGAACTGTTCGAACGCCACAGCGGAACCGATCAGCCACAAACTCTCCGGCTGCGCGTGCGACAGATAAACAAAAATTAAATCCGGTAAGTGCATGATGATCACCATCGGCCAAAGCCAGAATTTCAGACCGTTCCGGTAAATGACATAACCGCCCAGAAGTCCGCCCAGCATCAGCGCTACAACGCCCACGGTGCCATAAATCCAGCCGACCTCGGCTGTCGTCAGCCCCAGGCCGCCCTTCGCCCGGGCATCCAGGAGAAAAGGCGCGACCATTTTCACGAGTTGTGCTTCAGCAAAGCGATAAAACAAAAAGAAACAGATGATGACAAGAATATCCTTGCGCCGGAAAAACAGGGTGATGATCCGGAAATATTCGGCCACGACGCCGCGGCCTTTGTGCAAGGGAGCGCTGTGATCAGCTTCGGGCTTAGGCAGGGCAAAGAAATGATACAGGCACAAAGCCAGAAAAAACGCCCCGGCGACTAAGAAGGTAATTGACCAGGCGGAGGCAACCGGGTAGCCGTGCTGTTGCAAAACACCCGCTCCAACCACCAACCCGCCTTTGGACGCGATGGTGGCCACGCGGTAGAAAACCGTGCGCACGCCGACAAAGGCGGCCTGCTCGGGCGTGGTCAGTCCCAGCATATAAAAGCCGTCGGCGGCAATGTCATGCGTGGCAGAGGAAAACGCCATGATCCAGAGCATCGCGAGGGTATATCTTACAAAATCCGTTGCGGGCAGCGTCAACGCCACACAGGCAAACGATCCGCCGATAGCGAGCTGCATGGCGATAATCCAGAAGCGCTTGGTGCGGAATAGATCGACAAACGGGCTCCACAGCGGCTTGATGACCCAGGGCAGATACAGCCAGCTGGTGTAGAGGGCGATGTCCGTGTTGGAGAGCCCCAGATTCTTATACATGACCACGCTGACGGTCATCACGATCATGTAAGGAATGCCTTCCGCTATGTAGATAGAAGGTACCCAGAGCCAGGGATTGCGGATTTTTTTCGTCGTTATTTCATTGGAAGGTGACATGGAATTCCTTTACCAGGTTTTTTGTGTTTTTCTCCGGCTTAGCATGGATGAGCCGGGTCAATATAACTTCTTCAAAATCGAGCCTGTAAAATAATGTGTTAAAATTTCTTCTGCCTTCCGCCCTTGATCTGCCATAACCGCCGCGCCGATCTGACACAGGCCCACGCCATGTCCCCAGCCACCGCCATGGAAGATGAAGCGTTTGATCCCGCCGTCTGGATCATGTTCAACGGAGACAATAAAAGCGCTGGAGAGCAGATGGCTTTCCGAGAGCCAGCGGCGGATTTCCAGTTCCTTGCCCACGATGATGGTTTTTTTTGAACCGGTAATTTTCAGTCTGTAAATTCTGCCGGACGGGCCCCTTTCCATGGGGAGAATATGCTGCAGCTCCCCAAAATCAATGCCGGATTTTTTATGAAGAATGGTTTCCAGTTCCTGTCGCGTATAGGCTGTCTGCCAGCGGTAGAAATGCAAAGTCTCCCGGTCAAAGGCCGGCAGAATCCTGCTCAGCAAGGCTTCATCCGCTGTATTGCAATAGGCTGCCGGCCGGGAATACAGCCACTGGGCCGCGTCCTTTTCCGATTGAATCGGCGAATGGGGGGATTCGCTGTCGGTGATGCTTTGCAGATAGGCCGGCGATTGGTTTTCCCATGCGGATGAAAATATTTCCGTTTGTCCGCCGCAGCATTTATAGTAACGCGCGTCGCAAATTTCACCATCATAAACAAGAAATAAACCCCGCGTGGCATCGATGGCGCGAGCGACATTTCCGGAGATAATTCGAGTGATGCCCTGATACCGCTGGCAATGGTCGTCGGCACAGACGTCAAATCCTTCATGATCGTTGACATCCTGCCAGACAA
>CAYULE010000455.1:0-2040 GCA_964445385.1 uncultured Smithella sp.
TCGCTGGATCAGGCCATTGAATTCATCGCTGAAGATGAACTGGTGGAAGTCACCCCGCAAAGCGTGCGCATGCGTAAGATGGAACTGGACGCCACGCGCCGTCAGATGAAAGCCCGCAAAGAAGAATAAATTACCGGTGGGTCCTGTTTCCGTTCCATGTCCTGATCTGGAGCGGACTGGACAGACCCTGCCGGATGAAGGCTTGACTCACAGCCTCGGTTAACAAAACTACTTCGAAAAGCGCAGACGCAGACATGACGATTTAAAAGTTGTCACGGCGTCATGAAGTGACCGATTCCCTCGAAAAGACAACCTTTCCCCCGACGAATGTCTTGGATGCTCTGGCATCGCGGATTTCGCTGGTCGGTATATTTAGAAAATCGCGATCCCATATGACCATGTCGGCAAGCTTGCCGGCCTCCAGCGAACCGAGGTCGCGTTCCTGAAACGCGGCGTACGCACTGCCCATTGTCTGCAGGCGAAGCGCTTCCTTGATGGAGATGGATTCAGAAGACGCAAATCGCTTTCCACCCTTGCTTACCCGCGCGACAGCCTGCCAGAGCGCGTACTGAGGTTGCCATAGAGAAAAGGCGGGCGGATCGGCGCCCATGGCAACCGGTATCTGATGGTCAAGAAGGGATCGGAGCGGGACGAATTCATGTATTTTAGGCCCCCCCACCCAGCGATCTCCCCATGCATAAATAAACTGGGGATGCGTCGATAGGATAACGCCCGATTTCTTGATGCGGCGGAACGCTCCGACTCCGGGCCAAAGCGCATGTTCAATGCGGTGGCGCGGATCAGGACGCTTGTATGCTTGCTGCGCGGCTTCAAATGCGTCGAGCATGATGTGAACCGCCATATCTCCAACAGCATGAACGCTTACCTGTTGTTCGGCTCGATGAATGGCGTCGACCATCTGCCGCAGATCTGAAGGAGAATGCAGCATCAACGCGTTTGGATTACGGGACCAGCCGGCCGTCGGCCCTGATCCGTCGATCGCGATTTTGCATCCTCCCCATACCCGCTCAAACGATTTCGGATCCGAGCGCTTCATCTCACCCACTTTGTATAAAGGGGATGCCGGATTTGGTTTTTTGCCGGTAAAAAGTTCTGAAACAGCGTCGAGCGTGTCGGCAAGTTTCGGCAGGTACGGCCAGATTTTCAGGCGCACGGGCAGGCGTCCGGATGCCGCCAGATTAAAATAGAGATGCGCCGATTCAACGCTCGACATACCGGTCACCATGAAGAAATTGTCATGGACCGATGTCACGCCTTCCTGGCTGTACAGCATGGCCGCATGGTTGATGCTCTTTACCATCTGATCCTCCGTGGGAGGCGGAATGGCCCTTCTGACAAGGTAGAGCGCGGGATAATGGACGAGCAGACCGGTCGGTTCCCCCCTTGAATTTTTTTCCACCAGACTGCCGGGAGGATTTGCCGTGGCCTGATTCACCCCTCCCAGTTTCAGCGCGGCGGAGTTGGCAAATCCCCACTGCCCGGTCGTGTGGATGACCAGAACGGGGTGCTGCTTCGTGACCTCGTCGAGGTCGTGACGATTCATAAATGCGAGGTCCATGCTTTCCACGCCCCACGCATTGATAAATTTCCCTTCCGGTACCTTTTTAGCCTGGGCGGTAATGAGTTCAAGCACCTTTTCTTTTGATTCCACACCCTGCAGCTTGACCCAATACAGTTCTCTATTTCCGAATGGCGGAAGGTGCGCGTGCGAGTCGATGAGTCCGGGGGTGACGGTCTTTCCCTGCAAATCGATCAGTGTGGAATTGCGACCGGTAAAGGTCTTGATGTGTGGTGTTGATCCGACTGCCAGAATTTTGTCACCGCGAACGGCAATCGCTTCGGCAACCGAATCCGACCCATCCACGGTGATGATCTTGCCGTTGAACAGAATCAGGGAAGCCTCCGGCTGCGCAGCCAGGACGGAGAGGGGCTTGAGCAGCGGCGCGGCACTCACGGCAGCAAGCATCTTAAGAAAGGTCCTGCGCCTGATCGTTTTCATAAATCTTCCTCCCCTCTGTT
>CAYULE010000456.1:0-2038 GCA_964445385.1 uncultured Smithella sp.
CCATGATGATAACTTTTTGTAACGTGGATATTCCCGAAAGGGCATCTTTTATTTTGTCATATATTGCCTTTTTGCTGATAAAGAGAACTTTAATCTTAGCGTCATTGATTATGTATTTCCAGACTTGGACCAGCTCGGCTTCGTACATGGGGACAAACCGCGCACCCAGGCCACTGTTGGCAAAATAGCATATTGCCCAGTCTGTGCTGTTGTTGCAGATAATACCAACGGCATCATCCTTTTGAACCCCCAACTGGCTCAAGCCGCTTCTTAAATGATCCACACGTTTTCCGAAATCAGCATAAGTGATCCATTCATATTGCTTCAAGGCCTTATTTTTTGTTCCAATAAAAGGCCGATCCGGAAATTTAGAAACAGATTTCTCTAATATTTCCACTATATTATCCGGTTTCATTAACTGATACATACGTCTCCCCCCTCAAATTTTTGTTTATTCCATTGTCTGTTTTGTGGGCGGGAGTATAGAGATAACGCTTTTATCTGTCAAATAAATAATAAGAACACGATGGCAACGTTCAAGACTTGACGTAACAAGGTAATCCACAAAGGGTTGAAGTATTTTTAACGGCGGCAACGACGGCACGTTCCATCACCCGCGCGGCAAGCAGGCCGACCACACTTAAGTCGGCGCTGACTGAACCGGTGGCAAGCGCAAAGATCGTGTCGCCGTCGAACATGGTGTGCGCCGGCCGCATCGTTCGAGCGTAACCGTTTTGCGACATGGAGGCAAGCTTCGTGGCTTGCGCTTTGTCCAGGACTGCATTGGTAGCGATAACGCCAATCGTAGTATTGCCGCTGAACAGATTTTTCTTGTCCGCATAGGCTTGAATCATGACGTCTTCCGTATCGGCCAGCGTCACGCCATCTTCCCGGACTGGCCCGGCCAGTTTCTCTCCGGTTTCCGGATCGATGACATCACCCAGACAGTTGACCGCCACCAGCGCGCCGACTTTTAAATCATCGATTTGCAGGGCATAGCTTCCGAGGCCGCTTTTCATCGCCTGCCCCATGCCCAGGATCTTGCCGACCGTCGCGCCCGCTCCTGCGCCGACATTGCCCTGCGGGCAGGATTGATTCGTCGCGTTGACACAGGCCGAGTAGCCCATAGCCTTGTCCGGTCTTATTTTAAAATCACCAAAGGTCAGATCGAAAAGCACGGCGCCGCAGACAATCGGCACAAACGTGACGCCGACATTAAAACCGATTTTCTGTTCTTCGAGGTATTGCATGACGCCGGCTGCCGCATCGAGCCCGAACGCGCTGCCACCCGCGAGCATGACCGCATGGATTTTCTGCACCATGTTGACCGGGTTGAGCAAATCCGTTTCCCGTGTGCCGGGCGCACCGCCGCGAACATCCACGCCGGCCGTTGCGCCGTCTTTGCAGAGAACAACCGTGCAGCCGGTAGCAGCATCCAGATTCTGCGCATTTCCAACTTCAATACCTTCAATGTCGGTAAATTCAATTTGTTTTATCATGGCATTCTTCCCCGGATAATTAATTTACAATACCTGAACAGCTATACTTATTCCACCTCTGTGTCAAATAGTTCAAAACGCCCCGAGGGCATCCCCAAGCTCCTTGCCGCTCTGGTTGAATCCGGTAAATATTTCGAGATAAGGTCACAACATCATTGATATCCTTGAGAATGTCCTCGGCAGGGGTTGAGAAAACACATCCTGACCATCTCCCGTATCCGGTTTTTTAGCTTGACAATCATAGTCGTTTCCCAATATAAAATCCTCTATAACGAACGCTATAAAGGTTCAGAATTACACGGGCGAGAATCTTTAATTTCTAAACATGGCTGTTCCCTTTCTAACAAAGGATTTTGTCGATTTTCCAGAACGTTCGTTTCATCATTTCTGATCGGGACTGAATGATGGGTATGAGGGTCAGGATAGGCCAAAGAGGTTATCTCTGACAAAATTAACGGTAGCAACAAATTTGAGGAGACCATTGATGAAGACGTATGCCGACAGGCCATGGCTTGAAAACATGGATCCGAAGATTGACC
>CAYULE010000457.1:0-2030 GCA_964445385.1 uncultured Smithella sp.
AAACAATGCTTTCCTCGGACATTTTTTGAATCGCTGATAAAAATTCCCACTGATTTTCATAAGGCTTGAAATCTCCATCAATAAAAACACTGTTGCCGAGTTCACGCGCTTTTTTCTGCAGTGGCAGAGCAATTAAATTGCCAAAGCCGCCTTTAGGCATGGTATCCTGGTTCGGAAATAATCTATCATAGGATCTGAAGGATAGCTCATGATGCCTGCTCATGGAGCAAGTGATTAATGCAGAGCCGAATTTTCTTGCCACAGCGGCAGGAATTGGAGTTTCAAAGAAAAACCAGGCATGCGCGCCGTTACCTGATCTTGATCTCTCCACAACAACGGGAATGTCAAACGCCAGACAAACAGATCGAAGAGCTGTAACATCTCTTTGCCAGCCCTCATCGTCAAAATCCATCGCCAGAAAACGGCATGTTTCATCCAAGCACAAAGGGTATATGCCGGCAATGACCTTCCCTCGCAGATGATCCTCGATGACCTGCTCCGTTACTGCTTCATACGCCCTGTGGGCACAGATGGTACATTTGACCTGCGGCTTTCGGCAGACGCCTGATCTCCATTCATTACGACATGCGGGCGAGTATCCTGTATCACCTTTCTTGTTTTCCCATCGTTTGGCATAGACGTCATCTTTGCCTCTAAAAAGCGTCGCAAATAACTTTATCTTTTCTGATGGAGGAATTTCGGGCAGCAACACCGGTGATTGAATGTTGCCATCTGATTGGGTCGGGAAGGTAGCCTCACAGCTCTGCGAAGGAAGAATGTCGCGCAATTCTTCTCTGAGCCGCTTATTTTCCTTTTTCAAGGTTTCGTTTTCGGCCACTAATGCGTTATATTTTTCCAAAAGTGCTTTATCATTCATTGTATCTCTATCAGCTCTGTAGGGACGCCTTGAATTTATTCCACCACTGCTGAGGATTGACAATACGCACCTTCAGACCGCCAATCTGCTTTTCATAGCCCTCACCGGCATCAGGACAAATCAGATAATTTTTACCGTTAGGATACAGCCCACGAAAAGCTTTAAGCGAAGTCGCTTCAAATTGCCGGGGATCCCATTTACATTCTACGGTGTCGATTGTATCCCGGTTCCTCCTGATGATAAAATCAACTTCTCGACCGGATGTGTCACGCCAGTATTGGATTTCATGATCGAAGGCATAGGCCTGAAGATATTCCAGAACGATATGCTCCCAGAGAGGGCCGCGATCATCGAGACGCAGTGGATCCCATCCCCTGCTGAAGGCGACAAAGCCGGTATCGAAAGCGTAAATTTTGGGCATCTTGACAATTTCCTTCTGCCCTCCCCCGAAAAACGGCCTCACAATGGTTATCGCATGGGTCGCTGCCAGAGCCTGAATGTGGCTGTCGAGCGTTGATCGGCTGATTCCCAGCGTACTCGCGACTTTCGCCGTCTCGAATAAGCCACTGCTCTGTTTCAGGAGATATTCAAATGAATTGGTAAACTTTTCCGGATTGCGAAAAGCAAAAAGTTTCTGGATGTCCCGAACAAAAAAAGAATCCATCCATTCCCTGTAAAACTCCGGGACTTTGTGGGAAGCAAGCAACGTTTGCGGCAAACCACCGTGATAAAGACGTTTTTCAATAGAGACGTTACTGAAGGCGGCAAGCTCATCCCACAACACCGGCGTAAGATGAATGTTGCGCTTGCGTCCTGTCAATGTATCCTGAAATTTACGTGTAGCCGCCAGCGTTGATGATCCTGTGGCTACAATCTTTATATGGGGAAACTGATCGGCGCCGATTTTCAGAATACGGCTTGGGTTCTTCAACTGATGAACTTCGTCAAAAACAATGACAGGTCTTTCGCAATTTTTAAAAAAAATATCAGGCTGGGCAACCATCTCTTCCACAACCGGCAGATCACAGTTCAGATACAAAATGCGATCCTCACCGAGGCTTTTAACAAGCGTCGTTTTCCCGACACGGCGCACACCGGCCAGCCATACTATTGGCGCGGATTGCCATGCTTTTTCCAGACGCTGCACCCAAAA
>CAYULE010000458.1:0-2029 GCA_964445385.1 uncultured Smithella sp.
TTGTTGACAGAACTATATAAGAAAAGTGGTCCTGCATGTCAATGGAATCTTGATCTCAGGCCACAATTTGTGGAGTTGCTTTCCTTCGCTGATTCAATCTTGCGGATTGAATCAGCGAAGGCAGATCTATCAGCATGATTGATCAAGCTGGAATCAGAATGCTTGAAACAGCGGAACAATTCTTTAGAAGCAACAGATCAATAGTCCGCCCGATAGGTGTCCCACATATCCTCGGTAAAACGATCCCAGCAGCGCATCCATTGATGCGGGGTTTCCGTGGTCATGTAGCGATCCTGATAGTCAAACAGCGCAGGGTAATTCCAGAGACTTTTCACATTCATCATATGCGCGGCCAGAACAAATCCCGGCCAGGCATGCGCCGTGCAACACTGCCGGTAGGATGCCGTCCAATCTTTGTTATCAATACCCGGGTCTGTTGAATGCCTGATTCCCCACTCCGGCATGCCGATGTCTGACGTTAAATACGCTTCTCCGATAATCCCTTCCCAATTGACCGTATGTTCTCTATCCACATCTGCCTGTGTAACGTAAAAAGTCTGGCCGTCCTCGCCGAAATGAATATAATCCGGCGGCGGATTTCCCGGACCGTAAGAACCGGAGTAAAGATAGATTCCCGATTTTTGACCAATCGCCTTCATCTTAGCGTCATCGAGCATCAGTCCGGCAAACAGGATTGGCCATTTACGGCCGCTGGCATGACCGCCGTCAGGCTCCCAGTTGTTGATGCCGCCATTCTGAATAATTCCATATAAATCGATCCCCAACTGAATGTATCGGATGAGCAGCGTTCGCTTGTCGTCATTGCTGAAATTCAGATGCAGCATTAAAGCGCCGATACCGACCTGTGTGGCAATCTCGCGGCCATAGTTGGGCATGTTATCTTCCGGGTGCTGGTAGCCTGCTGACCAGCCGGGAATATGATCAATCCACGGGCGTTCAAAATAACGCTCCACGGCAGCCAGGGTTGGGGTTGAAGCTGTCGGCGTCAGAGATTGGAGTAGCGAATAGTTTAGTTGGCTTATATTATAACGGGTAGTTTTATCCGTGCCGCAATAGGGCGGACGAAAACTGCCCGCAGGAGGCGGCGCGGCAAGCACCGTCAGAATGGCGGCGGTTTTCAATTGAGGCCGGTTGGCCTCGGCAGCGATGCTGATGGTTGAAATCAGAGATGAATTAACCGGCAGGGTCAGAGGATTGGCTGCCGATAAGCTGTTTTGATTGGGCCGGGCGGCATTGCGAGCCGCCTCATATTCATTGGCGTACATGGCGCTGTCATATCCCTGATGGTTGCCGTTTTGTGGCGATGGATTGATCATTGAACCATTGATGGTTCGCGCTCCCGATACTGTGGAGGCGGGTGAAATGTTGATCATCGTCACCGGTCCCTGCACCCACCAGTCGCCGTTTATGAACCGGCCGGCCCGATACGCCTTGTCGAAAGTCCAGGTAATTCCGTGCTGGGAAATCTGGCTGGAGAGATTTACGGGGCTTACCGTCAAAGTAGCCTGGATGGATGTCGCACTTCCCGCCCCGTTGCTCACGACGACAGTGAATTTGGCGCCGTTATTCGATATCGTGGTGGCCGGCGTCGTGAAACTTGCGGAGGTCGCGCCGGAAATGACTCTGTTGTTTTCCCTCCATTGGTAGCCCAAGGGCGCGGTGCCGGTCGCGGTTACGGTAAAGGTGGCCGTCTGACCCACCATCACGGTTTGGCTTGCCGGTTGGGTCGTAATGACCGGCGCGATTGTTTGCGGTAGCATCGCCGCACTGTTTCCGCCTCCGCCGCCACAGCCGATAAAAAAACTGATTCCAAATATGATCCAAAACAGCTCCATTATTTTTTTTGGTCGAGTCGTCATTCTGCTACCTCCATCGGTATGGATAAACACATGAGGAAGCGCATGCCCCTTAGAGAAGTGGATGTGAAGTTTTTCCCCATGTGGACCTTCGATAATATTTATATCAGTAACTTTCACTTTGATAAAAAAATGTTCGCTGAATATTATTG
>CAYULE010000459.1:0-2020 GCA_964445385.1 uncultured Smithella sp.
CCCTTTAATTCCCGGTCTTTACTTCACCTTCACCATCATCAAATTGCCGATATCTGATCATTTGCTCATCGGCGCGGCTATTGTAATTGGTCATGCTTGAATTCGCCCGATCCCTTATTCTTTTTGCGGCTAGTTTATCTTCTTTTACCGTATTGGACTTTACACTTTTTTCCACCTGTTTTTCCGGAGATCCTTCAGGCAGGACCGTTATCTTTTCCGCCAGAACAATACTCGAAAATGTGACCAGCAGGAATAATACTAAGGCTATCGTAAAATATTTCTTCATCATAAACCTCCATATAACCATAACAAACTCAATTGACGTTAAGGATTACTAAAACAAGTGAAAGAACACTTGTCGAATAGACAGAATCTGCACCAGCATCCCATACAATCTTTACATCATAGGAACCGGAGTCAAGATCAAACAAATGTAATGAACGACCAGGGCCTATGCTCGACGTTATTTGATTGGGCCCCCAGCTGCCTGAACCTTTCTTTGAAACATAGATCCCATTAATATACGCAGCCGCGTCATCATTAACAATTTGGAGCGACCCTGAAAAATCCGAATTAATCGTCGTCAGGTCGTATGTCTCCCATGCCTCCACAGCAATATTATATCGATACGCAAAATATACGCTGTATGCTCCTTTAATCACAATTTGCGCGTCGTAAGCCTTGGGAGCGAGTCCGGATATCGTGACGCTGTCCCCGGACGGCACATCTGAACCTAAGCGATTATCCCCCCAGTCCGGTTCGGCGATTGGCGCCAGATACAATTCATCTATTGAATAGGATGTATCGTTATACAAAGTAACATTGCCCCACCTGAATATCGGAGGGTCATCGCCGCCACAGCCCGCAATAGCGCCAAGTGCCATGATGGAGAAGAGAATCAGCAATACTTTTATTTTTTTATGCATAAATTCCCCCTAACATTATTCCAAATATTTTATGCTCACATTCCTGTTTTATATCACGTCATCTTAAATGTTCTTTCAGACGCCTCTTTTTGCCCTTCAAATCCAGTTTGTTCGTGTCTGCATTATAAGAGACACGGTGTTTGATGTCAATGAATATTGACCACAGGATATTCCCTCCGGTGTCTATCGTTTTCAGGAGTTTGATCCCGATACGCGCCGCATAAACATGATATTATTAATGATTAATAACAAGGATACCGATTACTGCCGTTTGCGGAATAAAGAATAATCACCGGTTGGATATTTCTTGAAGATAATATATATTCTAAAAATTAATGAAAGAAAATACAGCCCAATGACGATACGCGATCTTATTTCCGAAACAACTCAAAAACTGGAAGCCGCCGGAATTCCTTCAGCCCGGCTGGATGCCGAGGTTCTGCTGGCTGATTGTCTGAACTGTGACCGGCTGGCGTTTATCAAGGATCCCGACCAAACCATTCCTGAAGCGCAACTGGCCGTCTTCAATCAACTGATCGAAAGAAGACTGCGCTTCGAACCGGTAGCCTATATTACCGGACATAAAGCCTTCTGGTCGTTAATGCTGAAGGTAAACAAAGACGTTCTGATTCCACGGCCCGACACCGAAGTGATCGTCGAAGAAGCGCTTGCGCTCTGCCGTGCAAAGGCTCTAAAACAGCCCAGTATTCTGGATATCGGAACGGGTAGTGGCGCGATCGCCCTGGCTCTGGCTAAGGAGATTCCCGATTCGCAGATCACGGCCACCGATATATCGGCACCGGCGCTGGCCGTAGCAAAAAAAAACGCCCGGCTTTTGCATCTGGAAAATTCAATCATTTTTCTTCAGGGCGATTTATTCGAACGGGTTAATGGCGAATTTGATATGATTGTTTCCAATCCTCCCTATATTGGAGCAGAGGAATACGAAACGCTTGCCGCCGGCGTAAAAGATTTTGAACCGCGCCAGGCGCTTTGGGCCGGTGAAACAGGTGTGGAATTTTACGAAAAATTGATATATCAGGCACACAGCCGTTTAAAAGAAAATGGCTGGCTTTTGCTCGAAATCGGCGCTA
>CAYULE010000460.1:0-2014 GCA_964445385.1 uncultured Smithella sp.
GTCTGGACCTTTTTGGAAATTTAATCGTGTTGCTTACAGATTTGAGAAGCAATATGGGACAAATCAGGGCTGAAATCAAGAGGGAAATCCGTTTTTTTTGATATCCGGATGTTGCCATGAATAAAGAATTTGAAGGAAAGTAAAGTCCGGAATCTGATTTCAAGACCATCTTTCTGATCATGCGCATACGAAGCCATCGGCGGCAAAACGGTTAAACCGCCGGCCGTCAGATCGTAATCGTTTTGTGGCAGATGCGGATGAATCCGTTTGCTCATGGCGGCGCTCTCCACTGACGGGGAATGATCATGAAGGGAATGAGATGCCCCTTGTTGCAGACCGGACAAAGCATGGGGCGGTGTGCTGTCTTTTCTTTATCTTTTATTTCTTCTTGGGATAAATCTTGTGTTTCCTGTTTTGTCAGTGGTGCATGGAGGGTCAGTTCCCGGCGGATTTGATCCAAGCGCTGCCGGTTGCGTGGGGCCATCAGACCATAGTAGCGCACCTTATGAAAGCCTGGCGGAAGCACATGCTGTAGAAAACGACGGATAAACTCCTGCGTATCCAGTGTCATGATCTGCCACTGCTGTTTTTGTGAATCCTTGTAGCGAAACGTCACCTTGCCCTCTTGTGAGGAAATAATCCGGTTGTTGGTGATGGCCGTCTGGTGGACGTACCGGGCAAGATAATCCAGAACATGATCGGCGGTACGAGGCCCCGATTTACAGTAAACAACCCAGGGGACATTCCAGACAGACTGCGGAAAGGACACATCGGGCAGTTTCTTGCGGATGAGTGCCATAAAGATTGCGCGGAATATCTGGGATAAGGCTCTGACTGGAACCAGGTAGTGTTTTCTGGAGGCAATCCAGTAGCGATGATCTGAAGAGAGCCCGCCTGCCGGAATGAGGCAATGGACATGGGGGTGGTAGAGCACAGCGCGTGTCCAGGTATGAAGAACCGAAAGCAATCCAATCTGCCCGCCCACATAGCGAACATCCGACGCCAGTTTCATAAGCGACAGAGCCGCCGCCTCCATGAGCAGAGCATATCCGATCTTCTGATGTGCTTTAATGATGGGATGCAGTTCTTTGGGAAGCGTAAAGACGGCGTGGAAGTAAGGAACCGGCAAACGCTCTTTTTTCCTTTTTCCCAGCCAGGTTATTCGATCCGATTCGTGGCAGGTGGGGCAACTTCGGTTTTTGCAGGAATGATAAGCATAGCGCACATGCTCGCAGGAATCGCAGACGAAGGCATGGCCGCCCATGACGGCGGTGCGGCAGTGGATGATGTCCGCAATCGTTTTCCGGTGGCTGGGCAGGAGGGTCTGATCAAACCGCTCCCGGTACGCAGGCCCGCAGGTTCGAAATATCTCCGTGATGCCGGGCATGGTGGATTAGAAATCGGCAAGCAGTTGATCGAGGGTTTCGGTCAGTTTCTGAAGGCTTTTGTCGGTCAGATGCGTATAGATGGCGGTGGTTTGCGGGCTTTTATGGCCAAGCAGTTCTTGAATCACTCTCAAATCCACGCCTTGTTCCAGCAAATGAGTTGCATAGGAATGTCTCAGGGTGTGAATGGATGCGGCTTTGGTAATACCGCTTTGGCGCAAAGCAACCTTAAAGGTATGCTGGAGACTCGTATCGGATATGGCGGTATTTTTATCCTTGCGAAAGAAGAAATATGAAGAGGGTTTATGGATATTCCAGTAATCGCGCAAAAGAACCAGCAGGCGCTGCGGCAGGGGAACATACCGGTCCTTGCCGCCTTTGCCGTTGCGAATCCAGATCAGCATGCGGGAACTGTCGATGTCCTGCACGCGCAGGTGGAGTCCTTCGTTGAGGCGCAGGCCGCAGGCATAGATGACGGTCAGCGCCATGCGGGATTTGGGCAGCCGGACACAGGACAGCAAATGCCTGGTTTCTTCGCAGCTTAAAATCACCGGAAGCTTTTTCCGCTTGGGGGGACGGACGAGATTGAAGATAAACCATTCCCGTTTCAGCGTGATCTCAAACAGAAA
>CAYULE010000461.1:0-2014 GCA_964445385.1 uncultured Smithella sp.
AGTCAACCATTTCTCCAAAACGCAGTGGCTTAGCAAAACGACGTACCAGAAACAGACAGATCATGGAAAAGATAATAAAAACTATTACAAACAAGATAGCCACGACTATGGATGGAAAGTGGGAAAAAAAGACATTCATGATGGTTCCCTTTTCTTGAGAAGCTGATCAATATTCATGACTGATGTAAAGTTCAGACTCCTCTATCGTTTTCAGGCATTTGTTTAATTTCCCGTTAATCCGTATTTCTTTGTTTTCCTGAATAATGTTGCACGGGACACGTTGAGTTTTTCCGCTATTTTGTTTTTACTGAATTTTAACGCCAGCATATGGCGAATGAGCTTTTTTTCCGCTTCTTCCGGTGATTCCATATCAGAATGTTGTTGGCTTTGCCGGTTTCCGTCCACGATTTCCCGAGGAATGAGATTGAACGTCAAACGGTCAGAAGAAGCATAATGAACCATCCTTTCTATGACATTTTGCAATTCCCGGACATTTCCCGGCCAGGAATATCGTAGAAATAAATCCCAGATTTTCTCATCCACACTACGTATCGTTTTTCCCAGGGCGGATTCGTATTTTCTAATAAAGACATCCACAAGCAGGGGAATGTCGTCAGTTCTCTCACGCAGAGGCGGCAAATGGATATTGAAAACATTCATTCGGTAGAACAAGTCTTTGCGGAAATTTCCCTTGCCGACCTCCTCGATTAGATCTTTGTTCGTGGCGGAAATAATCCGGACATCGACAGAACGGATCTGGTTGCCGCCAATGCGGATAACACTTTTGTCTTCGAGCACACGTAAAAGAACGGCCTGAATTTCCAGCGGTGTTTCGGCGATTTCATCCAGGAAAATTGTACCGCCGTCCGCCAGTTCAAATTTCCCCTGACTGCCGCCGCGGCGTGAACCGGTAAACGCGCCGTCGGAATAGCCGAACAGTTCACTTGCAATCAGATCGCGGGGAATTGCCGCACAGTTGATGGCAACATAGGGGCCATTTTTGCGGGTACTGGCATTATGGATTGCCTGGGCCATGATGTCTTTACCCGTGCCGCTTTCTCCCAGAAGCAGGACGTTAGATATACTTTTTGAAATAACAGTCGCCTCGGCGATGATACTTTTGAATTTTTCATTTTCGCCATAGATGTCGGCAAATTGCAGGTTGGCTTTTGCTCCAACGAATTTATTAATCAGCGATTTGATTCTTTTGATTTCCGAGAAAATGATTACTTTTCCAATGGCTGATCCGCCGGACGAATAAATACCGTTGCAGGTGAGCGTAAAATCAATGAGGCCTTTGGTAGATTGAATTCTCACCTCCCTGTCGCATAAGGTCTCCTGATGTTCAATCAGATCCAGAAACGGTTTATTGGCCTCGTCTGTATAAATGTCCCTGAGGAGTTTTCCGGCCACATTCTGGTCTTCCAGGCCGAACAGTTTTTTCGCGCGTTTGTTGATGGTGGTAATCCGACCTTCCATATTAACAGCAATCAACGCTTCCGGGATCGAACTGATAATCGCTTTTTGCAGGCTGTAGGCAATATCTGTTTCGTGAAAAGCGGCCTTTAATCGGGTGAGCGTATTTTGGATTTTCAATTCATTTTCAATGGCGTGCGCAGCAGCGATGGCCATGCCCAACGTATGAGGGTGCGTCCCGAATAATAGAGCGACGATGGCGATGCCTCCGATGATTTCACCTTCCGGATCGATAACCGGAGCGCTTGATGCGGTTACGAAGTGGCACCATTGCATGTAATGTTGTGCCCCGATGATTTGAATCGGCTTTTTTTGTTTTAATACGGATCCTACGGCATTATTACCGACACATTCTTCCGACCAGAGAACACCGGGATACCATTTGAATTGCCTGGTAATATCCACATATCGATCATCCTGGATAACCTGGAGAATATAGCCGTCGCGATCGAAAAGTGACACGCTGAAGCTGGTTGTTTTCATGGACTGGAAAAGTCTGTTTAAAAAGGGCTGACTGGTGTCGATGAGCAGCTTGTTG
>CAYULE010000462.1:0-1976 GCA_964445385.1 uncultured Smithella sp.
GGATCGGTGATCGATTCTTTATACAGTTTGTCATACTCTGCTCTGCTCTTGATGTAAGATTTCTCTCTTACTCGATCAGGTACAGGAAAGACCTTGTCATAAAAATCTTTTTCGTTAGTTTCAGCCATATTATTCTCCTTTTATTTTTTATACCTTTTTTTCCGCCGAAAGGCATGATTTCTTTAAGTGATCAACCAGCATTTGCCGCCATATCTCTCTTTACTTTTTTGCCACCCAGAGGTATGCGATTAAAAGTTTTTCAGGAGGGGTACGCCCCGCGGTTCGGGCTTCGTTCCTGTTGTCAGACGCGCGTTTCTGATTTCGTAACCACAGAACGTTGGGGCGTATTACATATGGCGGATGCAATACGTGTACCCCTTGAAAAGCGACTGTTTAATACTACAGGAGAATGGTTTGCGGTATCGGCGTCAGTCCGAATTAAATGCAGGAGAAGTTCCTATGGAACGTAGGACATTCTCCGACAAATATAAAAAGAAAACTATAGACTATAGGCGGCAGGTAAAAGGTATCTAGCCCTGCTGTTCCAGGAACTCCCTGCGAAACGCCAGCGGGTCTCTGATGGCGGCAAACGGCTCTCTTGTACTGCCGGTTCCCATGATGACGATCGTTCCATATCCGAGGATGCGTCCCAGGATACTTTGAATGACGTTGATGGATTCGATCTTGGAATGATTCATTTCAAAGGTGTTGCGGGAAATAAAACCGGTCTTGATAATGAGTCGCTTATTGGTGATGGCGAATTCGCTCGTCCAGTAGTCGATGAGCGGAGCGATAAATAATGTCAGAATCCCCTTCAAAGACAAGAAGGTGATCCAATGCAATTTCGTTTCATAAACAACATGTTCGCCGCTGATCAGATTGCTGTTGACATAACTGCCCATTTCAATTTTCTCCCTTACTGAATTTTTTCAGCGCCAGGTAACCAGCGGTTCATTGCGCCTGGGAATCCGGTGATAGGCATATTGCGGGTATCCCAGCATCACCGCACCATAACATTGATGGCCCGGCGGCAAATTTAGTGCTTTGATCAGAGGTTCATGCAGACCGGCGGCTCCTGTGAAATAACCGGCCCAGCAGGTTCCCAATCCTTTGGCATAGGCATAGAGTTCCAGGTAGGTTAGAGCAATGGCGCAGTCCGCTTCGGGGAAAGACAGATCGGAAGGACTGTGCGCTACAATCAAGTGCGGCGCGCCCCGCATGACGCGGTCCCGGCCCTGGTCCCACGCGTCCAGAAGGCGCCGAAAACGCCGGACCATGGCTTCATCCGTGGTAACGGGAAGCATCATTTTCATAAAATCAATCACCAGGGCAGCCAGCTGATGGACGTCGTCAGGCTTTTGAAAAACCATCCAGTGAACCTGCTGCTTATTGCTGCCGGTAGGCGCATAGCTGGCCACGGCGAGCAGATCATCGAGTACTTTTTGCGGCACGAGCTTCTTTTTATACTGGCGGATGGAGCGCCGGGCTGATAACAGCTGACGAACGGATAAAGGCACAGGGATCAGTTCTTTTTGTATTTCCGGACAGCCGGCAAGCGGCATCGTTTCCAAAGTCAATGCCCCGTATGGACAAACAGCCACGCAATGCCCGCAGTTAATACAAAACTCTTCAGCATTTTCGGCAGGCAATGGAAATGACTTTTTATCTGTCTGTACAATCACCTGCGTCGGACATTCCGCCGCACAAATGCCGTCACGTTTACATTTTTTCCGATCAACACTGAAAAGCGACATAGCAGCTCCTTTTTTTGCAGAAGTTTTGGACACATCAGGTATGGCCATGCGGCCAAGTCATTGATAAACCATCAATATAATTATTGCAATCACTATTTATAATTCACTGTTGTGATATTTTGTTTTTTATCTATAATGCGAACCCGAATGGAAAAAGGTAAGAAAAATTATGGCCAAACTCACACTGGATGAATGGATCGCGCGATTAAAGAAAAACAAAAG
>CAYULE010000463.1:0-1976 GCA_964445385.1 uncultured Smithella sp.
TACCATCCTTCCGCGCAGTCTTCTGACCGCAAAGAATCCGATCACCAGGATAAACGCCGCAATATAAAACAAGTCCCACAGATGAATCATCTGGTAATGATTTGCGCAGACCGCTCGCACCAGGCGTACGGAATGCGTCAACGGCACAATTTCGACCAGTGGTTGAATATAATGCGGCAGATTGCTTGTCGGAAATACCACTCCCGAAAAGAAGAACATGGGTGATATAAAACCGGTGAAAAAGAAATTGAGTTGATTAATGGTCCGGACAAACGATGTGATTAACAGCGATATCACCGCGAACATGGTGCCGGTTAGAAATCCAACCAGTGGCGCCAGCAGGCTGTATGGCATATGGATCACACCGAAAATCGTCAGAATGCACAGGACCGCAAAGGAGAAAAATAATCCTTTGGTTCCCGCCCAGATGATCTCGCCGACAATCAGGTCGTTGACCGTCAATGGCGCCGCCAGCATCCCGTCATATACCTTATCGAATTCCAGCCGGATAAATGTGCCGTAACTGCACTCGAACGACGCCGTAAACATCGCCGCTGTCACTAACAGTCCGGTACCCAGAAATTCCAGATAACTGAGCCCCTCCATGGATTGCGTGATATAGGCGCCCAGGCCAAGCCCGACGCCCGCCAGGAACAACAGCGGTTCTAAAAACGGCGGCAATCCATTGCTGAAGATGTTTTTCGTATAGACGCGCATGTGCCGGTTCCATACGGCAAACAGCCGCCACCAGAGAGGCGGACACACCACAGGTTTACTGTGTTTCATTGAGCCCCCTCCCGGTTGTTTTTAAAAAGACGTCTTCCAGGTTCGTCTGCCGCAGATAATAATTTTCGCCCGCCATCGTACCGGCAAGCATCTTCAGATAGTCATAGTCGTTGGAAAACAGCCGCAGCCCGTGCTGCACCCGCTCCATCCGCGCGTAATCGGGCATATTCTCATTGAATTTATCGTGCAGCGTCCCGGCATCCGGCAATTCCAGAACATATTTTTCAATATGTTTTGTCAAAAGATCCCGGGGCTGCCCTTCAATGATCCGTTGTCCTTTGTGCATGATCATGACCGTATCACATATTTGGAACGCCTCTTCCATGTAATGGGTCGTCAGCAGTATGGTTGTACCCTCTTTTTTCAAGAGCCTGAGCTTATCCCAGATCAGGTGCCGCACCTGCGGATCGAGCCCGGTTGTCGGCTCATCGAGAATCAGCAGCCGCGGATTATTCAACAGTGCCCTCGCAATGACCAGTCTGCGCTTCATTCCGCCGGAGAGCTCCGTGATCCGCGAATTGATCTTTTCCGCAAGCTCGAGAAAGTCCAGCAGATACGCGATCCGCTCGCGAGCGAGCCTGGCCGGCATGTTGTAGAACTTCGAATAGATCATCAGGTTCTGGATGACGTTCAACTCTTCATCAAGATTGTTATCCTGGGGCACCACACCGGAGAGGTACTTTATCTGAAGTTCCTGGTCTTTCGGGTCATAGCCGAAGATGCTCATCTTGCCTGCCCGTTTTTCATCCCGTGTGCATTTGCCATAAATGATCTTCATCATGGTTGACTTGCCCGCCCCATTCGGGCCCAGACACCCGAAACACGTTTGCGCCTCAACCTCAAAACTAAGGTTGTTCACCGCCACAACTTTAGGGAAAGTCTTGCTTACGTTTTCAACAATAATTATTTTATCTGCCATGCCGAACATCTAACAATTTTTTATTCGTTTTACCAGTGATTAGCCGGAAGAAATACAAACTGCTTCCGGACACCGCTTTTTTGTTGCTGTGATACGTTATAACCTTTCAGGTCAAGCGTTCCGGCCCGGCATTCGCTGGGTAATCATCCGGCCGGAATCCAGTTATTACGATATATTCAACTGGAAAAGGGACTCAACTGTTACGGCGATTACCTATGCCGATTTTTCCACACCCCTCAATATGCTGAGGCTCCACCAAATGTTGAGGCCA
>CAYULE010000464.1:0-1976 GCA_964445385.1 uncultured Smithella sp.
CGCCGCTGTAATCTGAAGTGCATTCACTGCTATTCCAATTCCGCCAACATCGACTATCCCGACGAATTGACCACTGAAGAAGGAAAAAAACTCATCGACGATCTGGCAACATTTGGTGCTCCGGTCATCTTGTTTTCCGGCGGAGAGCCCCTGTTGCGCCCCGACTTGCTCGAACTGGCCCAGTATGCAACAGACAAAGGCATGCGCGCGGTCATTTCCACCAACGGGACGCTCATCACCAAAGATATCGCGGCCAAACTCCAGAAGATTGGTCTTTCCTATGTTGGCGTTAGCCTCGATGGTCTGGAAAAAACGCATGACCGGTTCCGGGGAAAGAAAGGCGCGTTCGCCGAAGCCATAGAAGGCATTCGCAACTGCCGGGATGCGGGCATCAAGGTTGGCATCCGCTTCACGGTGAACAAACACAATCTGGCCGATGTCCCGGACATGTTTGATCTGCTTCGGAAAGAAAAAATTGAACGGATGTGTTTCTATCACCTGGTTTACACCGGCCGCGGTTCCAAATTGCGCGAGGAGGATTTGACCCATGAAGAAACGCGCGCACTGATTGATTTGATTGCAGCCAGAACCAGACAGATGTTTGACGACGGTCTGGCGCCGGAAATTCTCACCGTCGATAATCACGCCGACGGACCCTACCTGTATTTGAAGATGAAAGAAGAAGACCCGGCGCGGGCCAAAGAAGTGCTGGAGCTTCTGGAAATGAACGAGGGCAACAGCTCCGGTCACGGCATCGGCTGTGTCAGCTGGGATGGTGAAGTCTATCCCGATCAGTTCTGGCGCAACCAGCCGCTGGGCAATGTGAGGCAAAAACCGTTCAGTGAAATTTGGACGAATGAAAAAAACGAGCTCTTGATGAAACTGAAAGACAAGAAGAAGCACGTTCATGGCCGCTGTGCGACATGCTCGTGGCTGACGGTCTGCGGCGGAAACTTCCGGGCGCGCGCGGAATCGGCAGGCGATGTCTGGGGACCCGATCCCGCCTGTTATTTAACGGATGAAGAAATTTCCAAGAAGGAGGACTAGATTATGCAATTTCCTGAATATCGGGGACGCAGGTTGAGAAAAAATGATAATTTCCGGCGCTTGGTTCGCGAGACGAAATTAAGCATTGACGATCTGGTCTATCCACTGTTTGCCGTGCCCGGCAAGAGCGTTAAAAAACCGATTCATTCAATGCCCGGACAGTTTCAACTCTCGGTGGATTATTTAGCAAAGGAAGCACGCGAAGCTTTCGAGATGGGAATTCCAGCGGTACTGCTTTTCGGTATCCCAGCCAAAAAAGATGAGCAGGGCACCGGTGCTTTTGCCAGGGACGGCATCGTGCAGCAGGCAGTCAAACGAATCAAAAATGAAGTTCCCGACATTCTGGTGATCACCGATGTTTGTCTGTGCGAATATACCAGCCACGGCCATTGCGGCATCCTGGAAAAAGGTCAGGTGCAAAACGACCTGACGCTGGAGGTGCTGGCGGAGACGGCTTTATCGCACGCTAAAGCGGGCGCGGATATGGTAGCGCCCTCAGCGATGATGGACGGACAGATTGCCGCCATTCGCGAAACACTTGATGAAAATATGCTGGAAGATATTCCAATTATGGCGTATTCCGCAAAATACGCGTCGTCGTTTTATGGCCCTTTCCGCGAGGCAGCGGAAAGCGCGCCGCAGTTTGGCGACCGCAAAGCCTATCAAATGGACCCGGCCAATGCCGACGAAGCCATTCGGGAAATCTCCATGGATGTGTCGGAAGGGGCGGACATCATTATGGTCAAACCCGCGCTGGCTTATCTGGATGTCATCTATCGCGCCCGGCAGGAATTCGATCTGCCGCTGGCCGCTTATAACGTCAGCGGAGAATATTCCATGATCAAAGCCGCCGCCCAACTGGGCTGGCTGGATGAAGAAAAAGCCATGCTGGAATCAATAACCGCCATCAAAAGAGCCGGTGCGGATAT
>CAYULE010000465.1:0-1969 GCA_964445385.1 uncultured Smithella sp.
TCTTTAATTTCATCGCGCAGTCCCGCGGCTTTTTCAAATTCCAGATTTTTGGCCGCCTGCTTCATTTCCGCGGTTAGATTTTTGATGAACGCGGGCAAATCTTCTTCTTTAGCGGGAATGGTTCTGCCTTTGTCATCCACCGGTACGGTCATATAATCGGCTTCGTAAATGGACCCCAGAACATTGCTGATCGATTTTTTGATGGTTTCGGGGGTGATATTGTTTTCTTCGTTATACCTGGACTGAATGATCCGGCGGCGTTTGGTTTCGTCAAGGCAGGCTTGGATGGATTTGGTGATTTTGTCGGCATACATGATGACCTTGCCTTCGACGTTACGCGCGGCGCGGCCGCTGGTCTGGATAAGCGATCGTTCGGAACGCAGGAAGCCTTCCTTATCCGCATCAAGAATAGCCACCAGCGACACTTCGGGGATGTCCAGACCTTCCCGCAGAAGATTGACGCCGACCAGCACATCAAATTCACCCAGGCGCAAGTCCCGGATGATGCTGACCCGTTCCAGGGTATGAATATCGGAATGCAGGTAACGCACACGGATACCCAGGCCGCTGTAATAGTCAGTTAAATTTTCGGCCATGCGTTTGGTCAGCGTGGTGACCAGGACTCTTTCCTCTTTTTTCACTCGTATGCGGATTTCTTCGAGCAGATCATCCACCTGATGCTGAGCGGGCTTGATTTCGATTTCCGGGTCCATGAGTCCTGTCGGACGAATGATTTGTTCCACGCGGATGCCTTGTGCCTTTTCGGTTTCGTAGACGGCGGGTGTTGCTGAAATATAGATTCTCTGATTGGGAAGAGCCTCATATTCTTCAAAGCGCAGGGGACGGTTATCCAGGGCGGAAGGCAACCTGAATCCGTATTTTACCAGCGTTTCCTTGCGCGAGCGATCCCCGCGATACATGCCGGCCAGCTGCGGCAGCGTGGCGTGGCTTTCGTCAATAATGATCAGCGCGTCTTTGGGCAGATATTCCATCAGTGTCGGCGGCGGCTCGCCGGGCTTGCGGCCGGTCAAGTGACGCGAATAGTTTTCAATGCCTTGGCAGTAGCCCATCTCTTCCATCATTTCCAGATCAAAGTTCGTGCGCTGCTCCAGACGCTGCGCTTCCAGCAGCATATTCTGTTCTTTATATCGGGCCAGTGTCAGTGCCAGCTCGGCGCGGATATCAGCCGTTGCTCTTTTAAGATTATCCTTTGTCGTTACATAGTGGCTGCCGGGATAAACGGCGGTTTTGGTCAGTGAACCGAGTTTCTTGCCGCGCAACGGGTCAATCCAGTGAATCGCCTCAATCGTATCTCCGAAGAATTCCACACGCAGGGCCTGCTCATCTTCATAGGGTGGAAAGATTTCCACAACATCACCCCGCACGCGGAATGTTCCGCGGTGAAAATCGATATCATTTCTTTCGTACTGGATTTCAATCAGCCGGTGCAGGATTTCCTCACGGGAAATATCCGTCCCCACTTCCAGTGGGACGATCATCCCCATATACGCTTCGGGTGAACCCAGGCCGTAGATACAGGAAACGCTGGCCACGATTATGACATTGCTGCGGGTGAGAAGGGCGTGTGTTGCCGCGTGGCGCAGTTTGTCGATTTCCTCGTTAATCGCGGAATCCTTTTCAATATAAGTATCGGTCGTGGGCAGGTAAGCTTCCGGCTGGTAGTAGTCGTAGTAGCTGACAAAGTACTCCACCGCGTTGTCCGGAAAGAGGCCTTTGAATTCTTCATACAGTTGCGCGGCCAGTGTTTTATTATGCGCGATGACCAGCGCCGAACGCCCGACACGCTCTATGACATTGGCCACCGTGAAGGTTTTACCGGAACCGGTGACGCCCAGAAGCACCTGATGCTCTTTGCCCTCGGCCAGGCCCTTCACCAGTTTATCAATAGCCTGCGGCTGATCGCCTGCGGGGATAAAATCTGTGATGATTGAAAATTTTTCCATAAAAC
>CAYULE010000466.1:0-1960 GCA_964445385.1 uncultured Smithella sp.
ATGATCACATTGCCCCGCACAACGGCTTTACTGGTCAGAACAACGGAACCGGCAATGGCCAGAACATTTTGCCCAACCAGCCCATTGATCGTGATCTGTCCGCCAACCGTGACGACATTATCTACGGTTTGTCCCTCTTCTATGGTAACGTCACGACCCGCTTGGAAAATATTTTTTGCGTAAACCGGCAACGAAAGAAAGAGTATGAATGTGATAGCCAGGATTGCGGTATATTTAAATTTCATTAATCAACCTCTGATTTTCAGGCTGCCTTATTCCGGTCAAGAAATTTATGCCGGGCATAGGCAATAAATCCCGGCATGACGGAAATAATAATGATGGCCATGATGACGATGGTAAAATTGCTTTTGACCGCTGGTATATTGCCGAAAAAATAACCACCCAGCAGAAAAATGCAAACCCATGCTGTGCCGCCGGTGATATTGTAGACAATGAATTTTCCGTAAGTCATGGCTCCGACGCCGGCTACAAAAGGAGCGAAGGTGCGGATAAACGGCATAAAGCGGGCGATGATAATGGTTTTCCCGCCATGCTTTTCATAAAACTCATGTGTTTTGATTAGATATTTTTTTTTGAAGAAACGGCTGTCTTCATAATGAAACACTTTCGGCCCGATATAGTGACCGATCGCATAGTTGACGGTGTCTCCGGCAATGGCGGCAATACAAAGTAAAAGCAATAACGCCTCAATATGCAGCGCCCCCAGCGCGGCCAGAGCGCCCAGAGCAAAAAGCAGTGAGTCTCCCGGCAGAACAGGGGTGACTACAAGGCCTGTTTCGCAGAATATAACTATAAATACAATAACATAAGCCCAGATACCAAAACTGTCGATGATCATGGGGAGATACTTATCAAGGTGGATAAAAAAATCTATGACGAAGAGGATTATGTCCATAATTATGTTATACTCATTTAGACAGAAAATTTTAAAAATCGCGAGACACCCTATATAGGGTTAATAGGGGGAGTGTCAACATGAAAAAGATGGTCTTAATACTATGCGCGCTGCTGATCATGGTCGTTATCGTTTATTATGCGTTTCCGGGAAAAGTGGCAGGCCTGATGATGGATCTGGCCATAAGCAATGCGGGGCTTACCAAAAAGCAAATCAAAATTGACGACCACACCATTGTTTATCTGGAAGGCGGAAACGGACCGTCAATCATGCTTTTGCATGGTTATTCCGCTGATAAAAGTAACTGGTTATTTTTTGCTTACTATTTGAACAAAAAATATCATCTGATTATCCCGGATATCCCGGGTTACGGAGAAAGCTCTCAAAGGATTTCCGCATCCTACAACCTCGAAAGCCAGCTGGAGCGCCTGCATAAATTTGTCCGGGCCGTCGATTTGCGAAAATTTCACATGGCGGGCAATTCCATGGGTGGCTTTTATGCCGGAATGTATGCTGCGCGTTACCCGGATGAGATTATCAGCCTGGGCCTGTTCAATGCCGCGGGGGTAAAGCCTTTGCAGTTTAGTGATGTTGTTAAGCGAATGGAGAAGGGAGAAAGCCCCCTGCTGCTTAAAGATGAAAATGATTTTAACAGACTCATGGGATTAATTTTCCACAAGGTGCCCGTATTCCCTTATCCGATGAAGTATACTTTCATTCAGAAAGCGTTGACGGATCGCAGTTTCAACGAAAAAACAATCAAAGAATTTGCACCCGATTCGTTTTCGCTGGAACCAGCCTTGCCGAGGATCAAAGCACCTGTCTTAATCCTCTGGGGCGATCAGGACAAAATTCTCGATGTTTCCAGTGTGCCCGTTTTTGAAAAGGGTCTTCAGCATCACAAGACGGTGATTTTGCGGAATTGCGGCCATGCTCCGATGGTCGAGAAGCCCGAAGAGACCGCTGCGGAATATGCGGCATTTATCAACGGGATACCATTTAAAAATAATAAGCCATAAAGGTAACCGGGAAAACAAGCTGGGG
>CAYULE010000467.1:0-1956 GCA_964445385.1 uncultured Smithella sp.
CCGTCGTGTAATCCCCGGTTTTCAAAACGCAGGATTGTGTGGTGTTGCGCGTCCCAACGATTTTCCCGCTGATTTTAAACAATTCTTTTTTTTCATCCCAGCTTTCATCTACATTAAAATCAATACCCAGCGTCGAGGCCAGCATGGCCGCCGCCAGATCTTCCGCGTAGTCACCTGTCTGCCGTTCGGTGTAGCCAAAGGCGTGATGTTCACTGATATATCCATAAGCTTTTTTATCCACAGGAATCGCGCAGCCAACCGATGCCGAAATCAATCGTTTGGGTTCGTCACTGCAGCACCGGCTCATGACGCAAAAAGTGATGGCCCCGGGTTGAAGTTTTTTCAACCCTTCGGCCCGTGAAATGATGCGGCAGCCCGGTGGCATGATACTGGAAACCTGCACAAGATTACACTTTTCAATGCCCGCGTCGCGCAGCGCCAGTTCAAAAGAATGAAGTTGTTCTTTGTGGGTGCCGACGCCTTTGGTAAAAAAAATCTCTTTTGGAATATACTGGTTCAATGTTTTTTCTCCTTTAATTTAATCAATCCATTCCATATCTGATCGGTGCCGACGTATTTCCTGGTGTCCATTGAAGAATACTTAATGACACAGGTTGGTGTGGCATCAATTTTGTTGTCCTTGAAGTGCTTATTGAGCAACGGAAAAACTGATTTTTCATCAAATGCTTTCCAAACAATATTCTTTTCTTTTAAGTAGGCGACGAGCGCTTCCTCCGTTCTGATGTTTCTGGTCTGGGCCGCTTCAAATAAAATTTCGCGGACATGAAAAATATAATCGGCATCGTTGCGTGCGTTGACCGCGTAAAGATAATACTTGGCATAGACTGGCGTAATGCGTGTAAAAGGAACATCGATAAACCGGATTTTAACCTGCCCGGTCGCAAGCAATTTTTTGAACAGCGGTTCCGCCTTGGAATCAACCATCCGGCAGGGCGGGCAGAAGTAGTCTGTAAACATAATAACCTCACATGCGCCTCGACCCAGCGATGGAACGTCGTAGATTTTATCCTGTCCATAGGCGGGTGTTGCCGAACCGGAAAACGAAAACAGAATAACCAGATAGCCCAGAACACTGACAATAAGCAGCGGTAGTTTGTTTATTTTAACCATAGGGAAATTTACCTCCCCAAGAAAATAGAGCCACATCCGGCGACGATTTTCGCGCCATGCAGACGGCAATTCGTAATTCATGAGAAACGATACAATCACCAGAATGGAAAATGCCAGGCAGAAAGGGCAATAGACATCATTTTGTATTTGAAAAGCATATAAATGGACTTCTACGCCGAGCCCGGCGGCCAGCAGCGCCCGTACAAAAGGTGTTTGATGGAAAGCGGCAAAAACGATGATGATGGACATAAAGGCGATGCCGACCCATTTGAGATCAATTCCCAGGATATCGCCTTTCAGGTAACTGCACGCCGTATCGCAATGATCGTAATACAGCATAATGATGATGCCGGTCAGGGCAAGGATCATTGTGATGATACCACGATACTTTTTTATGCCTTCTGCTGTTTTCATTCTTCAAAAATCCCGTCTATTTCCAAGGGCACCCTTTACTGCGTTGTCTCCCCCGTCCTACACCGAAACCCCGTCCCTGACATCCGGGCAGCGCAAAGGCTGCCGCATGTAATTGGCCGCTCTCGTAAGCAGCGATGATCTCCTGAACCGAACCGCGCATAAACGCATGAACTGTAATTCCGGATGCCGCAATTGCCGCTTCCTGAGGCCGGGAAATCGCGCCGCAAATCAGGACATCGATTCCTATTTCTTTTAGCTGCATGGCGCGTGACCCTCCGTCGGCGGAGTTAATCCGGAAAGGCGTGCGCTTAAGCACACCGTCGCCGTCTTTCTCCACCACCAGTAGTTGGTCCGCTGCGTCAAAAACCGTGGAGATGCAATCTTTCCATACCGACAGGGCAATTTTCATTT
>CAYULE010000468.1:0-1956 GCA_964445385.1 uncultured Smithella sp.
ACCGGCGCTGAGGTCGAGCGGGAAAATGGATTCGAGGTTGCCGGCTGATGAGTCTATGATTCTGAATTGGTATGAGCATTAAAGTAATTTTTTTTTAAGATAGCACAAGATGAAGATTATGACAATCCCGGAGAGAACAGAGGTGGCGCTGTTGTACCTGGAAATTTTCTCATACAATCGGTTGCCAATGGATATCTGCTTTGACAACTTAAAAATTTAAGGGCGTTCCCATAACCCTTGTTCTCAATTGTGATCATTCCCCAGGACAACAAGTGCATCAAAAAGAGGCTGTCGAAAACATCTCTGTTTTTTACTTGGCCTTCATATATTCGATGGAGAAGGCGCTTTCATTCCCCGCCGTATCGTATGCCGTAACAGCAAAGTAATACTTGGTGAATTCCAATTCAACACGCACCACGTTTAGCTAAAGAAAAGACCACGTGGGAATCTGGTAGCAGAGGCACTTTCCAGGTCGATTATTTAGTTTACGAAGGAGTTGCTCCTCGCAAAATCGGGCACAAATGTCGTGTTTTTTGATGATTTTAATGACGCTGATGGAGACAAAAGGCGAATTATGTCGATGCTGACGAAGTGGCACGGATGCCCTATCAAACCTGTCACCGGGGTTCGACTCCCATGGGGACGTTAAAATATAAAAAAGGCAAACTGAAAAATTCAGTTTGCCTTTTTTTGTTGGAAGCAATTATTCAGCCGGGGCTTCTTCTTTCTTTTTACGGGGCTTCTTGGGAGCCTCCCCATCGGCCTGTTTCTTTTTGGGCTCTTTTTCAGCAGAGGCTGCTTTCTTCTTGGACTTGGATTCTTTGGCCGGCTCGCCAGCCGCTTCTTTCGGCGCTAACTTGTCTGCCAGCTTCTTTTCCCTGGCCTGCTTCAATTCCTGGATCTTTGCCGTGTTCTTATCAATAGCGGCGATACGGACATTCGTTTCCCTGATTTGCGATTTCAGATTTTTCACCAGAGCATCGCTCTTAACTTTTTCAGGTGCAATCCCAAGTCCTGCCAGTTTCTGCAACCGCAGTTCCAGTTTCTTTTCTAATAACCGACGTTGCTCAATTCGAACGTCCTTACTTTTTGATGCCATTTTATCCTCCCCTGAACTTTCAGATAATATTTTTACATTGCCCGCGAAAATAGCAATATTTTCATAGGAAAGCCATAAATATTTTTAGAAATCGTATTATGGAGCATCTAAAACTTTTCTGACTTTGACAGACAGGTCTTCCAATCGAAACGGCTTGGGCATAAACGCCCGGCATCCCTGTTCCAAAACCGCGGCAATTTGCTTATTCATGATATAGCCACTGGCCAGAATAACCTTCACGTCGGGATTGATCTTCTTCAGAGCCCGAAAAATATCGGCGCCGTTCATTCCGGGCATCACCATATCCTGAATTACCAGATCGATTTCATCTTTTTGGCGGGTGTAAATATCAATGGCTTCCCGGCCGGTTTGCGCGGTAATTACCTGATAACCGAGAATCTCCAGCATATCTCTGGCAACATCAATAATAATCTCCTCATCATCGACCAGCAGGATGGTTTCGTTTCCGGCATCCAGATTTTCATCCGGCATATCAGCAACTTCTTTCGCATCGGCATCGTCTTCCGGCACAGACTGACGCGCTTCCGCCAAAAGCGTATCGCCGAAAAGTTCGTATGTTTTTTTGTTTTTACTCATGTGACTTCTACCATTAAAATGAGCAATTTGTTTTCCTGCCTGAACCCAAAAAACGATAGAACTGTTTTTCTACTGCCCATTCCAGACAAGATGCTTTGCAAGACGAATAAATCAGGTGAAAAATATATTCAAATTAATTTATTGACATAGGCTGAAGATTATCCGCGCTCATGTTATTTACCACAGGATGATAAATTCTCATTTACACTTGAATCCCGGGCGTTTGCCTATATCGATATGCTCTACATGTCAATGAATTT
>CAYULE010000469.1:0-1951 GCA_964445385.1 uncultured Smithella sp.
TCGGTAAAGTGCGCGACATCGCCGCCAATGGCGTTTTTTGTGCCTAAACCTGTAACGACTATGCGCTTATTTTTATTCATCAGCATCCTGTCGGCCAATTCCTGCATATCTCTTGTCTAATTTGATGAAACTTAAAATGGGCCGCCTAAAAAGTCAAATAAATATTAATAAATTCACGGATGGGTTATCGAAGAAGAAGCTCGTGAAAAAAACCGGAACAGGTTGTAGAATCAAAAGCAATAATTCGTTGACTTGCCCCGCCATCCTCCCTATAATCATTCCAACTTTATTAAGAACGGATCAGAAACGGATTCTCCATTCAGCTCAACCAGTCGGCGGGTTTGCTATGGTTGCCTACAAAAAACAAATTATCTGCCTGTTGATCAGTGTTTTGATCTGTATCGCGCTTATTTTTTCCATCTTCATCCAGGCAAGAAAAGGCGCTATTCAGGAAATGAACGATCGTCATATGCTTTATGCCCGGCTGGCGGCCAAAGGTATTGAGTCCGTTCTGGATCACTACATTTCCGTACTGCAAGTGCTTGCCCGGAATCCTCATATCATTACCCTGGATCATGAAGGCAAAGAACTGATTCAAACAGGGCATAAAACAACCGGCACCTATATTAAAGGCATAACCCGTCTAAACGCTCAGGGGGAAATTATTTTCACTTTCCCTTCTGTAGCCGGTGCGGTCGGCACGAACATCTCCGGACAAAATCATGTTCAGGAAGTATTGCGCACACAAAAGATGGTGGTGAGCGATATTTTCGAGACGGTTCAGGGATTCAAAAGTGTGGCCATCCACGTGCCGGTCTATCGCGCCCAGACCTTCGACGGGACAATCGGGATTTTATTGTCTTTTAATGATCTGGCTAAAGATTATCTGGATTATATCGATATCCCCGATTATCGCTATGCTCAACTCATCAATGCCCACGGTAAAATTATCCATTGTACTACACCCGATCACTTGGGACGTTCTCTGTTGAAACTATATCAGGACAATCCTGAGGCTATCGCTATGATGAATGAGATGATGAAAGGCGTAGAGGGAAATGCCGTCTTTATTGATAAAAATCCGGCACACGGCGCAAAGGACACCCATAAAAAGTATGCCGTTTTTGCCCCGGTGCGCGCCGGCAACATGAACTGGTCTATCGCGGTGATCTCATCGGAACGGTTCGTGCTTCCTGCTACGCATAGCTTAATAAACCGGATCATCCTCCTGGCGGCAAGCCTGCTTTTAGTCCTTATCATCATCGCCTACATCGCCGCGCGAATCCGCAGCGCAACCCTTGAGGCGCAAGCCAGGCGGAAGATTGAAGAGGATCTGATCAAATCCGCCGGGGAAATTCACGATCTATACCATCATGCCCCCTGTGGTTATCACTCGCTGGATGCAAACAGCAACATCGTCCGTATCAACGATATGGAGCTTTCCTGGCTGGGCTACACCCGGGAAGAACTGATCGGCAAATCCTATAATGATGTTCTATCGGAGGCCAGCCGCAACCGTTTCGCCGATGCCTTTGCCCGCTTAAAGGAACAGGGTCTGGTCCGCGATGTGGAGTATGAAATGCTGCGCAAAGACGGCACCACCTTTCCCGTACTCGTCACTGCCTCGGCTATTACAGACGAGCAGGGCAACTTTGTCATGAGCCGTTCGATGGTTCTGGACATCTCGATTCGCCGCAGACAGGAGGAGCGGCTTCGGGAAAGCGAAGCGCTCTATCGCACGGCAATGGAGACCACCAACGACGGCGTATCCATCATCCAGGATAACCGATATGTCTATGCGAACAAGAAACTGCTCAACACCATAGGCCGGCCGGATGAAATTCTGGTCGGCAAGCCGCTGGGGATTTTCATTCATCCCGATGATCAGGAATTTGTTAAAAAAATGGCTCAAGCACGCGTAGACGGAAAACCGGCGCCTTCCCGTTATGAA
>CAYULE010000470.1:0-1947 GCA_964445385.1 uncultured Smithella sp.
AAATCCGGATCGGCCAGGGAGAGAGGATCAAAAGAAACCCCTTTATCGCGAATTTCAATCATCAGCGTCGGATCATTCGAAACCAGACAGCGCACTTCGACTTGTCCCTGTGTTTCGGCATATCCATGCACAAACACATTGACCAGCGCCTCTTCCGCGACCAGCTCAATCCGGCGAAGAGCATCCTCGGAGAATCCCCTTGTTTTCGCCTCGGTCCGGATAAAGGTCAAAAGCTCGTGCAGACTCTCCACCCGGGCGGGCATTTGTTTAATCAGCATAGATCATCATGTCGGCGCAACGCTACCCGAGGGCGTCCTGGGCCGCTCCCAGAGTATCAAATGCAGGGATGAGGGCAATAAATCCCGAAATGGTGAACACATCCTTGACGTTATCCCGGAGTCGGGCCATGCACAGCTTTCCATCCCGCGCTTTCATTTTTTTTGCAGTGGTGAGAAAGACTCTCAGGCCGGCGCTGCTGATATAGTCGAGTCCGTCCAGATCAAAAATCAGTCTTTTCCCCGATTGCTCGAACCACTGATTTAGCCGTTCTTCCAATTGTGGAACGGTTACGGCATCCAATCTGCCTTGTATCGCAAAAACGACCACATCTGACTCATTTGTAACAACGATTTCCATGGGTATGCTCCTTTTGTTATGGCTCGAACCAAAAACTCATTCGGACGGTGTAAGTATAGAAAGAACGAAAACGCCTGTCAATAAGTTTTAAGTAATTAAGTAATTAAGTTTTAAGTAGCGAGAAAATAATCTTCGGGATGCTCTTTCACTGCGACAAAATAATTTAAATCTTAATTACTTAAAACTTAACTACTTAAATCTTAATTACTTAATTCTTAAATCTTTGGCTTTGAGGGGCGTTTATGTTATAGGAATGTAAATATTTATGACTTGAGGAGAACCGCAACCCATGATCTATAATGAAGAATTCGAAACCCTCCCCCGGGAAGCTCTGGAAGCACTGCAACTCAAAAGACTGCAACAAGTCGCCCTGCGCGTTTATCATAACGTTGGCTTTTATAAAAAGTCCTTTGATAAGGCGGGCGTCTCACCCGACCATCTGAAAACGCTTGATGATCTCAAGCGATTCCCCTTCACCACAAAACAGGATTTGCGTGACAACTATCCTTTCGGATTATTCGCAACACCGATGAGCAATGTCGTCCGCCTGCATGCCTCTTCGGGAACAACGGGCGCCTCCACGGTGGTCGGCTACACAAAACGCGACATCGAAACCTGGGCGGAACTGATGGGGCGCTGCTTTGTGGCCGCGGGCCTCACCAAGAACGATATTATCCATAACGCGTACGGTTACGGTTTGTTCACCGGAGGCCTGGGCGCGCATTACGGCGCGGAGAAAATCGGCGCCAGCGTGATCCCGATGTCCGGGGGTAACACCAAACGCCAAATCACCATTTTGCAGGATTTCGGCCCCACGGCCATCTGCTGCACGCCCTCTTACGCTTTGAATCTGGCCGAACAGGGGCAGGCCATGGGCGTGGACATGCGCGCGCTGGCACTGCGTGTCGGTGTTTTCGGCGCGGAGCCCTGGAGCGAACAGATGCGTCAGGAAATCGAAAAAGCGCTGAACCTGACCGCGATGAATATTTACGGGCTGTCCGAAATCATGGGGCCCGGCGTGTCGATGGAGTGTATTGAAGCGCGCGACGGCATGCACATTTTTGAAGATCACTTTCTGGTGGAAACCATTAATCCGAAAACCGGCGAGGTACTGCCTCCCGGAGAAGAAGGTGAACTGGTTTTCACAACGATCACCAAGGAAGCCTTTCCATTAATCCGTTACCGGACACGCGATATATCCCGTTTGAATCCCGCGCCCTGCCGCTGCGGACGGACACACTACCGCATGGAACGCGTCATGGGCAGAAGCGACGACATGCTGATTATCCGCGGCGTCAATGTCTTCCCCTC
>CAYULE010000471.1:0-1945 GCA_964445385.1 uncultured Smithella sp.
GCCGCCTCAAAAGCGGCCGTCAATCCAGCCGGGCCTCCACCGACAATCCACACATTGCGTTTGACCGCTGCCGGACCCGCCGGGTAAATCAATTCCTGCCCGGTCTGCGGGTTGATCGCACAGCGAATGGGCTGCATCTCCAGCGCCAGGCGTTCGATACAGCCTTGATTACAGGCAAGGCATTCCAGCGTTTCTTCGGGATGACCCGCCTGCGCGTTTTTGAGAAAATCGGGATCAGCCAAATGCTGGCGTGCCACAGCAACCATATCCGCGTCGCCGCGGGCGATCACGTCATCCATCAGGAAAGGATCTGTATAGCGTCCCACGGAAATGACCGGCACGGAAGTGACTTCTTTCACTTTACTCGCCAGATAGGCCTTGAATCCCTGGCCGTATTCAACCGGTGCGCTGGCGTTGGGAGTATCAATATTGACCTCGTGGGAGCCATGCGTGCCAAAGGATACGTTGATGACATCCGCTCCGGCTTTCACTAAATCAGGAATAATCGTCTGCATATCATCGATGGTGTAACCGTTTTTGACGCATTCTTCACCGGAGACCCTGATGCCAACGGGGAAATCCGGCCCCACCTGTTTACGCACTTCGGCAATGCACTCAATCATAAAGCGCGCGCGGCCTTTGAAGTCGCCGCCGTATTGATCGGTGCGCTGGTTGGAATGGGCGGACAAAAACTGCATCAGCAGATAGCCGTGCGCGCCGTGAAGCTCGACCATATCGAAACCGGCGTCTTTCGCCCGTTTCGCGCCCGTTCCGAAGGCAGCGATGATCTCTTGAACTTCGGCAAGCGTCATCTCGCGGGGTGGCCCGAGGAAGCCAAAAACAAAACTCGGAATCGCCGAAGGCCCGATCGCCTTCTTATGTTTGAGGAATGAATAATTCTCCCGGCCGCAATGATGCAGCTGGAGGGCCGCCTTGGCGCCCTGGGCATGAATCGCATCGACCATTTTCGTCAGCCCGGGGATAAACTTATCATCCCAAACACCCAGTGAAGTCGGCGAGGCAAGACCTGACGGGTGAACGCACGTGATTTCCGTAATGACCAGACCGACACCACTCTGCACCCGGCGCTTGATATAAGCCAGATTCGCATCGCTGACCGTTGAGTCTGGATTACCTAAAGCTGTCCCCATCGGCGGCATTACCAATCGGTTGGGAATGGTCAGGGATCTGATCCGAATGGGAGCCAATAAATGTTCTAATGTCTTCATGTTTATCTCCTTATAATTTTTATTGTTGTCATCAATGAGATTCCAGGTTTTCGGTGTTTGCACACAATTCCCTGATTAAAGTATTTCGTTTACGAGCTGCTCCCGACGCAATGGGGAGAGGCTTCAGAAATACATCCAGTAAAAGGGAAATACTCCGGCGAATGGGCGCGGTCGAGTTCTCGATCTTCATCCGCAACAGGCCGCCCTCCCACGCATCCCAGCAGAATCGGGCAAGATCGGCTGCCGGAATATCCCGGCGCACGGCGCCTTGAGCCTGGGCGCGTTCAAGAAGCCCGGTTACACGGTCGCACCACTTCACCATGACTGCTTTCATGGTATTACGACATAATTCACTGGACTCCGCTAATTCTCCGGACAAATTGCCGATCAGACAGCCCGTCTTAATGCTGCAGGCATCCTGACTCCGAATCATGAACTCGAAAACATTACGCAATATTTTAAGAGGATCATCAGCTGGTCCCTGAGCAATCAATCTGTCCCACATCGCGGAGACATGGCCGGCATAATGCTTTACGATTTCTGAGGCAAAACCTTCTTTACTGCTGAAGTAATTGTAGAAGGATCCCTTGGGAACCCCCAGTGCATCGACAATTTCCTGAATACCTGTTCCATGGTATCCACGCTCACAAAACAATCCGATGCCGACTTCTATCAACTTTTCTTTTACACCAGTGCTTCCCTTTATCATTCGCATA
>CAYULE010000472.1:0-1944 GCA_964445385.1 uncultured Smithella sp.
CTGGCCGATGTATTTTCAACGGAAATCGTGAGATTGTCGATATAGACCGATATCTTCGGATAGCGGAAAAAATAACCGGCAAGCAAGCGGTGGATTCCTTCGTAGTTGAAGCCCTGAGGATCACTGTAGGTTTTCGAGAGGTGGCTCATGATCTTCCTGACATTCTTCTCTTCTCCTGCTTTCTGGATGTCCGTAATGACCTTTTTAACCTGATCGGGTTCGGTTTCTTTACTGCAACCGAGGACGGTCATGGTTATCACGAGAACAAGAATAATCGTCACAGCACGTTTCACGGCATATCCTTTCACGGATCTTCAATTTTTCGTAAGTTCAATCGGGCAATACCGGTACTGGTAAATAACCTTGTGATGCTTCATCTTTCTTTTCCCGATTTGATATAGCCTCCCGTGCTTATTGAACGGGGAGTTATTACGCGAAGATTTTACATACTCGCACAAGAGAATGCAAGATTTCTGTAAAAAGCAAATTGGGTAGCATCCGAATCATGACCTGTCGCTATTTACCCCTCCCTTTACAGCCATTGCGGAGAATGTCGTGGGGATTAAAAGCGGGAAGCCTGACAGACTCACCCACGGCCGGCGGCAAAAATGCCTGATAACTGCAATCCTTCCATTGAAGCCACCTGAGTGATTGATCTTCAAGGGGTACGGAAAACCGATAGACAATCTCTTCCGGACCATACTTATCCGTCATGACGGTAATACGGGCCGTCATTCCCGTTACCTGGAACTCCTGATTAACATCCATGGGGTGTTCCTTAAGCGAGCGGAAGAGACGGCCGAATTCCCCCTTGAAAAGCCCTCCGAAAATTCTCACCCGAATGGTGTTTGCATCGATGCGGTATACTTCAACTGGCACGGGCGCACCGGAGAGAACGCGCATTCCGGCCGGACGCTTTTTTTCGGATGCCCCGACAAACCAGATGAGTTGCGAGGAAATCTGGTCCGGTGGATTGACCAGAATAATTTTCTGTCGTGCAATATCCGGATCAGCAATGACGTGTTGGGCAGCAGCCACAAAGGGACCGCCATAGGGTTTGAAATAATAGGAGCTAAGCGACATCAGGGGCGGTGATAAAACAAGGCGGATCAAAACAAAATACACGACGAAAACGAAAGCGGGAATGCGCCAGAAACGCGAAACAGGAAGAACGCCGTCATTCTTTAGCAGATGCGTCACGCACTGAGCCAGAAGACCCATGGCGCCGATACCAACGAAAAGAAGCAGCCTGTTGCTGGGAAAAGTAGCCGCTACCGGCACAATCGATAAGATCATGCCCGTAAACCAGAAACGGGCGACTTTGTCTTTCCTGAGTAAAGGAATCAAAAGGAAGGCCAGTATACCCATGCAGATAAAGGCCCGTAAGAGAGCTGCTTCCTCGCTGATCAAACGCCCGACCATATCCGCTGATACGTGTGACCATTGCCCCATCAGCAGCAGAAGCGCCCGCGTCATCAAGGCATGGACAAATTCAACAGGGGCGTTCAGAGGATCGATATAGAGTCCTGAGCCATGGGTGCCATAGCCAAGCAGCCGGTATAGAAGGAGCCAAAACAGAAACACGATCGCGCAAGGCCACAATGCCCATAGGCGCTGTAACAGAGGCGGCGGGCTCGTTGTCCCTGCCTGCCGATGGCCGTCAAGAAAGAGGGCATAGGCAAAAAGATAAGCGCCAACCGCAACCGCCATTTCCCCTGAAAGCAGGGCCAGGGCAAGAAACACCGTGCATAAGACGCCATACCGTTTCGTGCCTTCTTGTCGCCATCTGTCATAAGACAAAAGACAGAGGATCCCGAAAAAAGTGGCAAGCAAAGCATACCGGTTTGCCAGCCATGCGACCGGAATGGCGTGGGAATGATCAACAGCAAAGAAGAGAGCCGCTAACCCGGCCATGACGGTAATGCCCATAAAACGCCGGTAGAG
>CAYULE010000473.1:0-1920 GCA_964445385.1 uncultured Smithella sp.
CCGACATTGGGCTGGCCCACCAGCGCGACGAATATTTCCTTTTCAACAGGGGGAAGGCAGGTTTCATCGTCCGGATTGATTTTATAAACCATGATCTTCGAGGCTTCGCCCCGTCCCAGGGCAATGCGGGTTGACGAGACTAAAATTACGACCATGCCGCCGCTGACCTGCGCGATGCGGAACCGTGCGCCGGTAACGATACCCATGCCGGCCAGGCGGCTGGTCAGGGCTGAGCCGTTTTCAATGGAATGAATGACGCCCTGATCGCCTTCCTGCAAATCCGTGATGACAACTAAACGACTCATTGAACTCCATCTCTAAGACTGATGCGATATTTTTTTAAAATCCGTTCCGGGCCGTAAGAGCTTTTTGTTTTCCGTAAATTTTTATTGCCCATGTCTTCTTCCAGATTAAGATATTTATACTGTGACTGTAATTTTATGGCCGTGTCATTGAACATAAACTCATAAATGCCATGATATTTTTTGGAGGCCTTGGCAAAGTGCAGACAGAAAGTATCCGCATTCAACGCCTCCCCGATAATGAAGCCTGCCGGTTTATTTTCTATGTAATATATTGTGCCCCACAGTGCAAGCGCTGTGAATTTCTGCAGCGCTTCCATACATACCGCAAAATCGGTTTTGGCCGCGGTCACCACGGAGTCTTCCTGCCAGCGCTGCAGGATCGTTATGGCGTCCTGGACATTAACCGCGCCAAGAGATTGATCCGATGGATGGTAAGCGCCGAAAAACTGATTCAGATGATTGCGGTGGCGCGTATATTGTTTCCCGGCAAACGATGCCATATTTTCGGTCAGGTAAATATAGTCCGATTCGCCGTCGTCCGAGGATATGCAGAATTTATTTTCGGGGAAATACGGCAGCCATTCTTCAGGGATCGGAAAGAAAAAATTGCCGCTGCTTAAGAGTTGCTTCAGCGTATCCGGAGAGCATTCCTGCAGGGTGGAAAGCGGCATGATGTAATTCTGATCCTTACGATTGTATGCCGATACAAATGTGCCGCAATCTTTCGTGACGATTTTATAACGGCTTACATTCCGGAAAAGATAAATATTGGCAAACGTGTAATCTGATATATTTAAATGCATTTTCCGTAAGCGTTCGGACAGAAACGGCCGGTGCTCAAGGTCAATGTTTTCGATGATATCCATAAAATAAGATGTCTGTTGTCCTTTCCAATTTAATGTTCACAGATTGAAATGATGCTGATGGTCGCGAAGCCAGCGTCTGTGCGCTTTGTAATCCGGAATCACTCCTATCACCAAGTCCCAGAATTTTGAAGAATGATTTTTCTCCCGGATATGCATCATCTCGTGCACCACCACATAATCAATCACTAAAGGCGGCGCCATGATCAGGCGGAAGCTGAATGATAAATGATTATCTTCCGAACAGGACCCCCATCGACTTTCAGCCGATGTTATGCGAACGCCGCTTGACTCCAATTTAAGCATACCACTGTAAAAATCAACCCGTTCACTTAAATATTGCCGTGCTTTTTTCTTATACCAGGCAATAAAGTAGTTTTTTCTCATTTCCGGGTTGGCCGGGCAGTTCAGGAAAAAGCGGTTATTCCAGAAAATCACGCCCGCGTTCTCCAACGGTTCAAAATAGGCTTCCAAAGGATAAATCTGGCCCAGATAATAAAAGATTTCACCGGTTTCATAGGTTTTTTCTTTTTGTGAAACCTGCAGGGTCGCCTGTCTTTTAATCGCCCGGTCAATCCAGTTTTGTTTTTCTTCGATAAAGCGGTTGATTTCTTTGACCGGTGTAAAGTACGGCGCGTAAATCGTGACTTCCGAATTGCTGCCGATTTGCAACGAAATCGTCTTCTTTCTTTTTCTGCTGCGTTTGAGAGAATAATTGATGTCCATAGTTCTTATGGGGCAATCCCATAGCA
>CAYULE010000474.1:0-1888 GCA_964445385.1 uncultured Smithella sp.
GTTGTCGTGACGGACAAAGATTAATTGTTGTGTATTAAATCCCAGAGAAGCCGCTCTGTCCACCAAACGTTTTTTAATGCTTTCATCCATCTGTGGAGTGCGGGCCAGAATCCACAAATAGGATTTGTCCGGGCCGCAGACCAATGCATAGGAATACTTTTCCTGATCCAGTTCGATAATTACATAAGCGCCGTAAAACGGGCCGAAGAAGGAAACTTTTAGAAACCCCTCATCCGGCCGATTAACAAAATAAGCCTTGCCTTCGGCTTCTTTCCACTTGCCTTCTTTGGCTGAATAGCCGCGGTTCAGAACACGAACACCGCCGTCATCACGCCGCCGATACTCGGCTGACACACGGGTTAATCCCCGTTCGAAAGAATGATCCAGTCTTGCGATTTCATACCATTTCCCCAGGTACCGATCGATCTGGAATTGATCAACGGGTTTTACGCCATTTGGAATTCCGACGCAACTGACAGCTAACAAAACGAAAATCATAATGATTTTTTTCATTTTACCTATCCTTACCCTTTACAATTCATGACAGATAGCTTAGTTTATTCCAAAACGCTTTAAAATCAAAGGGGGAAATATGAAGTTAAACGAATATTTCGATAAAGCGGACGGGTTTGGCGTTCTTGCCACGGCGGATCAAAACGGCAAGGTTGATGCGGCCATTTACGGAAGACCGCATTTTATGGACGAAGAAACGGTCGCCTTCATTGCCGCCGATAAACTGACCCACGCCAATCTCCAGGTGAACCCGCACGCCGTCTATATCTTCAAGGAAGCGGGGCATTATGAAGGCCACAGGCTCTATATCACCAAGTTGCGCGAGGAAAAAGACAGCCCGCTGATTGAAGAAATCCGCCGGAAGAAATATCCCGAAGTAGAAGGTAAATACAAGAGCGGTTCCAAGTTCCTGATCTATTTTCATCTGGATAAAGTTCTGCCGTTAATCGGCGGCGGAGAATAGCGGCAGGCAGCGAGGGGAACCGCCCTGAAGTCTGTAGAGTACAAGGTCGCATGTCAAGCTCATACTGAATTCCAAGGGGAGGTATGAATCATGAAAGTCTTCATGACCGGCGGCACAGGATTTGTTGGAACGTTTCTGGCAAGGCGTTTAATCAAGGACGGCCACACAGTCACCATTCTTACACCGTCTATCGGCAAAACGGATATAAAAATGGACGGCCTTTCCTACCTCAGCGGCGACCCGAACATCCGGGGGAAATGGCAGGAAGCTGTCCGGGATCACGACGTCATTATCAATCTGGCCGGCGCTTCCATTTTCAGCCGCTGGACGGATGCACACAAAGCAATTCTCAGATCAAGCCGAATGGATACAACGCGGCATCTGGTTGAAGCCCTGCCGGACAACTCAAAACATATCACTTTTTTCAGCACGTCGGCGGTCGGCTATTATGGATTTCACGAAGACGAAGAACTTATTGAGTCATCGCCGTCCGGAGACGATTTTCTGGCGCATCTGGCGCGCGACTGGGAGGCAGAAGCATTACGCGCGCAAGCCAAAGGCGCCCGCGTGGTCATTACCCGCTTCGGTATTGTTCTAGGCAAAAACGGAGGCGCGCTGGGCCAGATGATACCGCTTTTCAAATATTTCATCGGCGGCCCGCTGGGCAGTGGACGCCAATGGTTTTCCTGGGTGCACATGGACGATCTGGCCGAGGCGTTTATCTTCCTGCTTGCGCGCCGGGAAATATACGGCGCGGTCAATCTGTGCTCGCCCAATCCTGTCCGCAATAAAGATCTGGGAAAGGCGATTGGCAGGGTTTTACACCGTCCCTCCTTTATGCCCGCGCCGGGCTTTATGATCGAGCTCATTTTAGGTGAGTTTGGTTCCGTCCTGCTCAAAGGCCAGCGCGTG
>CAYULE010000475.1:0-1887 GCA_964445385.1 uncultured Smithella sp.
TCAGAACAGCTTTTGGCACGCTGGGGAAAACCCTGCGTACGATTCTGGGCGAAGAGATGGCCGGCATGACCCTTAAAGGTCTTGTCGAAAGATCAAAGATTCTGGAAAAAGGCGGAGTCGTTGAGTGCGTTTTCATGGGCTCGGCCATCGGACCCTGCATCGCCATCAACGGGGCGCGCTATCCGGTATTGGCTTCCGGTCTCCCCATGAGCACTTCGGCGTCTTACGTGGAAATGCAGTGCGGTTCGGCGATTGATTCGATCAATCACGCCGCCTGGAAAATCCTGGCCGGTCAGGCGGACATCATTATCGCCGGCGGTTATGAATCTTACAGTAACGCCCCGTGCCGTTTCCCGATGACCACGGAGCCTTACCGCATGATTCCGCCGATGCCGATTGCCTATGCTTTATCCCCGACCCGGGACGCGGCAACCATGAATATGGGCCTTACCGCAGAAGCTCTCCAGAAAATGTATAATATTTCGCGCGAAGCGCAGGATGAATTCTCTTACCGCAGCCAGCAGCGCACCCAGGCAGCCATTGCCTCCGGTTTCTGCGCTCAGGACATCATGCCGATTTCGGTTTCTCAGGGAAAGAAGAAACCGCCGATCGAGTTCGTCGTGGATGAATTCCCCCGTGCCGAAACAACGATGGAAGGTTTGGCCAAACTTCCGCCCGCGTTCATTAAGGATGGAACGGTCACCGCCGGTAACTCCTCCGGCCGTAACGACGGCGCAGCCTTTGTTTTGATGATGACCAAAGAAAAAGCTCTGGAACTGGGTTACAAGCCCTGGGCCAAGTGGCTCTCCGGCGGCGACTACGGCGTCGATCCCAAGATCATGGGCATCGCCCCTGCCTACGCGGTGCCGATGGCGCTCAAACGCGCGGGTATCAAGATGAGCCAGTTGGACGTCATCGAATGCAACGAAGCCTTTGCCGTGCAGAACCTGGCAGTGGCCGCGGAACTGGAAAAACAGACGGGGGAAAAAGTTGACTGGGAAAAATGGAACCCGAACGGCGGCGCGATCTGCTACGGTCACCCCAACGGCGCTTCCGGTGCCCGCATTGGCATCTTCACCATGCGCGAACTGCAGAAAAAAGGTGGCAAATACGGCTGCTTCAGCTCATGCTGCGGCGGCGGTCTGGGTGTTGCGGCGGTTATCGAAAATCTGATGGTCTAGGCTTTTACGCAGATCCCAGATGACATGCAGTGTAAATGATCAACTCTGATTCCGAATGCCGCCAGGTTTAGCATAAGCCTGGCGGCATTTTAGTTATCAGGCAAATGAATTGCGGATTTCCGCGATTTCAGAAACGAGGAAATATTATGGCAGACAAATTTATCAGCGATCGTAATTTAAAGTTCTTGTTGTATGAGCTCAACGATACGGAAGCCCTTTTAAAATACCCACGATACGCAGACCACAGCCGGGAAGTTTTTGACATGATCATGGAAACGGCGATGAGAATGGGCAAAGATCTCTTCAAACCTCTTTTCGAGGAAATGGACCGCAAGGGACCTGAGTATGTGAATGGCGAAGTCAAAGTCCATCCCAAAGTTCGCGACATTATGCGGGAATGCGGCGCGGGCGGCTGGATTGCAGCGCCCTTCTCCTATGAAGATGGCGGACAGCAACTGCCGTTCACCATCGGGATCATGGTGCCGGCGGCCATTTTCGGCGCGGCCAACTACTCCGCCGCCGTCTATCACGGTCTGACTCACGGAGCGGCCGGCCTGATTGTTTCCTACGGAACGCAGGAAATGAAAGACGCCTATCTGCCCAAAATGATTGCCGGCGAATGGCAGGGTACCATGGCGCTGACCGAACCACAGGCGGGCAGTTCGCTGACCGATCTGACCACCACGGCAACGCCGACGGACCAGGG
>CAYULE010000476.1:0-1885 GCA_964445385.1 uncultured Smithella sp.
CCTTCATTGCTGGGCATAATGCCGTCGCCAATTAAAAATGTAACGGCGCGGCTGTGATCCGCAATGACCCGGATGGAAACATCGTCGTCGGTATTTTGGCCGTAGATTTTACCGGACGTTTTTTCAACAAAGCGGATAATCGGAGCGAAAAGATCGGTATCATAGTTGCTTTTGACTCCCTGAATAACGGCGGTGAGGCGCTCCAGGCCCATACCGGTATCGATGCTGGGTTTGGCCAGCGGCGTTAATTTTCCGGTTTCATCGCGATCATATTGTGTAAAGACGTTGTTCCAGATTTCCAGGTGACGGTCACAGTCGCAATAGACATCGCATGTAGGAAGGCCGCAGCCCGTGCCTTCACCCTGGTCATAAAGAATTTCAGAGCAGGGGCCGCAGGGGCCGGTTTCGCCCATCATCCAGAAATTGCTTTTTTCTCCCATGCGGATAATGCGCTCTGCGGGCACTTTCATTTGCTCATGCCAGATTTTGAAAGCCTCGTCGTCGTCTTCGTAAATGGTTATCCAGAGCTTATCCTTGGACAGCTTGACTACATCAATTAAATATTCCCACGCCCAGGCGATGGCTTCTTCCTTGAAATAATCGCCAAAGGAAAAATTGCCGAGCATTTCAAAAAAAGTATGATGACGCGCGGTGACGCCGACATTTTCCAGATCATTATGTTTGCCGCCGGCGCGCGCGCACTTCTGGCAGGATACCGCCCGCGTGTAACCGCGGTTTTCCAGTCCCAGAAAGGCATTCTTAAATTGCACCATGCCCGCGTTGGTAAAAAGCAGTGTGGGATCGTCCTTGGGGATGAGCGCTGAACTCGTCACCCGTGTGTGCCCTTTGCCTTCAAAAAATTTCAAGAAACTTTCCCGTATGGTGTCGCCCGTCTTAATCATTAAATTCTTCCTCCGCCGCCTTCCCCAGTTTATTCAAAATCGAGCCCGGCGGGAATCCTCTTCCCATCAGGCTTTGAAATATTCTTTGTTTTTCTTTAGCGTCTATGGCCGCCGGTTTCTTCTTGGCCGCCCTTTTTTTTATCAAAATGGCGATAGCCTCTTCTTCCGGCATTTCCTGACGCGCCATAGCTACGGCGTCGTCGATCAGCCGGGCCGCCACGCCTTTTTCCTGCAGGCTGGCGATTATTTTTCGATTGCCCCAGAGTTTGTTTGCCGCCAGATTGCGCGCCCAACTGTTTGCAAAAGACGCGTCATTGAGATACTTCAAATCGCAGAGTTTTTCCAGTGCTTCTTTAATGACAACTGCGGGAAAACCTTTTTCCCGCAGTTTCTTTCCCAGCTCTTTTTCCGAATGCGGCCGCATCGATAAAAGCCGATACGCTTTTTGCTTGGCTGCCGCTAAATCTAATACTTTCACATTATTCTTCCTGATCTTTAACCACAATGCCCAGCTTATCGCGGACATCGTTTTCGATTTGAGTCATAATATCCTGATTTTCTTTCAGGAAAACGCGGGAATTATCGCGTCCCTGACCCAGCCGGTCGCCCTTGTAGGAATACCAGGCGCCGCTTTTTTCAATAATGCCGTTGCCTGCCGCCAGATCCAGCACGTCGCCTTCCCGGGAAATCCCTTCGCCGAAAATGATATCAAATTCCGCTTCACGGAAGGGTGGGGCCATCTTGTTTTTCACAACTTTAACCTTGGTTCTGAACCCGATAACATCCTGCCCGTTCTTGATAGAGGTCATTTTACGGATATCGAGACGCTGGGATGAGTAGAATTTTAACGCGTTGCCGCCGGTGGTCGTTTCCGGATTACCGAAAAAGACGCCGATTTTCATGCGCAACTGATTGATAAAAATAACGGTGGTTTTGGATTTGCTGATGCTGCCGGTAAGTTTGCGCAAGGCCTGCGACATGAG
>CAYULE010000477.1:0-1871 GCA_964445385.1 uncultured Smithella sp.
TGACCGCCAAAGGCGTGACGGGTAAGGATGCGCAGGAAGCTCTTGATCGCGCGGCCATTACCGTCAACAAAAACGGTATTCCTTTTGACACGCAGGGGCCGATGGTCACCAGCGGTATCCGCATCGGCACGCCGGCGCTTACCACCCGTGGCATGAAGGAAAATGAAATGCGCCTGATCGCTTCGCTGATCGCCGACGTGATCAATCATATTGATGATGAACAAAAGATCAAAGCCGTGGCTGAAAAAGTAAAGACGCTTTGTGCCCGCTTCCCGCTGTACGCGCAAAGGCTAAAAGGATAAAAGGAATTCCGGCGGATTCCAGGGCAGGCGGCTCATCAGAAAGCGAAAAGGTATGACAGAAAAAAAAGTGCCGTCGCATAATGTTTCGGGTACCCGCCCCGACTGGGACACGTACTTTCTGGACATTGTTGATCTGGTCTCACGTCGCAGCACCTGTCTGAGGCGGTCGGTCGGGGCCGGACTGGTTCGCGACCGGCGGATTCTGGCTACCGGCTACAACGGTGCCCCGTCCAAATTACAGCATTGCCTGGATATCGGCTGCCTGCGTGAGCAGCTTCAAGTGCCGTCCGGCGAGCGGCATGAATTATGCCGCGGCCTGCACGCCGAACAAAACGCGATTATTCAGGCTGCTCTGCATGGCGTCAGTGCCAAGGATTCCACTCTGTATTGCACCAATCATCCCTGCGTTATTTGCGCCAAGATGATCATCAATGCCGGTATTAAACGCATTGTCATCCGCGACGGCTACAGCGATCAGCTGGCCGCGGATATGTTCAAAGAAGCGGGTATCGGTGTTGTTCAGTTGGAGAATTTATAAAGATTTGGTCAGGTGAAGTCATGAAATGTCCTTTTTGCGGTAACGCCGAAAACAAAGTGATTGATTCCCGGATCAGCAAAGACGGCAAAGCCATTCGCCGTCGCCGTGAATGTCTGGGCTGCGCCCGGCGTTTCACGACCTATGAATATGTGGAAGATATTCTGCCGATGGTCGTCAAAAAAGACGGACGGCGCGAACCGTTTGACCGGATGAAAATCCGCAACGGGGTGATCACCGCCTGCGAAAAACGACCCATCAGCATGGAGGACATGGATAAAATTGTCGAAAACGTGGAAGTTGCCTGCCAGGAGTTTCAGGGCGAAGAAATTCCTTCCTCGGTGATCGGCGAAAAAGTAATGGCCGAACTCAAAGCACTGGATGGTGTGGCCTATGTGCGGTTTGCCTCCGTGTATCGGCAGTTTCGCGATGTCGCTGAATTTATGTCGGAATTAAAAGACTTGTTAAGCAAGGGTAAAAAATAATCATGTTTACCGGCATTATCGAAGGATCGGGGAAAGTTGTTCGCCTTACGATGAACGGCGCGGACGCGGTTCTGGAAATTGCAGCCGCGATCGATTTGAGCGAGGTGTCTCTGGGGGACAGCATCGCGGTAAACGGCGCCTGTCTGACAGTGACGTCCAAGACGGCCAAAACCTTCTCCGCCGATGTTTCCGCCGAATCTTTGAGCAAGACAACTCTCAAGCACCTGCAGGCCGGTCACCAGGTCAATCTGGAAAAGTCGCTACGCGTGGGTGGCTTTCTCGGTGGCCACTTTGTCCTGGGGCATGTGGACGGTATTGGCCGTGTTTTGTCCAAAACACAGAAATCCGGGTCGATTATCTTCGCCATTGAAGCTGCTGAACCCTTATCACGCTACGTCGTGGAAAAAGGATCAGTGGCGATCGACGGGATCAGCCTGACCGTGAACAAGCTTGAAAAAGGCCGGTTTTATGTTAATATCATCCCTCATACGGCCGTCCACACGACACTTGCCGGGAAAAAAGAGGCCGAGTGGGTGAATATTGAAACGG
>CAYULE010000478.1:0-1868 GCA_964445385.1 uncultured Smithella sp.
TGGGAAGATACACGCAAACCGGCGCGAACATGCAGCCTCTGCGTTATATCGTGCTTACGAAAGACACGCTGCGGGAGATCACGCCGATCGCGTTAAAAACCCTGGCGGAGCTGGATGTCAAAAGCGTCGATAAGAAAGCGATGCGGGTGCCGTATCAATATCTGGATTTCCAGTCCATCTGGGTCAACTGGTATCAGGTTTATCAGAAAAAGCAGCGGGATTTAATGTTTCACGGCGCGCCCAACGCGATTCTGGTTGTCAGCCGCACCTGCAATGAAGTAGACGGCTGCTTCAACACGGGGCATCTGGAGCTGATGATTAACGCGCTTGGCCTTGGCGCCTGCATGATGGGTTTTGGAACCTTCGCGTTTGACCAGTCACCCGAATTAAAACAAAGAGTCGGGATTCAGGAGGGTGAATCAGTCATCTTTATGATGGTATTCGGGCATCCCAATGTTCAGTATCTCCGAACCGTCAACCGTAAAAAAGTGAGATACGAAAAAATCTGACAGGAAACAGGACAGCAATTGATAATAACAGCAAAGAAGGTCGTTTTGTCGGATACCGGCGGTTTGCGGCCTGTTACACTTCCGGTACTCGCGGGTTTTGCCATGGGGCTCTTTGCGGTCCAGACGTTCTGGGGATTTACCTGGGCGACGCTGCCTCTCTACCTGAAGGAACTTACCGGCTCGAACGCGGTAACCGGGATTATTATATCTACGGCCGGGATCACCGGCCTGTTTTTCCCGGTGCTCGCAGGTTGGGCGTCCGACCGGATCCATACGCCGCTGGGCAGGCGACGGCCGCTGATCGTCGCGGGCTGGAGCCTGGCCTGCATCATGGTGCTGTTGCTGATGCGGATCGATTCTCTCCTGATGGCTCTGCCGGTCATCATTCTCGCCTACGCAGGATTCTTCTTCGCCATCGGGCCCTATTTCGCGCTTCTTCCCGATACGGTTCCCGTATCACAGCGAAGTTTCGCATCGGGCGTCATGTTTCTTGTCGGCGGCACCGGAATGCTCAGTTATCTGATGTTTGCCGCCCGCTTGTGGGAAACTTCGCATACCCGTCCGTTTGTGTGGGTCTTGATGGCGATTCCCGTTTCCGTCGCGATCATGTGCCTTTCCGTAAAAGAAGTGACGGCGCCGGGCCCGGTTAAACACCAAAACCTTCTCACGGGACTTGCCGGTGAAAAAAATCTTCAGCGATTCCTGATCGGGTTGATGCTGCAATGGATCGGTCTGTGGATGGTGAGCGCTTTTTTCGTGATCACCTGCATGGCGCTTTTCGGATTGACGGTTGAGCGCGCGGTTAAAGCGTTTTTCGTGATGAATGCTTCTTTCGTTTTCTTTGCGCTTCCCGCGGGCTTGCTGGCAAAAAAACTGGGGCTGAAAAGGACAACGATCATCGGGGTGGCGGTGTTGATAGCCTGTTTCTGCTGCATCCCTTTTATCAAATCCTATTCAATGCTGCTCATCTGCATGGTCATATCCGGGGCGGGGTACGGGACGGTACTGGCTGTTTCCTACCCGTTCTTCCTGAGCCTGCTGCCTGCGGGAAATACGGCCGGGTTTGTCGGACTCTACATGGCTTGTCAGAACGGGACGCTGCTTGTCGGACCGGTCCTGGCGGGATTGATGATCGACCATTGCGGCTACGTGACACTTTTCTACGGAGCAGCCGCGGTCATGCTGGCGGGCATGGTAATGTACATGACCGTGCGCAATCCCTGATTATTCACGTCCCTTGTTATTAAATCGGAGGCAATGACCTCGCCCTTAATGAAGCACCTTCCTGACGACCTGGGCAAGATTCTGGAGGGAGATGGGCTTCATGATAAATTCCTGGATCCCCATTTCTTTTGCCTC
>CAYULE010000479.1:0-1866 GCA_964445385.1 uncultured Smithella sp.
TGTTTTGGCGTCTGCGCATGGATCGAAAATCCCGGCAGGCACATCATGAGAACGGAAAAAAAGATGACGGTATATTTTTGCCATTTATGAAACATGATTTCACCTATTATTAAATGTTATTGATCACCAAACCCTCAGGTTGCGCCTGCTTATAGCAGAGTGGATTGGTTTGTCAACACACAAATGGAATGTTTCGTTATTTTCAGGCTTTGCGAATCCTTTCAATGGAACGGACGATTTTTAATTGCCGGATGGCCGAAAAGATGGAATTGAGCTGCTGGGTATCATAGACATCAATGACGAATTCGCAGTTGGCAATCATATCCGTCGTCTCCACCTGGGCAAAGCTGATGTTAATGTCAAAAGAAGTTATAACCGAACTCACTTCGGTGATAACTCCCTTGCGGTCGCTGCACACAACTTTGATATGCACGGGATAGGCGTGCTTCTGACGCACATCCCAGTTGACGTCCACAAGTCTTTCAGCATCGAGTCTTTTCAGATGAGGACAATTTTGTGTATGAACGGTAACACCGCGACCCCGGGAGATGTACCCGGTAATTTCATCACCCGGAATCGGATTGCAGCATTTGGCAAACTTGACCATGACATCGTCGATTCCCGTGAGGCTGATACCCAGAGATGGAGAGGCGGCGGATTTTTTCTTCTCTTTCTCCGGCAGCTTTTCAGCTTCTTTCGGCGGTTCCTGAGACAGGAAATGATTGATAACCTGTTTGGGGGAAATGCGTCCGTAACCTACCTGTGAAAGCAGGTCATCCAGGGTTAATAACGAATATTCCTTCAGGATTTCTTTGATCTCGTCTGATTTAAGATACGTTACAAATTTCAGGTTGTTTCTCTTGAATTCTTTTTCCAGTAAATCCTTGCCCAGCGCCAGCGAACTGTTTTTTTCTTCCAGATTGATCCAGTTGCGGATCTTGGAAATGGCTCGCGATGTCACCACGTATTTCAACCAGTCTTTACTGGGGTGGTGACCGGTTTGTGTAATGATTTCCACCTGGTCGCCGTTTTGTAACTGGTAACGAAGCGGCACAATATTACGGTTGACCTTGGCTCCCGTGCATTTATTCCCCACATCGGTATGAATGCTATAAGCAAAATCAATGGGTGTTGCTCCTTTGGGAAATGATTTCACATCGCCGTGTGGTGTGAAAACGTAAACTTCTTCCGGGAACAGCGCCATTTTCAGGTTGGACATGAATTCCTTCGGGTTTTTAATATCCTGCTGAATTTCCAGGGCTTCACGAAGCTTTTTGATCTGGTTGTCTTCGTTGTCATGGAAAGCCCGCCCTTCTTTATAACGCCAGTGTGCGGCAATGCCCTTTTCCGCCCACTCATGCATCGTTCTGGTCCGAATCTGCATTTCAACTCTTTCGCCGTACGGGCCGATCACCACCGTGTGCAGAGATTGATAGTTATTAGCTTTGGGCATGGCGATGTAGTCTTTGAAACGGCCGGGAACAGGCTTCCACAAGGCATGCACGATGCTGAGCGCTTCGTAACAGGTTTTATCGACATCTGAATCCATGATAATGCGAAAAGCGATGACGTCATAGACTTCATCAAAGTTGATATGCTGCTCATGCATTTTCTTATAAATGCCGTATAAATGTTTTGCCCTGCCCTCGACGTAACCCGTGATCGATACTTTTTCCAACTCTTTAAAAATGATCGCTTTCACTTCTTCTGTATAACGATTTCGCGATTCCTGGGATTTAGCGACGCGGGTTTCTATTTCCTTGAAAGCTTCAGGTGAGAGATATTGAAACGCCAGATCTTCCAGCTCCATTTTCATCCAGTTAATTCCCAGGCGATTGGCCAGCGGGGCATAAACATCCATCGTTT
>CAYULE010000480.1:0-1864 GCA_964445385.1 uncultured Smithella sp.
TATCGTGAAAGATCAATGACCGGTTCGTTCATTTTTTTACCTGAATCGATTATTTTGTATTTAACAGGACGGTTTTGATTTCTTTGAGCTGATTTTCCAGACGGGCATCAACTTCGCCGAACATGGTTTCCACAACGGCGCCGCCTCTCTTAATAGAAGAATCTTCTTCAAATACAATATTACGGATGCCATCAAAGGACTGAAGAAAATCTTTCTTAACTTCCATCATATGACGGAAATCCTGCGGGTTGAGACGGATTTTCATTCCTTCCGTTTCTGAAATATTTTTAAGCGCACCTTTGAGAACATCCAGAATGATCTCCTTGCGCGTTGATACTTCCTGTTGAAGAATTTTTTCGGCGATAGCGATAGCCAGCTTGACCATTTGCTCTTCGCCTTTGTCCAGAATGTCTTTCTTGATTTGAGGAATCGTTTTTGTAATCGTCGCCAGCAGTTCCAGCTTCGCTGCGATGTCCTTGTTTTGAGTCTTAAGACCTTCCGCATAACCTTTTCCGTAGGCATCCTGCTGAATCTTTTTAATATCAGCTTCCTTTACCTGAACGGTTTTCTCAGTGGGAGTCGGGTTTTTCGGCGGTGCCTGTCCGGTTGGATTTTTTCCTTTGCTGCTGTCGATCAGCGAAGCATTTTTAACAACCCCGGACAAAGGTACGGCTTTGCCGGTATCGATGATCTGCCCGGCTTTGATTACGTTTCCCTTATACGAATCCATCCTTTTCATCACCACGCAGAATAACAATTCTGCCTTCCGCCTCGAGTTTTTTCGTTGTTTCAACAATTTTCCGCTGACTGGCTTCAACTTCCGAAAGCCTGATCGGTGGCATAAGCGATATCTCCTCTTTGAGCATTTCGGCTCCTCGTTTTGACATGTTTCTGAAGATCGTTTCGCGCTGCCCTTCATCAACCAGTTTCAATGAGCGGGAAAGGTCTTCGGCACTGACATCTTTCATCAATTCCTGCAGGGATTTATCGTCGAGCTTCAAGACATCTTCAAAACTGAACATGAAGTTGCGGATTTGCGAAGCCAGTTCCGGATCAGAATCTTCCAGCGAAGTCATAATGGCATTTTCCGTCGAGCGATTCATCCGGTTCAATATATCAGCAATAACCTGCACACCGCCCATTTGCATGTCGGATGAATTCCCGATGATCAGTTCTTTTTCCAGCGTTTTTGCGACTTCCTCAATGAATTCACGGGGAACACTCTTGAGGGTTGCCATACGCTTGGTAATTTCATATTGAATGGCCGGCGAAAAAAATTCCAGCACCTGGGCGGCCTTTTCGGGCTTCAAATGCACCATAATCAAGGCAATGGTCTGGGGATGTTCCGTGCGTGTAAATTCCGCCATGACCTTCGGATCAATATCATGAAGCTTATCAATAATCGGATTGTCAAAACCCGCGCTGTCCACCTCACCAATAATCGTTGCAGCGTCTTTTTCACCCAATGCTTTGACCATTAGATTTTTTGGCGCACCGTCGCGGACCGTGATCATTCCACCTAATTCCTTGGCCATGGTGCAAAATTCTTTAGCTACCGTGTTGATGGTTTCCGCGGGAATGTTGGATACCCTGCTCATTTGCTTGCCCAACCTGCGAATTTCCGCCGGCCTGAGATTCTTCATCACACTGGCCGCCAGATCTTCATCTAACGATAAGAGCAGGATTGCCGCTTTTTCTTCACCTGTCATTTTTGCCTCAATTAATAAAAATCATATCTTGCTTAATTCCCGCTGCTGCGGAACGAGCGTTAATTCTCCGTAGCTTGCTGCGAGGTGGTTGATTTATTTTATCCAGTTTCGCAGAATGTCGGCAAATTGTTTAGAATCGGCCCGCGCCATTTCCC
>CAYULE010000481.1:0-1834 GCA_964445385.1 uncultured Smithella sp.
GCGCGGAAGGTGAATTGTGCGTCTCCACTTTAAAAACCAGATTGTGATCGTCATTAAACTTGATAATGCCCGCGTTATCCACAAAAACGGAAAGACAGAAATCCTTCTTGCCTTTGGCCTTGCGGATCTTGGCCGTCGAGCCTTTGATATATTTTTTGAAAAGCGAATCAATTTTCAATTTGTTTCGCCCGTCGGTGTAATCAATTTTGCTGTTGAATATTTTATGTTTGCAGTGTTCTGACCAGGTTTGTCCCAGGCATTCCAGTTCTACATCGGTTGTGTTTTCATCCAGCCCGAATTTCCTGCGGGCTTTGATCACGGCGGGATTCTGGTAATAAGCCTGAATCTTCTGCATCTCTTCCAGGTTCAGGGCCAGCAACTTTTCCTGGCTGATTTTCAAAAGACCCGGGGCGTCAACTTCCGCGAGATTGATTAGGGCTACCTGCGGTTTATCTTTGCCCATCACCTGCGGAATAAAAGCGGGCAGACCCTGTTTAAAATCAAAATTGCCGGCAGCGATGACCAGATGGCGTTCGATCAGATCGTTAGCCAAAAGACCCGCGGCGATTTTTTCCGCGTCGCTTTGTGATATTTTGCCGCTGATCAGGTATTGGCGGGAGGTGTAAACGGTGATTTTCTGTTCGCCAATATTTTCACCAAGCAAAAGCGTGATCGCTTCGCGGGCGGTTTTGCCGACGTTGTCGGTTACACCCGGACGAAAGCCGACTTCGATGAGCCAATCAAAATTTTTCGCCAGAGGACGGTTGATGGAATATTCCTGAATGACCGGATCGGAAAGGGGACCGGCGGCGGCTTCCCGCAATTCGGCCGGACTCAACTCGCTGTCGATCGTATAGACTTCAATGGTGGCAACCTTTGCGACGGCCAATCCAAGGTTATCGATAATGCGCTTCCTGGTCTTTTCACCCAAAGCGTCGCGAATGCCTTCTTTAAACCCAACTTCAATTCTATCCGCCATGATTAATCCTAAATAAGTCTTTAAATAATAATGTGTATTTTCTGAATGTCTCTATCTGTCGTCCATAATGCAGACGGTGCGTTTATACCCAAAAGGCCATAAGAAAGCAACTTACAAATATGTGTCCCGAGCCGCGCAAAAATCGCGGCCACGAAGGTCGCAAGACAAGTTGATTTAACATCGATATTTATCGTGGACTTCTCCTTGCCGCCTGAATGACATTGGCAATGTTCGATGTGTCCCTGAGCACACGGTCTGTTCCCCTGCCCAGGGCAAAGCCGGTTGAAGATCCTCCGTCAAGATTGAAGGCATTAGTAACATCAAGTCCGGAATTCATCAGAAAGCTGATCATCTCGGAATAGGTCATCGTTCCTGACTTCGTGATTACGAATAGAACGTTGTTCCGGATGTCTTTGCCGACAACCGTTCTGGCATGACTGCTATCGGATTTAAATTGTACCGGCATGCCTTTTCGGACTAAATGCGGGCCGCTTTTCAGGGCATAGAGGAAATCATTGACATCGCTCTTCTTCAACCTCCTGTGTTTAAGATCGCTGATGATCAGCTCACCATTGCGACGGACGGCAAACAGGCCAAAGTGACTGTTTTTTGTATTGACTTCCTTGATGACTTTTCCTTCCACAACACAAAGGTCTGTTGGCAAATAATGATAATCCCAGTAACCGCCATTCAGGGTTAATAAAGCATAGGGGTTGTCCTGGTGAAACTGACTGACTGATTTTGGCGGATTGGCAAAGGCAACTGTAAAATTAAAAACCCGCGGGTCAGACAGAATGACGCTGACAATTTTGCCGTTATATTCATATTCAGTATAGTTGAGGACTGAGGACTGAA
>CAYULE010000482.1:0-1830 GCA_964445385.1 uncultured Smithella sp.
GTTGCTGTGACTGTGCCGCCTGTCTGCAGGGTGATCGTCAAACCTGTCACGATGCCGGAACCGTCCTTTGTAAACGCCAGCCTCCCGGTTATATTCGTGTCGTCTTTCAAAAGAAACGTATCGATGGCTGTTGGATACAAATCAGAACGCGTGCCCGTTCCCTGCACGGCGCTTTTGATCATCAGGGAACTCCCTGCAAGAGAAATCTCAAGCATCAGCGGGTGGCCTTCAAGTGCGCCCGCGTAATTTCCGACATACGATTGCAGGATCGGCAACGGCACCGCTACAAGCGGGGCAGTGAATATACCGTTATCGGGCCAGCCATAAACTCTGGCGACGGAGCGCACGATTTCCATCATCAGCGCGTAGCCGTTGTCACCGTTCGTCATGACAGCAATCCCCTGACCCCGGTCGCGATATACCGTCACGTAAGACTTGTATCCGAAAACCGATCCGCTGTGGTTGAATATCAAACCGCCCTTGCCGTTGAGCAGGGAAAATCCAAGCCCCATCGCGGAATTTGTATTCGGCTGCGGGGTCAGAATGCGATTGGCTGTCTCCTGCGTGAGCAGCGCTCCCCCGCCAAGAACGGCTGCCTTTTGCACCTCCAGAAACAGTGTGCTCAGATCGGTGGGTGTGGTCCACAGGCCGGCGGCAATCAGTTCCGGATATATTTTCCAGCCGCCGGGTATCATGACGCCATCCATATTATGACCTCGGGCAGCGCGTGCCGTCCATGGACCGGCCATCGGCTGCACAAAGTCACTGGCATTCATGCCCAGTGGACTAAAGACGTTTTTCTTCATGTAGCTGCGAAACGGCATTCCCGTCACATCTTCCGTCATCTGCTGCAGAACCTCCATGCCGCCGCCCGAGTAGCTATACCGCGTTCCCGGCTCGTAGATGACGCGAACCGGTTCCGTGTTTGCCGGTGATACACCGTTGAGAACCTGAAGCAGCATTGGTATATCGCTCCCTGCGTCATACCCTCCAAAACCCGAAACATTGGTCCCGCCGGTGTGAGACATGAGGCGCTGAATTGTTGCTTTTTGATTGGTGGTCAGATCATTGTCCGGGAGGTGCCAGGAGGTGAGATAGTCGTTCACGTTTCTGGTGATGTCGATGACTCCCGATTGCGCAAGCAGCATGATGCCTGTGACCGAAATGGGTTTGCTCACGGAGCATGCCTGGAATACGGTATCCTGTGTGACAGCCTGTGTTCCGCCGGCTTCGGTGACGCCGTATCCTCTGGCCCACTCGACCTTTCCATTATTGATAATCGCGATGCTGACGCCCGGCACCTGAAAGTGCTGCATGCGGTCGGCCATGGTCATGCCCGCAGGCACGCTTCCCGCGTTGACGACCGCCGGAATAAGATTTTTTTCGACGGCGGCGATACGCCACTGGACATCGCCGTCGTTTGATGACGAACAGGCGGAAAAGAGAAACAGAACCAGTGCAACAGCGGTTGCCATCTTATATCGTTCGATTACTTTTTTCTTCATTGCCCGGGTTTACCTCTCTGAATGTAAAGATCATCAACTCTGAAATGATTAGTAATAATGATGGTAACGTCCTGAAATATAATCTTTCTGATCCTTTCAGACTTTTTAATTTGTTTGTTATTTTACAACTTTGGAAAGACTTTGCAACAAAAACCCCTCTGTGTGGTTGATTCTTTTTGATTAGACTATTCTGGAACAGGATATAAAAACGGCTCAAGTCAAAAAGACTTGAGCCAACGGTGGTAATGACACGTTGAGACGGCGCAATCGGGGATAACCTAAAGGTTACACGTTGCGCCCTACGATAATTGGTTAGCGTTTAATG
>CAYULE010000483.1:0-1816 GCA_964445385.1 uncultured Smithella sp.
AACGGATACTACTTCATTTCAGGAGGTAAAGTGTGACAAAGGAATACAAAGACAAAGTTGTTTCCGCCGCGCAGGCGATCAGTTCCATCTCCCGCGGCAAGAGAGTTTTTATCGGTTCTTACTGCGGTGAGCCGCAGCATCTTGTGAACGCGCTCATTAACCACACGGATCATTTCTCCGATGTGGAAGTTGTCCGCTTCCTCAATCTGGAAGGCTCGCTCATGGGGCTGGTCGCGGAAGAGACGAAGGGACGCTGCTACCATGTGCGCTCCATCTATCAGGGATCAGGCATGATCACGGGGCTCACGGCATCCCGGCGGTTTCTCACCCCCATGAATCTTTATACCGTGCCCGCCTTGTTTCAAAAACGTCACATCCCCATTCATTACGCCCTGATTCAGACCGCGCCTCCCGACGCGTTCGGCTGGCTCAATCTGGGCGTTTCCGTGGACATTACGCTGGCTGCCGCCCACGCGGCCGATGTCGTCATTGTCCAGGTCAATCCCAGTATGCCGGTGATTCCGGGTTACGGCATGATCCATGTGGACGAGGTGGATTTCATTGTCGAGCATCAGGAAGATCTTCTGACTGTTTATCCCACACCGGAAATCAAAGGGGCGGAGCAAGTGGCCAAACTGCTGTCGAGCCTGATTGAAGACGGATCGACCCTCCACGTCAGTCCCGGTTTTACAACGGAAATGATTTTTGCCGCGCTGGGAAATAAAAGCGATCTCGGCATTCATTCCCTGATGATTCTCGATGTGATGCAGGACCTGGCGGGGCGCGGCGTGATCACGAACCGGAAAAAGGGATTTAACGAAGGCAAGATGGTTGCCTCGGGCGCTATCGGTTCGGAGGCTCTTTATCATTACCTGAACGGCAACCCCGCCATAGAATTCCGGCCATGCGACTATGTGAGCAATCCAGTGATGATTGCCCGTCACAACAAGATGACGGCCATCAATCGCGTAACCTCGATTGATCTCAAGGGTCAGGTGGCGGCGGACGGTATTGCGCAAAACCATTTTGCCGATGTGGCCGGACTGGTGGATTTCAGCCGGGGAGCGGCAATGGCGCCGGGCGGCAAATCCATTGTCGTTGTTCAGTCGGTCAGCGACGACGGACTTTCAAGCAACATCGTCCTGGAACAGGCCGCGGGGACCGTGGCGATACCGGCGGCCGATGTCACTTACGTCGTGACGGAATACGGCGCCGTCAACCTGTTTGGCAAAAATGTCCAGGAACGCGCCATGGCCATGATCAGTGTTGCCCATCCTGATTTTCGTGAGAAACTTTTTGAACAGGCGCGGCGCGAGGGTTTAATCGGTGAGGAACGCAAGCTGTACGAATCCCAGTTTGGTGTTTATCCGGCCTGGCTGGAGGAAGTGCTGACCATTGCCGGTCAGAAGGTCACGTTGCGACCGGTTAAAACGGTTGACGACCGCCTCATTCAAGACCATTTTTACGAAATGGAAGAGCGGGATGTCGCCAAGCGATTTTTTGGACGAAAGCATCACTTCTACTGGGATGAGGTCAAAGACATGTTCATTGTCGATTATACCCGGAACTGTTCCATTGTCGCCTACCTGGGAGAAGAGGGGTACGGCAGGATCATCGGCATCGGCGGTTATTTTCTGGAAGGAAGCGGCGCCGGCGAAGTGGCCTACTCCGTCGCCAAAGACTGGCAGGGGAAAGGGATCGCCGTCAGGCTTCAGCAGAAAGTTGTGGATGCCGCGCTGGCGAATGGTTTGACCGGTCTGGACGCCCTGGTCCTCAAAGAAAATTTTTCCATGCTCGCTTTGTTTAAAAAACTGCC
>CAYULE010000484.1:0-1816 GCA_964445385.1 uncultured Smithella sp.
TTGATCCCCGCGCCGGCCACGGTCCCGGCATCGGCGGTTCCAAGCGTGATTCGGAAATCGGCATGGCGCTGGAATACGGGCATCCGGTATATTTTATCCTGTTTTACACAGATCCTATTCCCGGTCAGACGCTGCCGGATGTCATCACCGCCATCGAAAAGTTTATCGAGAAGGTTGTTGAACTCAATCCCTACGCCGACGCGCCGGCTGTCATGGGGAACTGCCAGGCGGGCTGGGCGGCGGCCCTGGCTTGCGCCGACCGGCCCGATATCGCGGGGCCACTGGTGCTCAACGGGGCGCCGATGTCCTACTGGAGCGGCGTCGCGGGTGTTAATCCCATGCGCTATAAAGGAGGACTTCTGGGCGGGGTGTGGGTCAATTCCATTTTAAGTGATATGGGCAACGGCGTTTTTGACGGCGCCAACCTGGTGCTGAACATGGAACTGCTCAATCCGGCCAATACCTTCTGGACCAAGCAGTATAACGTTTATTCGCAGCTGGACACGGAAGAAGACCGCTATCTTAACTTTGAAAAATGGTGGGGCGGTTTCTTCATGATGAACACCGACGAAATCCACTACATTGTCCGCAACCTTTTTGTCGGCAACAAACTGGAGCGGGGGGAACTCGAACTGCGCGAAGGACAGAAGCTCAGCTTGAAAAATATTGCAAGCCCGATTCTGGTATTCGCGTCGATGGGCGACAATATCACGCCGGCCCAGCAGGCGCTCAACTGGATTCCCCGCGTTTACGATTCCGTGGAAGACATCAAAAGGCACGGGCAGGTCATTATATACATCGTTCACAAGGACATCGGCCACCTGGGAATCTTTGTCGCAGGGTCCGTCGCCAAGAAAGAACACAAACAGATTATCAGCAACTTTGACATGATCGATTTCATGCCGCCCGGTTTTTATGAAATGGTGATCGACGGCGACGTCAAAAGCGGGAAATTCACCACGCGCTTTGAACCACGCACCTTTGACGATATTGCCGCGTATGATGACGGAACGGCGGATGAAACGGATTTCAGCGTGGTAGCCAAAGTGTCCGAAGCCAACGACAACCTGTATCAATTGTTGATACGTCCGTGGACGAAGCTCTGGAGCACGGAACTCTCCGCGGAGATCATCCGTTACCTGCATCCGCTCCGCGTGCAGCGCTATCTCTTTGCCGATATCAATCCCCTGATGCGACCCCTGAAAAACATCGCGTCGATTACGCGCCAGAATCGAAAGCCCGCGGCCGCGGACAACCCCTTCGTGGCGATGGAGAAAGATTTTGCCGCCTACATCGAGAGCGTGCTCGACATTTACCGCGATTACCGTGATCTGGGCCAGGAACGCTTATTTCAGCAGATTTACAGCAGTGATTGGTTGAGGCGTCTCTTTCCGCCCACGGAAGAAGAACAACGTCCGGAGATTCCGGAGCATGAGCATCGAGATTACGACAAACGGCTTCAGGCCATGGAGCAGGGAGGCGTGGCCGAGGGGCTCATCCGTATTTTTATGGCTGTGGCCAAAGGCGGTGGAGAAGTCAAAAGAATCCATTATGATTTGGCGACGGAGATGGTCGTCACCCATAAAGTTTTAAGCAAATTGCGTCCGTTACAATATAAAAAAATCATGAAGGAACAGGCGGCAATCCTTCAGGCCAACGAGGACCTGGCGATTAAAGCGCTATCCGTTTTAATCAAGAATAAGGACGATCGCATGGAAGCCTTCAGCATGGCCCGCAGGCTCTTTCTGGTGGACGGGGTTTATAATGATGCCGAAAAAGCCATGCTGGAAAAAATTAAAAAAGGCCTCGGTTTGTA
>CAYULE010000485.1:0-1816 GCA_964445385.1 uncultured Smithella sp.
TGATTCCTGAGAAGTAACTCTTGCCATAGCAGCGTCGGTGATATAAAAGTGAGCATGTATAAACGAACGAACCCACAACAGACGCTGTTCAGTATAGACACGCAAATATCCGACAGTCTATGTAAACGTTTAAAATCATCCTGGGCGCACTTTTTCAAAGTTGAAATTCTTCCCATTCTATTTCGGCAAGAAGATCAATACGCATTTCTTTATGGCAAGACGGGCCGTCCCAATTTCAGCATCGCCCGCCTGCTGGGTCTGTGCTTGTTGCAAGAATCAAACAACATGAGCGATCAAGAAGCCCTGGACGAATTCAGTTTCGATATCCGCTGGCGATATGCGCTGGATATCAACGAAGACGACGATTATCTTTCCCGCCGTTCCCTGGTTGAGTTTCGCCGCCGCCTGGCCGCCAAAGACCCCGAGATGAAGCTTGTGCGGAATGTCTTCGACACCATCAGGGATTCAGCGCTGAGAAAGCTGGAAGTCTCCACAAAGGATCAGCGGCTCGATTCAACACACATCATCTCCAATATCCGTATACGCGGTAGAATGGCGCTGTTTTCCGATACCCTCGACGTATTCCTGAAGAGCCTCAACGGGGATCAGTATTCGATCGTTTCTGAAGACATTAAAAAATGGCATACCACCGAATCCGAAGGCTGGTTCGGCCTTGGCCCGGCGGATCAGAAAGTGAAACTGGAAGAACTGGCCCAGTATGTCTATGCTCTGATTGCCATCTTTGAGAAAGATGAGATTGTCAAAAGCACCGAGCCTTACCAGTTGCTTACGCGCCTGTTTTCTGAACAGTGCGAATATGCGAAGGAGCTAAACGAAGAAGTCGATTTAAAAACGAACTACAAGATCACGGTCAAAAAGAAGACGGAAGGAATAACTCTCCAATCTCCCTATGATCCGGATGTATCTTATGGGCACAAAGGCGCAGGATACAGCCTTCACATTGCCGAGACTTGCAATAATCCCGATAAACCGGAAATCATTACCGACTATGAAGTCCATGGTGCGGGCCGGTCGGATATCGGCAAAGCCCTTCCCGTCATCGAACGTCTCAGCGAAGCAGGGATGAAACCGAAAACGCTTTTTGCCGATGGCGGTTATCCTTCTGTTCCTTCCGCCTTGAAAATTACCGAACAACAAATCGAATTTATGACACCGGTCAACCGCGGTCCTCTGGCAGACGATGTCGTCGGTAGAGATCGATTCCAATTTGACTCAAGTGGCAGTGTCACATGCTGTCCGATGGGGCACAGCCCCACAGATCACCGCGTTCTCAGCGCACATAATACAACCGGCCGTTCGCTTCATGCCATCTTCGACGGCAATACCTGCCGCTCATGCTCTATGTTGGAGAAATGCCCGGTGCGTGCGCCCAACCATCGTGAACGCGGCTGCGCGACGCGAGACACGGTCGGCGATTTCCGGTTGGAGATCACCGCTGAGCTGCGGTTAAGAGATCAGATGTATGCCGATCAACAAACGTCGCAATGGAAAGAGCGTTATAAAATCCGAGCGGGAATCGAGGCCACCAATTCTGAGTTGAAGCGATCTTATGGAATCGGGACGCTCCGTGTCCGCAGGGTGGTTAAAGTCCTCTTTGCCGTGTCCTGCAAACTGATTGCCTGCAACGTCAAGAGATGGGCCAAGGCCCATTTTGCCTTTTTCAAAGGTGTTTTTCAGTGGTTTATGTACGCGTTGGAAACTCTTTTAGGAAATGCTCAAGCGTCTGTGCTCGAAAATCATTTTCATGCACATAGCCATTCATTGTGACTTTAAAAAAAGGGGCTTACTTCTCAGG
>CAYULE010000486.1:0-1814 GCA_964445385.1 uncultured Smithella sp.
GTCGTTACATCAACTTCACTTCGCGGGTCGCCTTCGTTATCACAAAACAGCGTTCGACATTGGATTTGGCGTCTGCCGGAACCACGAAAAAACCCAGCCGGTCCGGCTGGTAGCCGTTGGTGGTACCGACGATCACCTCACCGTCTTTAAAAAGCACCTTGATCTTACGGCCGACGACGAGTTTTCCCGGCTCAAATTCTTTCTTGTCCTGATAACCGGGAATACCGCCAAATTCCTTGACGAAAAAAACGGCTTTTAAATCATTGATGTGTACTTCCAGTGGTTTATCACCTGGCGTCGCTGCTGCGGGCATAAGATGAAAGATCTCTTTATTGGGGAAAAAGTCGTTAGTAATACCTTTCTTTAAGCCGCCATCTGAATAACGAATCACAATCTTGTTTTGAATCATGGCTATCCTCCTTCATGGTAGATGCTATGAATGTTAAGAAAATTGATGGAACGTTTATATCAGATTGCCTTCTTCCCGGACATTGTTTGTATTCTTACACCAATCACCAGAACTTTGTCCAGTGCATCATTGGCAAAAGCGTAAGAACCTCGCCCTGAATATTTATTCATCAGAATGTTAAGCGCCTTGATCTTTTCATCGGCGCCTTCGATAAAATAAGCCTGACCGAAACCGATTACACTTTTGTATTTCATACCCCACGAACAGGCAGCTTCGCCCGTGACCAGATCGCCGGGAAGATCCACTTCAAAACACACGGCATTATTTTTCCGCAGTATGTCGATTTTCTTTCCTGAGGTTGCACAGTGGAAATAGAGATGGCCGCCGCTCACCGCAAAATTGACCGGCACAATATAGGGGTGATTATCTGTAGTCATGGCGACCCGGCACACCGGCGCGGCCTGCAAAATAGCTTCAATTTCCTCGGGGTCTTTTATTTCTTTGTCCGAACGGCGCATGGACTTGTTCCTTCTCCTTTCCCATATTGGCGAAAAATGATTCGCCCTGAAGAACTCTTGGCATGTTTCCCAAAGTTATGCTAAAAAAGCGCCACTTTTCTGCTCGGCTTTTCAGGGTTGCCGATGGGTTGTTTGTAACCGAACAACAAAAAAAAGTCGATGACTTTATGCTGCGGATATGAGAGAAAAAAATATGGACATCAAAAAAAATCGGGCAATCGGCGTTTTCGATTCCGGCATCGGCGGGCTCACGGTCGTACGCGCGCTCATGGAACGCCTGCCTTTTGAAAATATCATTTACTTCGGCGATACCGCGCGTGTGCCTTATGGCATTAAATCCGTGGAAACCATCAACCGTTACGCGATGCAGATTACAGAATTTTTGCTGAAGAAGGACGTGAAGCTCCTCATCGTCGCCTGCAACACGATGGCGGCAGTAGCCTATCAAGCCATCCGGGACCTTTCACCCGTCCCGGTGCTGGAAGTCATTGAGGCAAGCGCAAAAATCGCCGTATCCGAAACGCGCAGCAAGGCCATCGGCGTGATCGGCACGCCGGCCACGATTAACTCGAACGCCTACGCCCGCGCTATTCACCTGCTGGATCGCGACGCAAAGGTTTATTCACAGGCCTGTCCCCTGTTTGTTCCGCTGGTGGAAGAAGGCTGGTTTGATCACCAGGCCACAAGACTTGTTGCCGAGGAATACTTAAAGCCGGTGATGGCCGAACACATCGATACGCTGGTGCTGGGATGCACACACTACCCGCTGCTCAAACCTCTTTTTCAGGATATCGTAGGGCCGCAGGTCCGGCTGATCGATTCGGCGGAAGCCATGGCGGAAATTGCCGCCGATCTGATTAATCGGGATCATCTGGGCAACGACAGCC
>CAYULE010000487.1:0-1809 GCA_964445385.1 uncultured Smithella sp.
AGGGCGACAGCATCCGTTTCCTCGTCTTCGAGCAGGTATTCCAGAACATCGCATTCATCGATGTCCATCTTGTTGCCGATGGAGCAGGCCTTGCCTACACCAATGGCGCGTTCGCTCATCAGGTCGGCCAGAAATCCGGCGGAAAGCATGCCGCTTTGCACCACCATGGAAATGCGTCCGTTAATCAAACCGTCTTTGTATATATTAGGGTGCATAAAGGTAAAAAAGAATTTTTTCGGGATATCCACCATACCCATGCAGTTAGGTCCCCAGAGGCGAATGCCCGCAGCACGGGCGACGGTTAGACAACGTTCCTGAAGAAGGCGTCCTTCCTTGCCTGTTTCGGCGAACCCGGCGCTTTCGATGATGACACGCGTGATGCCTTTGCGTCCACAGCACTTGAGCGCCTCGGGTACGGCAGGGGCCGGAACGATCATGATCGCGAGATCAACCGGATCGGGGATTTCTTCCACCGTCGGATAACAGGGCAGGGCCTGGATTTCCGCATAATTGGGGTTAACGGGATAAATGCGGCCTGTGTAACCATAACGCAGATTGGCGACGATCTGACCACCCAGATTCCCTTCACGGGGACTGGCCCCGATGACGGCAATGGCTGCGGGGGAGAAAAAAGTTTTCATATGAACTTGCTCCAAAGGAAAAGGTTCAAAATAAAATGCCATAGTTTGTTACCATATTGAAGAAATCTGTCAATGCGTTTGTCATGTGCTGTAACTCGTGGTATCTTGGAAAGACCCTTTCATCATTAAAATTGATATTTTATGCATAATATTGTAAATAAATTGACATGAAAAAGAATGATTTACCCTCTAATGTCTATGACGGGATGGCGCTCATTGCCGATCCGATTCACTCCTATGCTTTTTTTACAGTACCGCAGGAATTCGGCCTCGCGGAAAAGACGGAAAAGGACATCATTGATTCTCCCTGGTTGCAGAGATTGCGGCGTATTTATCAACTGCAAAGCGCCCGCTGGGTTTATCCGGCGGCGGAACATACCCGTTTTCAGCATTCACTGGGAACCATGCATGTCGCGGGAGAATTTGCCCGCTACCTGTATCCCAGTCTCAAGGAGGTCTGTAAAGACACGCCGTCGATGAATTATGTGGAAGAACTGCTGAGGCTGGCGGGACTGCTCCACGATGTCGGCCACGGCCCTTTCGGCCATTTTTTTGATGAACATTATCTTAGCGCCTGGGGACTGACCCACGAGGATGTCGGCCGGCAGATCATTATCAAAAGACTGGGCGCTGTGATTGCGCGCATTTCGCGCAGCCCTTCAGGGTCCTTTGCCCGGGGAGAGAAGTTAGACCCGCAGCAAGTGGCTTATCTTATTAAGATGCCCGATCCGCAACAGGAGATTAAGCAACCGCGCTGGCTCAACTGGCTGCGGCAGCTGTTTTCCGGCATTTACACGGTCGATAATCTCGACTACGTTCAGCGCGATGCCTATATGACCGGCTTTTCCCTGGACATGGTCGACATGCCGCGCCTGCGTTACTACACTTTTTTTACCAAAGATGGCCTGGCTCTGCATCAGTCCGGCATTTCGGCGCTCCGGCGCTTTCTCAATGCGCGGCTTAATTTATACAGCAATGTGTATTTCCACCGGACGACACGCGCGCTCGATTTACATTTGCAGGAAATTTTCGCGGACACGCTCAGACTCATGTGTCCGGAAAGTCCGATAAAGAATCTGGATGCCTATCTGCGCTGCGACGAGTGGTCGTTATTCAGCGAAGTACAGAGTTGGCTTTCCGCGAAAGACGCCAGGAAGCGTAAGCTGGC
>CAYULE010000488.1:0-1804 GCA_964445385.1 uncultured Smithella sp.
TAGGCCGCAGGATAAACCACCAGCGAAGACCCGATCACGATCATCAGATCGCATTCCTCCGCCTCTTGCATGGCTTGAGCCAGCGTCTTTTGAGGCAGGGCTTCACCAAAGAAAATGACGTCGGGTTTGAGAATCCCCCGGCAGTATTCGCACGTCGGAACCGTTTCGGAATCGGCATAATGTTCTTTGACAAGGGCAATGGGGTAAAGCTCGCCGCAATTCAGGCAAACCAGTCTTTGCATATTGCCATGCAGCTCACGAATCAGATCCGGATTGCTGCCCGCTTTTTGATGAAGGTTATCGATATTCTGCGTAACCAGCGCGCTGAGCTTGTTCATCTTTTCCAGTTCAACAAGGGCATAATGCGCCGCGTTGGGCAGGGCGTCTTCCATCAAGCCGCCTTCACGCAAACGCTGCCACATTTTTTTCCGCGTCGCGTGGGAGCCCAGGAATTTATCGATCGTGAAATCATCCGGATCATATTTTGTCCAGAGTCCGCCGGGACCGCGGAAATCCGGAATGCCGGATTCCGTGCTGATACCCGCGCCGGTGAAGACAACAACATTTTTCGCTTTCCTGATCATATCCGCAGCTTTTTCTATTTTTTCATCCATAGATCCTGAGCGCTCCTGTCTTTCAAATGTTCAGCCTGATCATTAAATACACCAACTCTTTCAAAAATCAAAAAGGAAAATTTCTACTGTAAATCTCACCTTCGATTCTTTAATGGTCATTCATCCGGTTGGTGCATGTTTCCCGTAAGTTAGTGTTCAGGATTTTCAATAGACAACCAACCTTTCAATATGTAATAACGACAATCATCTTCGCCAAAAGGAGATTAATATGAAAGACTCTATCATGAATCCGGTGGTATCCCCGGATTCAGTTTTTACCATGTTGTCGGTTTGCGTGCAGAGCGGTGTCCACCTTCGGGTCATGAATTGGCGACCGAAAAAACCCGTGAGTGAAGCTCCCATCGTTTTTGTGGCGGGATGGGTGTCAGCCGTATACGGATGGACGCCCTTATTGAAGGTGATGGCTTCCAGAAGGCCGGTTTATTATATTGAAACACGGGAAAAGAGATCAGCACTCATTGAGAAAAGGAAACTGAAACCGGATAATTTCAGCATTAAACAGATAGCTGAAGACCTGATCAGCGTTTGTCAACAACTGGGAATCGCCGGGACCACCACAACTGTCGTCGGTAGTTCTCTCGGTGCGACCGCCCTGCTGGAGGCCTTAAAAGGGGGTAGGCTGACCGCGGGAACAGCGTTCTTGATTGGACCCAACAGTGATTTCAAGGCACCATGGTACTTACATTGGATGCTATTTCTTCCCGCTTTTCTGTATCATGGAATCAAGTATTTTGTCCTCTGGTACATGAGGACTTTCCTGGTCGATGTTAAAAAAGAACCTGAACAGATGATGCGTTATAACGAAACGCTGCTTGTAGCCCATCCGCAGAGGATTAAGCTTTCAGCCAGATCCACCATTTTAGGTCACTACGAAGTCTGGCCCCATTTGAGTAGTGTGACGATACCTGTCGCCTTGGCTTACGCTCCCACGGATACGTTTCATTCATCCGAAAATATCCGACTCATGGCGGACAGGCTGCCCAAGGTAACCGTTATCGCCTGCCCGTCAAACAAATATATGCATAGCGCGGAGGTGATGCAGGATATTGATACGTTTGTCCTCAAGTCTGCACAATAACTCTCACAAAAATGGACAGATCAACCAGGTTTATAGTGCTCAATAAAGGCCTGCGATGTTGACTTTCAAACGGTTGTCATTGATTTTTAGT
>CAYULE010000489.1:0-1789 GCA_964445385.1 uncultured Smithella sp.
GTATTGGCCAACAGCGTTCCGGCGATAATCGCAAGCACCTGAATTACCAGAAGCCGGATTCCCAACTGGATTTGAATATCCCGGGTGGAAAACCCGATCGCTTTTTTAAGGGCAATGGCGCTGTGTTCTCTGGCCATCATCAGCTGAAGAAACATAACCGTAATCAAAATAGTCAGCATTAAGGAAATCACCGCCGCAACCCCTTGTACCTGGTTCATATTTGCAATAACGCTGCTGAGGGTCTGGAAAACAAACGCATCGCATGGGGTAATCTTACTGTTAGGTAACACCGTTCGCATTTTTGTAACGTGATTATCAATATCAATGCCCTCCCGAAGATCCAGATAGATCATATATCCTTCAATATCCTTACGATCAAAGTCGATGGCGGCTTTGGCGGTTTTTCCGCCATAGGTAATGTCTTGATAAATACCACAAACGTTATAGACGTGCTCTTTCCCCTGATAAATTATTGTTATCGCGTCGCCGACTTTTTTACCCAGATCAACCGCATTCAGATATGAGAGGGCCAGATCATTTTTTTCTGTGGGGGCCTTCCCTTCCAGGTATTCTAATGGAAAAACCCCATTATCGCCGTTCTGCACCCGTACATATTCCCATTCACCCTCGACATTTTGGGACTGTACATAACCATTCTGGTAGACTGTATAGCGTTCAATATCTGGGTCATTTTCCAAATAAGCTATCGCCTCCTCTTTTTGTTGCTCTAAATTGTTGCTGTATTGTATGTCAATGCGCACATCGCTTTTGCCAATGCCCATATAGGTTAGAAAGACCGGGTTATTAATGGTGTTGTTCATATTCATGGGAACCAGAATCAGGAAGGAGGAAAAGACAAATATCAAGAATATTACCACATTCTCTTTCCATTTGCATTTGAGTTCCCCCAAAGCCATTGTCCATCAGGCACTTTTCCAACGATTCGCCATTGCAGATAATCTGGGCGTTATTCACATCCAGCATCCTGACTACCAGTGCATCCTCCAGATAATCTTGCTGGGCGACAAAGTCTGCAACTGCCTGTTCATCATAGTCGCCCTTGTGCATCTGCACATATTCTGGCGGCACGGCCATCTTATTCAAACCATTTAACGACGACAGCATAATCCCGGTAACCCTTAATCCACCGGCCATAAAAATAGCTGAAAGAATCAGAAATACGGCCAGGGCAGTTGTGATAACCCGGTTTCTTTTAAAGTCCTTGCGGACAAGATTCAGCAATAGTTTCATATTCAACCTTTCAAATTGTTATCGACTTACCGACCACAGGTCGATATGCAGGTAAAAAATTATCGACCTGCGGTCGGTAAGGAAATTTTACATTTTCTTGCTAACTATGTCAAGTACCTTTTCTAATTTTTAACAATTTGTGTTCTGGAAAACAATCAACTCTTTCACCTATACAAAAAAAACTGTTTCCCGTCAATTAAAAAATGACTTCTATCCTCAACGTTTGCTTGGTTTTGAGCATAAAAGTCATTTTATCCCACGGGGACATTTTGTTCGTCATCCCCATCGTTTCCATCTTTGTTTTGAAATAATGCCTTATTTAAAAATCATGTCCCGCAATAGGTCTTATAGGGATGATTCGATGGTTCGGGTGGGGTCATAAACTCCTGATTAAGCGAATGATAGTCGTATGGTGCTTGCAACACTGCTAATAACCGCTGCAGAGGCGTGAAATCATCCTGTTCATTAGCCGCTTGCAAAGCTTTTTCAACCTGATGATTTCTGGGGATGACCACCGGATTTGCTTGTTTCATTAACT
>CAYULE010000490.1:0-1776 GCA_964445385.1 uncultured Smithella sp.
GCTTGTTACTATTTTTATAAAAAAGGAGGCTGTTATGAATACAAATGCAATTGATGCAAACAAATCTTTGAATCAAGCGATTCAAACCAAAGGTGTTACTCAAAATGCTGACGTTAAAGTTGAACCCGAAGCGGCTGATAAAGTTCAGCCAGTCGTACAAAAACTTGACTCCATTGAACTCGGTACTGCCACTTCTGAAGACATCGGAACCTACACGGTTGACCGTAAAAAGATAAACGAGATCAAACAGGATTTTTCCCGTAATACCGAGTCGTTCAAAAAAATGGTTGAGGCCATGATTGAAAAACAGGGCAAAAAAGTCAGTCAGGTGCTCAAAGATCTGGCTGAGGGAAAAGATGTCGAGATCACCGTCGATTCTGAAACCCAGGCGGCAGCTCAGGAAGCGATTTCTGAAGACGGCTATTTTGGTGTCAACAAAACATCCGAACGGATTATTGATTTTGCCAAAGCCCTCTCCGGCGGTGATAAAAGCAAGATCGAATCCCTGAGAAATGCTTTTAAAGAAGGTTTTGAAAGTGCCAAAAAATCCTTTGGCGGTGAACTTCCTGAAATCTCTCAACAAACCTATGATAAGGTCATGAAGGGATTTGACGATTGGGCCGAGGAAGAAGACTAGTAATCTTTCTTCCCAAAATCACCTTTTATCTGTTTTTAGCAAAATTATGCTGCCCCAAAGGACAAGATTGTGCGCGCTTGTCTTTTGGGGTAGCGTCTTTTGCACGAGAATAAGTCCACTTAAACGTTCATGTTTTTATGTCTGCTCATGTATCATTACTAAGTCCTGAACAAGAAATAACGGTATCCGTTGATGCTTCCACAGTTTTCTACTCTAAATCAGCCAGACAGGAACATACCAATTCTTTTCGTTGATTGGCAGTAAATCATTTGCCATACAGATCACACTGCCTGTTCCCACTTCAATTTTTAGTTGTGCCAGGCTACCGAATTTTTCCGGTTCAGTTACAGGCTTTAAAACATCAAAATGTTTAATTGCCATTTTCCCGGGCGAAGCCGCTTTTTTTATCTCGATGGGATAGAGTTTTCCATTTTCCAGAATCAACAAATCAATTTCTTTTTTATCTTTATCGCGATAATAGTAGATCGGCGGCTCCTTGGCGGCATTCAAGAAGCTCTTGTAAATTTCAGAGAATGTATAGCTCTCAAAAAATGCCCCCGCCATCGGTCCTTTTTCCAAGGCCTGAGGATTGCCCCACTTAAGCAGATAGGCACAAAGGCCGGTGTCAAGAAAATGGAGCAAGGGCATTTTTGTAACGCGCTTTAAAACATTGTTGTGATAAGGTTGTACCAGCGCAATGATATGAGAGGAAACCAAAATGGAAAGCCATTTCTTTGCCGTCGGAGCGGAAATTCCCGACTCGCTGGCAATTTCTTCATAAACAACCGGTTTACCCGTTCTTGCTGCAACAACGGTCATAAAATGATAAAACGACATTTCATTGGCTACCTGGGTCAGATCTCGAATATCCCGCTGGAGATAGGTATCAACGAAGGAGCGATAGTATGTTTCCCAGTCCACATTTTCTTCGGCATACAAACGGGGCATCGATCCTTTAAAGATTCGTTCAAATATTTCATTCAACCCCTGCTTTTTGGTGGTCTCCATTCGTCTCATCAGTTGCTTGGGATCAGTCGAAAAAACTTCCGACGCTACACCCGATACTTCGCTGTTGGATAAACCAAGAAGATTGACAATACCCACCCGGCCAGCAAGGGACTCGCTGACATCTTTCATCA
>CAYULE010000491.1:0-1774 GCA_964445385.1 uncultured Smithella sp.
TGCCAATCAACCAGAAGAAGCCGATCCAGATAATCGCGCCGGTAATCGCCCAGTTTATGCCGATCATGATCGGCCCCTTGACTAACGGATGCGTTTCCTCCATCCATTTTTGCTTAAACGGCCAGAAATTAAAGATATACGCCTGCCAGATCGCTACGATGAGCAACCAGCGAATGTACATATAACCGTACATCGGCGTATACCACTTCAAAATGCCGCGCGGATCCATCGTCACATACCAGAGGGCCATAAAAAAACCGAACGAGAGGAAAAAGCCTAATAATCCGCGCAACGGTTGGGCAAACGAGTTGCTCAGATTGCGCTCTTCCAGCCAAATTCTATCCAGTTCTTCGTAATGATGTTCGGCTTCCGCCGGAGCCGCCACTGCTTCATCATAAGTCTTGGTTGTCAAATTCGTCGCCTCCTTCCTTAAATCGTCAAAGTATCGCCGTTACCGAGATAGATATCGCGTTTTGTCATGTTTTTCTTTGTTCCTGTTACAACTGGAAGTTTTGCCGCAATCATTTTTTCCACGGCAATAAACCCTGTACAATGATTAGCGCCGATCTTCTTAACGCCATATTTGTTAATCGCCAAAATCAGGTCGTCATATTGCGGATCCCAGTCCTCAAACGGAGAAATGTGCAACCCGCCTTGTACGGCATAAACTTTTTCGCCGCCTTTGATTTTCTTGCGCACAGTTTCCATATAAGTGATAATTCCCATATGGCAACAACCGGTAACCAACACGATTCCCTTATCTTTGACATTAAACACAAAAGCCTGCTCACCAAACACACGGCAAATAATCGGCAGGTCGAATGTCATCAATGCCGCGCCAGGAAAGAGTTTGTTCACCTTACTCGAATCCATCACATGAACCTTTCCCTTGTGGGGGTAGTCATTCTTAACATGCGCTTTTGGGAACGCTTTGCCTTTAAGCAGATCGAAACCTTCGGTGTAAAAACCTTTCGGCACATATACATCTTGATTGGGATTAAATTTCAACGTAGCTTCCAATCCCCAATAGTGGTCAAAATGTTCATGGCTGATAACCCAATAATCGATTTGCTTTTTAGCCAATTTTTCCGCTACGCCTTCTTCAACGAACCGCTTTTCCATCCATGCTGGGTTCCATCCAGTGTCCAGCAATAACCTTTTGGTGCTACCATCCATCAGATCCGCCTCGATATAGGTGGCGAACCCACCGGCGTTGCTGCCTTTATATCCTGCCGCGACACCGTTGTCGGTCCATGGAATCAGATACTGGTTAACTAAAAGCCCGCCAGCTCCTTTGATATCATTTAGCAGCACATTGTTTTCATACCAGCTGGTTTCCGAAACGACCTTAATCCGTAGCGCTTTGACTTCGCCGATGTCAGTCTGGTTAAGTTTTTCCTCCGGCATGACTTGTTTGTACAAAGCCGTGGAAGAAAGACCCGCCGCGGCAAAGTAACCAGCCGCTACCCCAAGGCTGGCGCCTTTGATAAAGGATCGCCGTGAAAAATCTTCTGCCATTTCTCTTCACTCCTCCTTTTAAATTAGGGTCGCTGGGCGATCAGCATCTTGATTGTCAGCCAAAACAAAGCGCTGCCGACAATCAGGCCAAAAATGAGCCCCGGCACATAACCCATGCCGCCCGAACTAGTTTTTTCTGTCATTGCATTTCACCTCCTCCCGTTCCATGATTCATCCGCCGGCATACCTGCCTGCGCCGGATCTCCTGGCACAACCGTGGATTCAATGTATGCCCGTCGCAGAGAAATTCCATCCC
>CAYULE010000492.1:0-1772 GCA_964445385.1 uncultured Smithella sp.
GCGCCAAAAGACAGCGAAGTCATCCTCTATATGCTGCCCTGGATGCTGAGTATGAATGATCCTGATGTTCCGGGTTATGTAGCCGATCTGGAAACGCCCATCGTCGTTTACGGGATTCACACGGACAGTAAAGTTCTCAAGCGGGAAGCGGACTTCAGAAAAACGCTGAAATCCGGCCGGCCATTATCTCTGACATCAACTCCGGCAAACGCTGCGCCAATCCAGGCTATTTATACCATCGGCAGCATCGGCACCATCAGTCAGACTTCTGCCTCGGATTGTGACACATGGATCTGTGTCGACCGGAAAGATTTTCCCGGCAACCGGTTTGATCAACTGATCCAGAAGACCAATCTTATCAAAGGTTGGCTGGACAACAATATCCGGATTCCCGTTTACTTCTTTATCTGTGACATCAACGACATTCGAACAGCCAATTTCGGCAGCGTTGATCGGGAAAGCGCGGGCAGTACCCAGAAAAACACCCTGAAGGAGGAATTCTACAGAACAGCTGTTGTGATCGCGGGAAAGATTCCTCTCTGGTGGCTTTGTTTTGACAGGGAAGGAACAGTCCGTTATGTGGATTTTCTGGAACAATACTTACGCGGTGATTTCGGAGATGGCGACTGCCTTGATCTGGGACCTCTGGATTCCGTGAAAAGCGAAGAATATTTCGGCGCCGCCCTCTGGCAGTTCAACAAGGCGCTGACCAACCCGTTAAAGTCCATTATTAAAATGTTGCTTCTGGAGATGCTCCTTGTTTCTCCCAAGCATGATCTTTTGTGCCACCAGTTCCGCAGTTTCATCTTAAACCGGGAGAAAGATATTAATCTGATCGATCCCAGCATGTTCACCATGGAAGCCATCTTAATGCATAATCAGACGAAGAGAAGTAACGACCTTGATTTCATTAAGAAATGTTTTTACCTGCGCTACGAACTTAAGATGCATTTAAAAATGACGATGAAGGAAATTCTGTCGCGTGATATTTTTGAACGTCATTCCATTCCGCGGTCGGCCATTGATCATCTGAACGCCTTTGGTGAGTGGCCGCTTCAGGATCAGATAGAATTCGGAAGGCTTGTCTTCGCTCTGCTGGCTAATGTCTATCAAAGGATCTCGAAGATCGACAAAGGGGTTGCCAGCAGTGTCAATCCCCAGGATATGACCATTGTCGGCCGCAAACTTGCGGCCTGTCTGGAAAAGAAACCGTATAAAATTTCCGTCTTTCACAAACCGATGCGCAATCTTAACCTTCCCGGCCTTACGTTTGCCATGGATCGCCAAAAAGGGTGGACCGTGAGTGGTCAGGGTGCGTCCGTTCTTGTGGCCGGCCCGGATATTCTTCACTGTCTGACGTATCTGATCTGGAACGGCGTCTATCAGCCGTCCCTGGTCAAAATGACGCCTAATGCAACATCCGTTACCCTTCAGGAGATCAACAACCTTGCCGCAAGAATACGGGATATCTTCGGGACCCATGATCTGTCGGATGTGGATCTGGGGAATTTTCTGGAGCCGGAAAAGGTTTCCAAAATGTTGATGGTCGTGAGTTTTGAAGGGAAAGGCCAGAGCAAGGATATTAACGACTTTGGCGTGATCTATAAAAATCACTGGGGTGAGATCTTTGTGCGCCGTTTCGATTCGCCGCTCCATTTCAGGGAATTTGTACAAAGGGAAGGGACGATCTTCCGGCAAACAGAGATGTTCTACTATGTACAACGCAATTGCCTGTATTATGAAAAAATCATTGAAAGAACAAAAGCGCTCGT
>CAYULE010000493.1:0-1766 GCA_964445385.1 uncultured Smithella sp.
ACGCAATCCATCTTTTTCTCGCCGGAAAAGAATTCGCGTTCACGGACGTCCAGGATGATCAGCTTGCCCAGTTTTTCCTTTACATAGTTTTTGTCAGCAAATACTTCACCTGTATATTTCCCCTGAAAATTTTTTGCCTTGCGCCGCTCGATCTTTGTGGATATCGGCTTCTTTTCCTTGATCCACTTGTTCGTGCCGCCGTCGAGTAGCGCGACGTTTTTAATGCCCGCGTACTGAAGCGTGCAGGCCACTCTGGCGCTCTGGTAGCTGAGCCTTGGCGTGTCCATGCAGCCGACAACCACAATCCAGTTGTCAAAACCGATGCCGAAATATCCGACGGTATCGTCGATGTCGTCTTTCTCCGGCAGAGAAGAATACATGCCGTCTTTCATGTAGGCCCAAGCCCCGTAAAAGGAACTGACCGATCCGGGAATATGCCCTTCCCGATAATCTTCCACGCGCCGCACATCCAGAATAATCAGTTTGGGATTTTTAAGATTGGCCAGAAGCCAGTCGGTGGAAACAACGGGGGAGATGTCACGCGCCTGGCTGAGGCACGGTAGTAAAAGACTTAATATAATCAGGAGAAGGAGTTTGGACAAAACATTGTTTTTCATGCTGCAACCTCCTTAAACGGCTAATATTTGATATTCATGAATACCTGAAACAGTTTTTCTGCCTTTATGTGCTTACGTTGTAGATATACCACATTCATCCTGTGAAGAGCCAGTTGAATGTTTGCGGCAGACGGACGGACTTTCAAACAATTTTACTTTTTTTCTGCCGCAATAGTCGGTTTTTGACAAGGCCGCTTCTTTGCCTGTATTTTTATGGTTCCCTGCTGGCAGGGTTATGCCTGTAGGGCGCGTTCCCCGAACGCGCCGAAAACCATTGCCCCCCACCGGCACACTATTCGGAAAATATAGACCTGGTTCAGGTGCATCCCGGTCCGATCGGCTCGCTTTTGGATGCGCTCAAAACAAAATTTTATTTCACAGTGATCATGACATTTTTTAAAATGCTTTTTTCTATTGACGGGAACAATATAGAATGTTCATTTGTTCGGCCATTCAAAAAGGATACAGATGAGTATACAATGAAAGAAAAAGGAGTGTCCGATGAGAAAGCAGAGGCAGCCATGACAACATCCCACACATCCGCTGACGCAAGGGTGGCGTCCATCGACATCATCCGGGGGTTCGCCCTCATCTGCATGGTCGTGATCCATTTTGTGATTTATTTCGGCAATGGAAACGCGGTCAATACCTGGTTGTATTTCGGTCTCAATCACATTCTGGCCGACTGGGGGGCAAGCTGTTTTCTGATCATGATGGGCGCAAGCCAGGTTCTCTCCGCGCAAAAACACGCGGGCCTTGATGGCCGCCTTCCGTTCAAACGCATACTGATCCGGGGCGCCTTTATATTTCTGATCGGGCTTTTGATGCTTGCGCTGGCCTGGGGGCCTTCCAGGCTGTGGCAATGGGACATCCTCACGCTGATGGGATTCGCCACGATCATCCTTTATTTTTGCCGTCGGCTGCCGTCGTGGTGTCTGCTGCTTTTGGTTTTGCTGATTGCGGCAAGTACGCCTCTTTTGCGCGGCAGCCTGGACATTGCGCTTGCCTGGAACAACAGCATGGCCCCCGTGGCGATTATCAGCCAATACATTCCCAACCTGTTATTCGATCCGGCAGGCGAACTGCCGCACGCCGCAAACGTTAAAAGTATCCTTCTGGGCTTTTTGCTCACCGGCGAATTTCCGATTT
>CAYULE010000494.1:0-1761 GCA_964445385.1 uncultured Smithella sp.
ATTCTCGGCGCGGTTATTTATACCATCCTGCTGGAAATCCTGCGTCCGATGGGCATCTGGCGGATGGTGCTCATGCCGCTCATGCTGGTGCTGCTGATGATCTACCGTCCGCGCGGCATCATGGGCTTGAAGGAAGCCCGCCTGTTTGCGCCGCTTCGCGACCTGGTGACGGAGAAGCTCTGGCGGCAAAAGAAAAAGGAGGCCACGGATGCCGCTGATTGAAATATCCAAACTCACGCATCGTTTCGCGGGTCTCTGCGCGGTATCCGATTGCAACGTCAGCGTCGAACCGCATGAACTGGTCGGCATCATCGGACCCAACGGGGCAGGGAAGACCACCGTCTTCAACCTGATCACCGGCGTCTATCGCGCAACCGAAGGCAGCATCAAACTGCAGGGGAAAGAACTGATCGGCCTGACGCCGCACCAGATCACCCGCCTGGGCATTGCCCGTACCTTCCAGAACATCCGGCTCTTCAAGGAACTGAGTGTGCTGGACAATGTCCGCATCGCGCACTACAGCCAGATTGCCTACACGCCTGCCGAGGCGCTTTTGCACATCGGTCGTTTCCGCGCCGAAGAAAGACGCATCACCAATCAGGCGCTGGATTTACTGGCGATTTTCAAACTTGATGAATCCGCCAATGAAAAGGCCAAGAATCTGCCTTACGGTTTGCAAAGACGCCTGGAGATTGCCCGGGCGCTGGCCACGGAACCCACGCTTTTGCTTCTGGACGAACCGGCCGCCGGCATGAACCCTAACGAAATTATCCAGCTTATGGAATTTATCCGCTGGATTCGCCAGACATTTTCCGTCACCATTATTCTGATAGAACATCAGATGCGCCTGGTGATGGGCATTTGCGAACGCCTCGTCGTGCTGGACTTTGGCGCGACCATCGCGCAAGGCCTGCCTGCCGAAATCCGGGAAAACCCGAAAGTCATGGAAGCCTACCTGGGCGTGGAGGTCGCTTCATGACAGGCACCGAACTTTTGCTTTCCGTTTCCAACTTGAGCGTCTCCTACGAAAGCATCAAAGCCGTGGATGACATTTCCTTTGAGGTTGCACGCGGAGAAATCGTCACCCTGATCGGCGCCAACGGCGCGGGAAAATCGTCCATCCTGCGCGCCATCTCCGGCCTGATTCCCTACCAGGGCGGCATCACGTACGCGGGAAAAGATTTAAAAAACATTCCCGCCGATCAGATTGTCGCCGTAGGCATTGCTCACGTGCCGGAAGGTCGGGGCATCTTCGGCAATCTGACGGTGCTGGAAAATCTGAAACTGGCCTGCTGGCAGCGCAAAGACAAAGTAAAAATCGCCGCTGATCTGGAACATGTCTTTGAACTGTTCCCCCGCCTGCGTGAACGAACGAAGCAACAGGGCGGCATGCTTTCCGGCGGCGAACAACAGATGCTGGCCGTGGGCCGCGCGCTCATGACAGACGCGCCAATGCTGCTGCTCGACGAACCATCCATGGGGCTCTCGCCCGTTTTAGTGCGGGATATTTTCAAGATTATCCAGGACATCAACCGGGCGGGAAAAACCATTCTGCTCGTTGAGCAAAACGCCAACATGTCGCTGCACATCGCGCACCAGGGTTACGTCCTGGAAACCGGCCGCATCGTCCTTTCCGGCACCGGTAAAGAACTGACCGGAAATCCCCGCGTCAAAGAAGCCTACCTCGGCGGGTAAACATTTTTTCTTCCCCCTTTTTTAAAGACATAATGGCTGTCGGGGGATTCAAATTAGTACCTGCCC
>CAYULE010000495.1:0-1758 GCA_964445385.1 uncultured Smithella sp.
ACCTGATTCTGGCTCACGATCACGCGAAGAATGCAATCGGGGAAACGACGACATAAGATCACCTTCAACCTTCCCGCGCCTCATCAGGCCGGAAATAATTATCCGTTGAGGGTTGTTGTTCATGATACACACAATGATGCGGCCATGGCCGCTGTTGCCATCAGAATGAAGTAATTTCTTTTGACGATAGCGGGGGAAGCATTGCCGGAATTTTCAATCCGTTCGCTGCCGACGAACAGGATGTCATAACGCAAAGTACCCGTAAAACAATCTGACAAGGTCAGGCCATAGCCTGTCGCCTTGTTCCTTGACATCTGTTGAAAAATTTCATTATAAACCCTTTACTATTTCTGTAACACCGGAAAGCAAAGCCTATGGATATTGTCAATTCCGCCGTCGCGGTTGTCAAAAGCATTCGTATTCAGGATATCCTGGATATGGCGATTATCGCCGCGATGATCTTTACGCTGTTAATGTGGTTTAAAACCAGGGCGTCGCGCTTTGTCCTGATCGGCGTCTTGCTTGTGGGCGGCGTTTATCTGGCTGCCCGTTTCTTTCAGCTTTACCTGACGGTTATTGTCCTGCAGGGATTTTTCGGCATCCTGCTGTTTGCGCTGGTGGTTATTTTCCAGGAGGACTTACGCGGCTTGTTTGAGCGCCTCGCCATGCTCGGCAACCTGCGTAAAGAATCCCTGCCTCTATCGGAATTGGAAAAAGCGGCGGGCGTCATCGCCGAAACAGCGGCCAACCTGGCCAAGAAACGCGTCGGGGCTTTGATCGTTGTTCAGGGCAATGATCCGCTGGAACGGCACTTAACCGGCGGGACGCGGCTGGATGGTCTGCTCAGCGAGCCGTTGCTGGAAAGCATCTTTGATCCTCATTCCATAGGTCACGACGGCGCGGTCCTGATCGCGGGTGACCGTGTTAAAATGTTCGGCTGCCATCTGCCATTGTCGAAAAACATTAAACACCATGAAAATATCGGCCTGCGCCACACGGCGGCGTTGGGATTGACAGAGCGAGCAGACGCCCTGTGCATTGTTGTTTCCGAAGAAAGAGGCACGATCTCGCTTGCCCGGTCGGAGTCTCTGACGATCATGCCCAACGCATCCGCCCTCAATGAAGCATTGGATAAATTCTATGTTGCGAATGCGCCTGCGCCGAAAGCCAGACCGGTGGTCCGGTGGCTTCGGGAAAACACCAGGGAAAAATTGATCGCCGTGGGATTGGCGTGTTTATTTTGGGTGGCTTTCGGTTATCAGCGCGATATTGTGCGGCGCGATTTTATGGTTCCCATTGAATATAAAAATATTCCGCAAAACTGGCGAATTGATGAGCCGCAGTTAACGGAAGCAAAAGTAATTTTTCAGGGGCCCGAGCAGGCCTTTCTGATGTTGAACGACCGGCCGCTCAGGCTGTCGCTGGATTTATCCCGGATTGCCGAAAAAAAACGTGAATTTGTTTTGACCAAAGACATGGTCAATGCGCCGTCCAGTTTAGCGGTTGCCGATATCAGCCCCGCAAAAATCCGTGTTTACGCATCAAAGCTGGTTTCCGCAACGCTGGCGGTCCACGTGGCCACAGTCAACGGACTGCCCGCCGGTTTTACCTTGCAGAGAATCACATTTAGTCCGGCCACGGTCCGGGTGCTGATGGATCCCAGGATGAATCCCGAGGAGATAAAGCTGGAAACACAGCCCGTTGATCTGCAAAATATTACTTCCTCTGTCATGATGACGTTGAATGTCGTTCAGGCCG
>CAYULE010000496.1:0-1752 GCA_964445385.1 uncultured Smithella sp.
AGAGAAAAATGAAAAAAGATCATTTAAGAAATGTTGCTATTATTGCCCATGTTGATCATGGAAAAACCACCCTGCTCAACGCCATGCTCAAACAGACCGGAATTTTCCGCGCCAATCAGGCGGTGGAAGACCGCGTTATGGATTCCATGGCGCTGGAAAAGGAACGAGGCATAACGATTGCGGCAAAAAATACCGCGGTGGATTACAATGGCGTGAAAATCAACATTGTCGATACCCCCGGCCATGCGGATTTCGGCGGCGAAGTGGAACGCAGTCTCAATATGGTGGATGGCGCGATGCTGTTGGTCGATGCCAGCGAAGGCCCGCTGCCGCAAACCCGCTTTGTGTTGAAAAAAGCATTGGCGTTGCATCTGCCGATCATCCTGGTCATTAATAAAATAGACCGCCCCGACGCCCGCATTGAGGAAGTCATTAATGAAACGTACGATCTCTTTATTGATCTGGGCGCTGAAGAACATCAAATTGAATTCCCGATTTTATACACCAATTCCAAGATCGGCGTCAGCCACAAGAAACTGGGCGACGACAGCGCCGATCTTCAGCCTCTTCTGCAAGCCATTATTGATTCCATCCCGGCGCCTGTGGGGGATGACGACGCGAATACGCAATTCCTGGTCACGAACCTGGATTATGATTCTTATGTCGGCCAGATTGCCGTCGGCCGCCTGCAAAGCGGAAAGCTGGAAATGAATAAACTGTACAGCCTCTGCGCGAAGGAGAAAATTATCAACGGCGTGAAACTGTCCGCTCTTTATGAGTTTCATGGCCTGGCTAAAAAACCGGTCACGGTCGCGGAGTCGGGCGATATTCTCTCTCTGGCCGGCGTGGAAAATGTTACCATCGGTGATACGATTTCGTCCGTGGACAACCCGCAGCCTCTGCCGCGTTTGATCGTGGATGAGCCGACGGTTTCGATGATCTTTTATGTCAACGACGGTCCCTTTGCCGGAACGGAAGGCAAATATCTTACATCACGCCATTTGCTGGAGCGGCTGGAAAAAGAGTCGCTGCGCAATGTGGCCGTCAAAATCAAAAAGCTGGATCGAACCGACGCATTTGAAGTTTGCGGGCGCGGCGAATTGCAGATGGCCGTGCTCATCGAAACCATGCGCCGCGAAGGCTATGAGTTGATGGTGTCGAAACCCCAGGTCATCACGAAAAAGCAGGATGGTGTAACCGTGGAGCCGGTGGAGCGTTTGTTTCTGGACATCCCCGAAGAATTTGTCGGAAAGATTACCGAAAAATTATCCATTCGTAAAGGCCGGCTGGAAAGCCTGGTGAATAAAGGCAGCGGCAGAGTCAGCATGGAGTTTCTGATTCCCTCGCGCGGCCTGATTGGTTTCCGCAGCCAGTTTTTAACCGATACCAAAGGCGGCGGCGTGATGAATTCGCTTCTGGAAGATTATGCCCCTTGGTTTGGCGCGATTCCCCAGCGCAGCACGGGCGTGCTGGTGGCCGATCGCGGCGGACGCGTGACCTCTTACGCGAGCTTCGCGATGGATGATCGGGGGGAAATGGTCGTGGAAGTCGGCACGAATGTATACGGAGGGATGATTGTAGGTGAACGCAACCGCACCCAGGATATCAATGTCAACATTGTTAAGGAAAAGAAGCTGACGAATATGCGGGCATCCACTTCGGATGCCACGATTATTTTGCGTCCGCCACGGATATTTTCGCTGGATCAGGCCATTGAATTCATCGCTGAAGATGAACTGGTGGAAGTCACCC
>CAYULE010000497.1:0-1751 GCA_964445385.1 uncultured Smithella sp.
TCCATGCGCAACATTTTCTCCAGCATTTGCCGTTCCAGATCCTTTGCCGCTTCAAACTCTTCGCCGGTATTCGCTAAAGAAGGCTGAAAGCGAAGAATATCTTCCGGAATGAGATCCACCGTCAGTTCGCCATTATGGCTGAAATTCATCATCCGCTCGATGACATTTTGCAATTCCCGGACATTGCCCGGCCATGCGTACTTCATAAAAGCATCGATAACCTCGTCGTCGATCCGATTAATGTTCTTATCCATGAGTTTGCTGTATTTATTTACGAAGCAATCTACCAGCAGAGGAATATCATCAAGTCTTTCCCGAAGCGGAAGCACCTTCAAAGCAAAGACATTGGCGCGATAATACAGATCTTCCCGGAAATTTCCCTTTCGCACTTCTTCCTTCAGGTCCCGGTTTGTGGCGACGATGATCCGCACATCGATGGGACGGATTCGTGAGCCTCCGATCCGCACGACAGATTTGTCCTCAATCACTCTCAGTAAAACGGCTTGCAGCTCCAGAGGTGTTTCCGCGATTTCGTCGAGAAATATGGTTCCGCCATCGGCCAGTTCGAACTTTCCCTGGTTTCCCCCGCGGCGCGAGCCCGTAAAAGAGCCTTCCTCATACCCGAATAGTTCGCTGGTGATTAAATCCCGGGGGATCGCCGCACAGTTGATAGCCACATAAGGACCGCTCCGGCGTTTACTGGCATTGTGGATGGCCTGGGCGAAAATATCTTTACCCGTGCCGCTTTCGCCGAGCAGGAGGACGTTGGAAATGCTCTGGGAAACCATCCGGGCCTGTCTGACGGTTTCCAGAAATTTCACATTCAACCCGCAGATATCTTCGAAGCGCAAGTTCGCTTTAGCGCCGATCATATTGGTAACCAGCATTTTCGCCCGTTTGATTTCGTTGAGAATAATGATTTTCCCCATCATCTCTCCGCCTGCCGACAGAATGGGATTGCAGGTCATTGTAAAATCATTGGCTTCATTATCTGAAAAAATTCGCACTTCCGTGTCGGTGAGGGTTTCGTTGTTTTCGATCAATTTGAAGAAATGGCTGTTTTTTTCGCCCAGTACTTCGCGCAGGTTTTTATGCCCGTCCCAGCGGACACGCAGAGAAAGCATCTTCTTGGCATTATCATTCATTAAAGAAATATGACCTTCGTTGTCGATGGCAATGAGGGCTTCCGGTATGGATGAGATAACCGTTTTCTGGTAACTGTTGGCGACATGGGCTTCAATCAGGGCCTTATTGATCCGGAGTTCATTTTCAATCGCCATGGCCGCCGCAACCGTCATCCCCAGGGTGTGAGGGTTTACCTTATCATAGCGGCCGGTCATGGCAAGCCCGCCTATAAATTCCCCCTCAGGATTGAAGATCGGGGCGGCAGAAGCTGTTTCCTTATGGAAATTCCGGCAGTAATGCTGACAGCCGAAAATCTGTATGGGTTTTTGCACTTTCAACAGCGTGCCGACACCATTGGTCCCGGCCGACTCTTCCCCCCAGTATGCTCCCGGCACGAAATTGCCTCTCGTGACATGGTTGATCACGTTCTCATCACCGATTAATTCCAGGAGATATCCCTCATGGTTGAACAGAACAACGATAAATTCAGAGCCTTCAACAAATTTATAAAGATGCCTCATAAACGGTCGGCTGATGGTGATCAGTTCTTTGTTCCTGTTTTGCATCTCCTTCAACTGATCAGCGGTCAGGACATCGTTGATGACCGCCTTGCCGGGATTGACACC
>CAYULE010000498.1:0-1749 GCA_964445385.1 uncultured Smithella sp.
TAATCATCATCAGTAACCGCATCCGCGGTGTGGAGCCCGCGCCCATCGGCATCGGTCACAATGTCATCAAGTGGTATGTTCCTAAAGACGAACAGAAATATTCCATGACAAGGTAAAATAAAGCGTTCATGCCTGTAGGGAACGGTTTAAAACCGTTCCCTACATTCCCGCTAAAAAATTACTTGACATTAGAACGGCCGTTCTATATAAGAGAGGCCATGAAAAAAACACGTGACATAAAATCCGTCGAGCAGAGCCTGGTTGCCTTTTATCGCAATTCAAAACGGATGCCTACTTATACGGAAATGATGGATCTGTTTGAAGTGCGTTCCAAAAGCGTCGTTTCTTATTGGATTGAAAAGCTCATCGAAAAAGGCATTCTGGAAAAAGACGCGCAGGGATTCCTTAAGTTGTCAGGGGTTTCCTTCGGCATTCCGCTGGTCGGCAATGTCGCGGCCGGGCTTCCCACTTCCGCCGAAGAAAACTCTCGCGACGTTGTGTCCATGGATGAATATCTGGTCGCCAAACCTGATTCTTCTTTCCTGCTGCGCGTGACGGGCGACTCCATGATCGGCGCGGGCATCATGGACGGCGATCTGGTGGTAGTCCAGCGGGATCGCCAGCCCAAAAACGGCGATATCGTTCTGGCCGAAGTGGATGGCCAGTGGACAATGAAATATCTCCGCAGACAAGGCAAAGAGGTTGTTCTGGAAGCGGCCAATCCGGCTTATCCCACAATTTATCCTCAGGAAGAACTCAAAATAGGCGGCGTGATCACCGCCTCCGTCAGAAAATATCTGATGTAACCCGGATCAAAAAACAGGGAGTAAACATTATGCAGATCACGACCGGCATTTCTACCTTGCAGATGACAATCAGTGAAAATCCGACCGTACCGTCAAATCGGGAATGGTTCAGGGCAACGATGCGCAAAGCCCAAAGAACAGACTGGGATCTGGTGATCGCCAAAATCGATAAACAGATTTCCAGGGCGGGCGCCGTTGCGGTTGCCATGTCGGCTTTGTATTTTACCTCAATCTTTATATCCATGTTCTTGAAATAGAACTCATTACTCTTCAAACAGATGATGACAGCTCTGGAAATCAGTAAGATTCTACGCGGCCTGGCCAAACCGCAAATAGCCCAACACTCGCAACGGTTTTTCAAAACAGGTGTTGGCCAATATGGAGAGGGAGATCAGTTTCTCGGCATCCGGGTTCCGGTGCTGCGCGAGCAGGCAAAAAGATTCAAGGATACTTCGCTTGCTGAAGCCGGGACACTGCTGAAGTCGGTCTACCATGAAGAACGCCTTTGCGCGCTCTTGTTGCTGGTACAGAAGTTTTCTCAAGGCAACGCCATGGATCAAAAAGCCATCTATGCATTGTACTTAAAGAATACCCGATACATCAATAACTGGGATCTCGTCGATTTATCCGCGTATCTGATTGTGGGACCCTATCTGGCAGATAAAGACAGAAGGCCGCTTTACACACTGGCACGCTCCAAAAGCCTATGGGAGAGGCGCATTGCGATTATCGCTACGTTTCACTTTATCAAACATCATCAATATGCGGACACACTGGACATTGCCCGGATTCTGCTTACAGATCAGGAAGACTTGATGCACAAAGCGACAGGCTGGATGCTGCGTGAAGTCGGCAAGCGGAATCCGGTGGTGGAAAGAGAATTCCTCAAAACGCATTATTTACGGATGCCCCGTACAATGCTGCGTTACGCCATAGAAAAGTT
>CAYULE010000499.1:0-1728 GCA_964445385.1 uncultured Smithella sp.
CCGGGATACATCATGAAAGCGTAGTTGGCAGCTCCGAAAACTTCCAGATTCGCGAAACCCACCGCCAGGGGAAGCCCCTGTCCGCCGACTTCCGGTGAATCCATCGGATTGAGCCAGCCGCCTTCACAGAAGGCCTTGTAGGGTTCCCGGAAGCACTTGGGAACGGATACCACACCGTCTTTCAGGTGACAGCCTACTTCGTCGCCTTCTTTGAGTGTGGGCGCGATAACATTAACAGCCAGTTTTTCGGCTTCATTCATGATCATTAACAAGTCATCTTTGGAAAAACCGGAATAGACTTCCGATTCCAATAATTTTTCAATACCGAGCTGTTCAAAGAGAACGAATTCCTGATCCCGCCTGTTTACTAATAAATTGCTCATAACTTACTCCCTTTCTTTTGTGTTTTGATATTTTAAACGTTTAGAACGTCCATTTAACAAATATAGTCTTTCCTGCGCCGAACTCGCGGGCGGAGTTAACCATGGCTGGTGTCTTTTTGTCAAAGTAATTCTACCCCGGCTTTATTTACTGATATTTTCATGAGAATCCGATAGCTACGGATCAGAAAAAAACTTTTACAACAGCGCTTTGCGTTATGCATTTCCGGAAAAACAGTTCTGAAACCTCTCAGCTGCATTTAAACGAGTTCCAGAGAAGAAAAGAAAAGAAAAGGGGTTGCGATATAATCGCAACCCCTTTTTATTAATCATTAAACATTAAATTTTAGAACGTGAAGCCCAGATCAACCAGTTCCAGCGCGGACTTGTCGCCGGCTTTGATGGCTTCGCAACGCGCCTTAACGGTGGTCATGATCTCGTTGGCGAAGAATTTAGCCGAAGCGATCTTACCCGCGTAGAAAGCGGCTTCCTGATCTTCTCTCTGCAAGCCTTTTTGTTTGCCGATGGTGGTCAGGCCTTTTTCCTCGTAAATGGCATTGAGCTTTTCCTGCGCAATACCGGCTCCGTCAAGCAGTAAGTAACCGACGACGATGTCACCGAAAATATCCAGATACTTGTTGGCATTGTAAATGGGCGCCATGAAATCGCCGCCTTTGCCGGCCGCCGCGAAGAACATAGCTACTTCGAGGCAGGCATTGGAAGCTTCTTCCAGTGTGACGGCAACTTTACCCAGCTCGGCATTGTTCTTGTACTTGGCAATGCCCTGCTGAATCATACCGGCCATATTCATGACGTTGGCGCCTCTGCGCTGCCCCAGCTTGCGTCCGACAAAATCGAGCGACTGAATGCCATTGGTGCCTTCATAAATGCAGGCGATTTTCTCATCGCGTAAAAACTGTTCAACGGGGTATTCCGAACAATAGCCGTATCCACCGTAAACATCCATGGCCATCGAACAGATCAGCAGGCCTTTATCGGTCGAGTAGGATTTGACGATGGGGGTCAAAAGTTCAAGGTAGCCTTCCCAGTTGTCTCTTTCCACTTCCGTCTTGGCGATCTTGCTCATGTCCATGCAATAAGCACTGAAATAAGCCAGAGCCCGGATCCCTTCGACATGGGATTTCATCCACATCAGCTTTTTGCGGACATCAGGATGGTTAATAATCGTAACGGCTTTTGCATTGGGGTTTTTCATTTCCCATACGGGGGTACCCTGAATGCGTTCTTTGGCATAGGACACAGCATGCTGGAAAGCGGCTGATCCGAGAGCGACACCCTGCATACCAACGCCGAGACGCGCTTCATTCATCATCTGGAACATGATCTT
>CAYULE010000500.1:0-1723 GCA_964445385.1 uncultured Smithella sp.
GGATTTATTTTTCAGGATTTCAACTTGATCCCTGTTCTCACGGTTTACGAAAATATCGAATATCCGCTGATCATGGTTCAGGCCGTCGCACCGCAGGAGCGCAGAGAAAGAATCTCGCGCATGCTGGCCGCGGTAGGTATGACCGAACAGGCTAAAAAATATCCCCACCAGATCTCGGGAGGCCAGAAACAGCGTGTGGCTGTCGCCCGGGCATTGGTGACCAATCCCGCCCTGGTTCTGGCGGATGAACCCACAGCCAACCTCGATTCTCAGACCGCCTATGCCGTGATCGGTCTGATGAAAAAAATGCGCGACGACTTCGGAACCACCTTTATTTTTTCCACTCATGATACCAAAATTGTCGGTGAGGCGGAGGTCATCTTCCGATTGGAAGACGGCAGACTGACGGCAAAAGAGATGAAAGGAGGGGCAAAGTCATGATAAACCTCTTCAAAATTGCCATCCGCAATCTCATCCGCTATAAGCGAAGAACCCTGCTGACCGCTTCGCTTATCACCATCGGCGTTGTATTTGTTCTTGTCTTTGTTTCCATTACCGGTTCTTTCAAGGCGATGATGATCGGTCAGATCACCGATTCCATGCTGGGGCATCTCCAGATCCACCGCAAGGGGTATGTTGCCTCCATTGATAACCTGCCCCTGAATCTGAACATGAAACCCCAGGCCTATGCAAAGATTGCCACTGTGCTCGGCGCAACGCCTGAAGTCGCGGCTTTTTCGCCCCGTCTTAAATTCGGCGGGATGTTCAGCAATTTTACAGAGACGACCAACATCCGCTTGAATGGCGTCTATCCGGAGAAGGAGTTTCAAACGGTTCCCTTGTTGACCTCGCGTATATCGGAAGGTAAAAAAGCTCTCAATCGAGGTGAAATCATGATCCCCGCGCTTCTGGCGAAGGGATTGAGGGTCAAACTGGGCGATACCGTTGTTATTGTCGCGACCAACGTGGACGGTTCCGTCAACGGCAAGCAGTTTATTGTTTCCGGTATCCTGGAGAGCGCCACCGGCCCCGGCGGGCGTGACGGGTATATTCACATTGAGGACGCCGCTGAAGTTCTCCGTATGCCCGGAGCGGAGGTGAGCGAAGTAGCGGTCCGGCTTAAGGATTTCAGCCGCCTTCCCGCAGCCGTCAAACAACTGGACGCAAAAGTGGCGGGCGAAGTCAACAGGGAAGGGCGGCCCATGTTCGAGGTTCACTCCTGGGAACAGCTATCACCCTTCTTCAACATTGCCCGGATGATTGACGTGATGACCTTTTTTATTAAAATCATGCTCATCGCCATCGTCCTGATCAGTATAATGAATGTCATGATTATGGCTGTCTATGAACGGATTCGGGAAATCGGCACGATTGCCGCCATCGGCACGCTGCCTGGTAAGATCCGCTCCATGTTCATTATTGAGGGCTTCTGTCTCGGTATCGTTGGCGCCATCATTGGCGGTCTGCTGGGAAGTGCCGTTATATTGATCGTCAATCTAGTCGGTATTCGTTTTGATTTCGGCCAGCAGCAGGGGCTTCTTCTGAAAGCCACCCTTAATCCAACTGATCTGTTGACGGTATCCGTTATTGTTATTGCAGTCGCCGTGCTAGCCAGTCTTCAACCGGCTGTCAAAGCATCGAAGATGGAGCCGATCGAAGCCTTGCGCCATGTCTAGTTCCTCAACGGATGTGCAGGGACTGTCGCGTGACCTCGTGTGACCTC
>CAYULE010000501.1:0-1723 GCA_964445385.1 uncultured Smithella sp.
TTTCTCCCCAGATTAAAACGGGGGAAGAGGTGGCGGCCGCTTTCCATCCCAGGCGAATGACCTGCTGCATCACGGAACTGGAATAAATAATTTCCACCTGGCCGAAATCCCCGGCCATCTTTAAGTTTCTGCCTTCATACTGGGATATGATCGTTTCAGAAATTTTGAGCTTTTTTTCCAGGGTCACGAGTTTTGTCATGTCCCGGCCGGTTCCGACAGTCAAAACGAGTTCACCCCGTTCGTCGAATATCGGAATATAGGTCCATGTAGCCGTCTGTCCTGTTTCGTAGGTCAGGTTCATGTCGATTTTTTTCTTGATTTCAAGAGACTTGAGTGCTGCGGATTCTCTCAGCATTCCGCTCGCCACGAGGTCCTTGAGATTCACTCCGACGATTGATCGTCCCATCAGATCAGTCAGTCTGCTGAAGGCCTCGTTGTACTTGAGGATGTTGGCGTCACGATCGACAATTAAAATGGCCTCGTCAATACAATCCAGCAGAACATCGATATTTTTCATCAGATATTTTTGAATCAGGTCCACTTTCGCTCCTTTGACCACTTTTCTATAAGCAGTTCTCTTGCATGATGCAACATCTTTTAGAGTGAAAAAAGAGGAATATATTAATAATCTAATTATTTCTTTGGTTTACATGTTGGCATTAAATCTGCTATCTTCTGCGATAGAAAATTTGAATATTCGCCCTGAAAGGAGAAAAATTATGTCCAATCAAAAACCCTGGTTGAAGTTTTATGCCAATGTACCGGAAACGATCGACTACCCCCGTGTGACCATGTACGAAGCCCTGATGCAGACGGTAGAAAAATATCCGGACCGCATCGCTTATGATTTTTTTGATTACACCTCAACCTATCGCCAGTTTGCCAAGGACATCGACATTTGCGCCAACGCGCTGGCCTCGCTCGGCCTGAAGAAGGGTGAGCGGATCACGATCTCCATGCCAACCTCTCCGCAGGGTATCATCTGCTTTTACGCCGCCAATAAACTCGGCGTGGTGGCCAGCATGATCCATCCGCTCTCCACGCCCGCCGAAATCGCCTATTACCTGAATGTCAGCAAGAGCCGGGTCGCCTTTACGTTAGACCTGTTTCACGACAGTTTTAAAAACCTTCCAGAGAAAACCCCTCTGGAGATGCTTATCCTGACGGAAATCTTTGACCAGCTTACCCAGGGACAGCCCATGGCGGAAAAACCCGTGCCAAACGCAGGACCGGCCGTCCGGTGGTGGAAGGACCTCATGACCGCCCCGCACCCGGAGGCGCCGAAAGCGGACATGAAGACGGATGAAATGGCCGTGATCCTCTACAGCGGCGGCACGACGGGCTTTCCCAAGGGGATTATGCTTTCCAACTTTAACTTTATCAGTGAAGGGCTCATGGTGGCCAACTGGGGTGGCGGCGAACTGATGGCGGAGGATTCCTCCGTTCTGGCCATCCTGCCCATTTTCCACGGCTTCGGCCTGGGCGTGTGCTGCAACGCCGCGTTCATGGGCGGAAGCAAGAGCATTCTCGTTCCCCAGTTTACGCCGGAGATCGTGGCCGACCTGATTCGAAAAAAACGTCCCAACATTATTGTCGGGGTTCCGACGCTTTATGATGCCCTCGCTAAAAATGAAGTATTCCAGACCACGGACCTGAGCTGTCTGAAGAATACATCCTCGGGCGCCGACTCCCTGCCGCGGACCGTCAAGGATCGGTTTGAAGA
>CAYULE010000502.1:0-1713 GCA_964445385.1 uncultured Smithella sp.
AAGAGGCCATGATGTCTTTCCTGGAAAGACGACCTGCCGATTTTAAAGGAAAATAATACATTCATCCCGTTACTCAGGGTCAGTCTTTCCTTTAAGGATTGACCCTGAGTAACAAAATACTCAGGAAGCGCATCCCCTCAAAAGCGCTTCATTATTAGCTCTCTCACCTTCACAGCCGTTCATCCTTACAAAGATGCAACATTTAAATAAACCGGCATCATCTGGAGAGCGCAAGAGTGTCGATCCGGGTTCCTTTTTCGTTGTAAACATGAACCTGCAAGGTTGTCGGAGTAAGGTCGAAAATCGCATAGCAATAAGTTTTGATTGACACTTGCACGTATCCGCCAACGGGGCCGGGATCAACAAGCGGCGCTCCGGCGGAACCAATGACCAGATGATAAATGTCATTCACCCGGTTGCGCTGATAAAAATGAGCATGTCCGGCAATGACCAGGTTAACACCTCTTGGTTCAAAAACATTTGTCGTCAGGGCAATCATATTGGCGTCTTCACCGTGGCCTCCGGATACATAGGCTGGAGTATGGCAAATCACGATCTTCCAGGGTTTGGATGTTGCCGCAAGATCAGCGGCAATAAAATTGTACTGAGGTGAACCCTCGGCATAACCGCCCGGATCAAGATAATTCATCACCACAACATGCAGATCACCATAATCAAAGGAATAATACCCCTGGTTCCCGGAAGTGGAAGCCGGGGCCTGCGTGAAGGCTTTTGTGTTGATGCTCCACTTTTCATGATTTCCGGTGGCATTGAAAAAGGGGACACTGCCGGCCAGCGCCAATTGTTTTGTGCGGAAGAATTGGTCCTTGTATACATCGTAAGACGCACCGTCATCACAGAGGTCGCCGCCATAGAGCGAAAAGCGGGGGCCAGCCGACTGAATCAAGGCGGCAATTTTATCATGGATGGCTGTGCCGGTGCGGCAATCAGCCATCCATGAAAAGCGAAATACTGTTCCAGGATTTGCCGCCGTTTTAAAACTGGCACCCTGAAGATCCAAACGGTAATAGTACGTTGTATCCGGTGTCAAACCAGTCAAGGGAATTCTATGGATGAATGTGCCCCCGGTGGTCGGCAGGGTGCTTGCCGTACTTGCTGACCTTCCATAAGAAATTGTAGTGCCGTAATCCACAGTCAGAGGATCGGTACTCTTCGATTCCACCATAACATAGACGCTGTCTGCGCTTACGGCCTGCAAATACCTCAACTTGGAAACCGGGGCTACGCCACCGGTAGTACCACCGCCACCACCACACGAATTCAGCATCAGCGATATGAACAGAAAAGAAAAAACGCTAAGGTAAACCTTAAATATCTTCATAGGTTACTCTTTCCGGAAATACGGTTTATGCCAATTTCTGGCGAGAACGAACGATGAATGAAAATTAGCGCAGATGGGGAAACAAAAACGACAAAGCTAAAGAAGAGCCGGTAGTATCATACATCTACATCCTCAAGGCTATTTACCATTAAATAGCTTTGAACTTTCAGCCCACCCGCCTGCGTTCCAAGAACACATAGACATCTTCCATGACAGATAATCTACCAGAAAAGCAATTAAAACAGCAACGGGTAATAATTATTTTATTTCCATGCAGAACTTATCAATTTTATCAGGAGGCGCGATGGGATAGTCACCGGTATAGCAGGCCATGCAGAAACACTCTCTGGGCATGCCGGTGGCTTTGACCA
>CAYULE010000503.1:0-1712 GCA_964445385.1 uncultured Smithella sp.
TTCCACCGGGACGCCATCCACTCCCGCCAGATATTTCTTCACATGCTTTCCGATTTCCGGGCTTCTCAAATCCTGGTCGAAGGGAAGGGTCGCCATGATCCCCCCTGCGATATCATGGGCCAGCCGTGAGATCTCATAGATATTCCGGGTAATGTTGTGCTTGGTGCAATTGGCCAGGAGCGGATCGGGATAAAAAGCGCCGCTTTTTGTTTTTGATCCCATGGCGGAACAGGCCACCGAGCCTGCATAAACCGTTTCGGTCAAGTGCATCATCTCGATGAGCTTGTCTTTGATATGCGAAGCGTTTGCTGTACCCTGATACTGGGCGGCCAGCGCCGTGGCGCCGATAATGGTATCGGACACACCGCCTTTACACCCGCCGTAGTTCTGGCGATGTAAGGTGGCAAACCGCTCGACGAGCAGACCGCTGAAATCAATTTCTCCGCACATAAAAACTCTGTCCCAGGGCACAAACACATTCTCGAAGATAACAAGGGCCTCGCCACCGACAACACCGAACTCCTTATTGCCGGCATCAATGCCCTCTTCGAGTTTTCGTTCTTCATTAGATTGACGTCCGAAGATCAGCGTGATGCCCGGCGCGTTGAGGGGAATGGCCGCCGCGACTGCATAGGATTCATCTCCTTTGGACATGTTCTGGGTGGGCATGATCAGAATCTGATGGCTGTTGACCGAACCGGTCATATGCGCCTTCGCCCCCCGGATCACGATGCCGTCTTCTCTTTTTTCCACAATGTGCATGAATAAATCCGGGTCGGACTGTTCACTGGGACGCTTCGACCGGTCGCCTTTGGGATCTGTCATGCCGCCAACAACCATAAAATTTTCCGCCTGGATCATCTTGAGAAACTCAACGAAACGGGGAAAGTATTTTGTCCCGTGGGCCGCGTCAATATCATAGGTGGTCATATACAGGGTGTTCATGGCATCAAATCCGACACACCGCTGATAACAGCTTCCCGTTTCATGAGAGATGAGCCGGAGCATCAAAACCTTCTTCAGTAAATCATCCACGGACTGGTGAATATGGGTAAAACGGTTAATCTTCTTTCCTGTAAGATGACTTGTCGCCGTCATCAGATCTTCGTTTTCCGGCCTGAGCGCCAGTTCGTAGGTCATTGCCGCCGCGTTGATATGGGGAATGAGCGCCGGGTGGGTCGTGACGTCTTCTACACGCTCTCCTTTGTAATAGACGTTCAGTTTTTGTTTCTTTAAACTTTCGATATAATCCTTCTTTGTTCTGATCATGATCTTCTCCTCTTGTTTCATGATTGCATAAACAGTGCGTCCGTCATCTGTAATAAAGACCGGTCATTCTTCCGGATGGCCAGAATCTTTCCGTAAACCGCAGGCAAAAGTGAACTGGCATAAAATTTTGCCGTCAGAATTTTTGCCGTGTAATAGTTTTCATCGCCGTTGCTATTCTCAACTTTTTTTGCGGCAATGACTGCCTGCCAGATCAGCATCCACCCCAGAACAACGTCGCCTACAATTTCCAGATAGGGCGATGCCCATGAATGTGCGAGAAAGGAATCATCCTCTGCCGTCGCGGCCAGAAGCTCCGTGGTCAGGTATTCCAGAGCCGTGATGCCTTTTTCAATCTCAGCGGCATAAGGTGACAAATCCGTGATCCCCTGCGCTTGTCCGACCGTCGCCTTCATGCCGTTGAGCAGAGCGGTAAAGGCCACGCC
>CAYULE010000504.1:0-1705 GCA_964445385.1 uncultured Smithella sp.
TGCTTTCGTAGTTGGCCAGCGGCTCGCCCATACCCATCATGACGATGTTGTTGATATTGGCGCCTTCCGGGGTTTCATGCTTCAAGGTAATCAGTTGCCCGACAATTTCCGCGGGCGTTAAATTGCGTTTGAAGCCCTGGCGCGCGGTCAGGCAAAATTCGCAACCCATGGCGCAGCCGGCCTGTGTGGAAATGCAAATGGTCCAGTGGCTTTTTCCGGGAATAAGCACGCTTTCAATGAAGAGGCCGTCCTCCAGTTGGAGGAGGGCCTTTTGTGTGCCATCCTGCGATTTTTGAATTTTGACAATTTCAGGCCGGTAGATTCGCGCGATCGAGGAGAGCTTCTCCCGGAAATCACGCGACAGCGTGGTCATGTCGTCAAATGACGTGCTGCCGGATTGATGCAGCCATTTCATGATCTGGCGGGCGCGGAACTTTTCCTTGCCGGAGGAAGCGATAAAGGCTTCCATCTCGTCCAGGGTGAAATCCAGCAGATTGGGCAACAAATTAACCATTGATCTTTTTCTTTAATGTTGCAGCGATGGCATCGATGAAACCTTCCGTGTTGACTTTCTTGTTGGAGGGTTTCTTCTCCGCAAGTAACAGCAGGTCGCCGGTCATGATGCCGCCTTCGACTGTTTCGAGGGCCGCTTTTTCCACTTGATCGGCAAACGCAACGACATCCGGCGTTCCGTCTAATTCACCACGTTTACGCAGGCCTCCGGTCCAGGCAAAAATAAGCGCCATTGAATTTGACGAAGTTTCCTCGCCTTGTAAATGTTTGTAGTAATGTTTTTGTACCGTGCCGTGGGCGGCTTCATATTCAAACCAGCCATTGGGAGAAACCAGTACCGAGGTCATCATGGCGAGCGATCCGCTGGCGGAAGCAATCATGTCCGACATCACGTCTCCGTCATAATTCTTCAAGGCCCACAGGATACCGCCTTCCGTTTTCATGATACGGGCGACCGCGTCATCGATTAATGTGAAGAAGTATTCAATCCCAACCGCCGCGAATTTGTCTTTCCAGTTTTGGGCAAATTCCCGGTCAAAGATATCGCGGAAACCGGCGTCGTATATTTTCGAAATGGTGTCCTTTGTGGAAAACCATACATCCATTTTTTCGGCAAGCGCGTAGGTAAAGCAGGCCCGGGCAAAGCTCAGAATGGATTGGTCGAGGTTATGGTTGATTTGAACGATACCGGCTGATGGAAAATCTTTCACCAGCGTTGTCTGCGGTTTGCTTCCATCCTCCGGGGTAAACACCACTTCCAGCGATCCGGCTTGTGGAATGCTCATTTCAAAATTGTCATAAACGTCGCCGTAAGCGTGACGGCCGATGGTTATTGGTTTTTTCCAGGCGGAAACACCCGGTTTAATATTATTGACGAGGATGGGTGTTCTGAAAACGGTGCCATCCAGCATGGCGCGAATAGTGCCGTTGGGGCTTTTCCACGCTTTTTTCAAGCTGTATTCCTTCACGCGGTCTTCGTTGGGCGTAATGGTGGCGCATTTAATCCCGACGCCGTATTTCATAATGGCGCGCGCCGCATCGAAAGTGACCTTGTCATCCGTGTCATCCCGGTGTTTGACATGCAGATCGTAGTAGTCAATATCCATATCCAGATAGGGGAAAAGCAGTTTGTCTTTGACCATCTGCCACATGATGCGGGTCATTTCATCGCCGTCCATTTCGACGAGGGTTG
>CAYULE010000505.1:0-1694 GCA_964445385.1 uncultured Smithella sp.
CTGATTACCTGACCACCTAATGGCCTAAAGGTCACCACCCTGAAGGGTGGCACAGCACGAGGTGGCGCGAGGTTACCACGCTGAAGGGCGGCACGGCGCGAGGTGGCACTGGGGGGTCTTGTTCATCAAATCCTCCCTAACCCTCCTTTTCAAAAGGAGGGAATCCTCCATGAGGATGATCTTTGGACAAGATAAACAAAAAACCAAAAGTCGTCATCATCGGCGCGGGGTTCGGCGGCCTGTGGGCCGCCCGAACGCTGGCCCATCAACCGGTTGATGTCGTTGTCATCGACCACAACAATTATCATACCTTTCTGGCACTTCTGTATCAAGTGGCCGCGGCCGAACTTGACGCGGAAAGCATTGCCTATCCGGTGCGCAGTGTTTTCTGGAAAACGCCCAATATCGATTTTATTCTGGCGCACGCGCGGCGGATTGATTGGCAAAATCGCCAAATCGAGACGGATCGCGAAACCCTGTCCTATGATTATCTGATTCTGGCAAACGGCAGCGTCACGTCCACCTTTGGCGTCCCGGGTGTTGGAAAGCACACCTATTTCCTCAAAACACTGGAAGAAGCCGTCGCCTTGAAAAATCATATCATTTGCTGCTTTGAATCGGCGTCTCAGGAAACGGATATGGGAAAAAGAAAGGCGCTTCTGACGTTTATCATCGTCGGCGGCGGCGCAACCGGCGTGGAATACGCAGGCGCGCTGACGGAGCTTATCCACGGCCCGCTCAGAAAAGATTACCCTGGCATTGATTTTTCCAGCGTACGGATCATCCTGCTGGAAGCCGCCGAACAATTGGTATCCGCCATGCCGTCTGACATCCGGGACTACACGGCACGACAACTGCGGGAAATGGGTGTCGATGTGCAACTGAGCACAGCGGTTGCCGAAGTCTCGCAGGACAAAGTGGTTTTAAAAGGTATGGTGTCTATCCGTACGAACACCGTTATATGGACGGCGGGCGTTAAAGGAGAGGCGCTTGTCGCCGATTCTGGTTTCCCAGTTACACGCGACGGCAGGATCGTCGTGTCAGACACTCTGCAAATACCGGGGCATCCCGAAATCTATGTTATTGGTGATCTTGCGGCCATTACAGAAGAGACGCGCGTCCTGCCGATGGTCGCGCAAGTGGCCATTCAATCCGGCGTTACCGCCGCCGGTAATATTTTGCGAAAAATAGCAGACAAGATGCCTGAGGCTTTTCGTTACGCTGATCGCGGTTCAATGATCACTATCGGCCGCAAAGCTGCCGGCGTCGCCATCGGCCGGTGGACATTCAAAGGGTTTTTCGCCTGGTTGATGTGGCTCGTTATCCATCTTTTTAATCTGATCGGATTTCGCAATCGGGTGATGGTTCTCATCAACTGGGCGTGGGACTATCTGCTGTATGAGCGCGCCGTGCGCTATGTTTTCCCGGCCAAAATGTCCACCCGTTCTCAGTCCTGCGCGTGCCCGCCATCCTCGCGGACGAATCAGGAGACGCCGTCAAAAACGTAACGGCTTTTTCACCAGTCATCAATTCCAACCGCTCATCATCCAGGGCATGAACTTAGAAATATTATGGGGTGTTTCCCGGCTATCCGGAATGAACTATTCAGAAACCCTGAACTGACGATCATCCATCGCCGTTCAGGGTTTTTTCATACCGAAAGTGGCAATGAGAAGACACCGGAAGGGTTCCTG
>CAYULE010000506.1:0-1646 GCA_964445385.1 uncultured Smithella sp.
AGCGCAAAGCTGTGCGCATCACAAGGGCGCACGCCGAACAGAACCGACTGATCCGCCTTGTTTTCCTCTGACGAAAAGACCATGCCTTTGGGTGTGCTGGTAAATTTCATCATGGTTTCCGTGTGCGGAAAGAAAACATTTTTCGGCGCATTTTTGGAATTCAAATACGCAAAATATGGCTCGCCATCTTTCTGTAAGGGTTCAAAAAGAACGTTATCTTCCTTTTTTACCGGCGCCCAAACCAGGAAATCTCCGGCCATTTTTTTGGCAATGCCCGCTAGTGCATCTTTTTTGATCAAACGTTTTTCCATAATTGTCCCTAATTTAGAATTTTCTCCAACTTTCAAACTTCAAAAGCGGCAGTATAATCAGCTTATCAATCCATTAAATCAATCGCAATTGGCTCAGCAGAGGCTGAGGATCCACCAGATGCGATTTAAAGGTTTCTTTCGATCCGTCAAGTCCCATAGCCAGTGAGATTAATTCCGTGAAATAAAAAACAGGCATTCTCATATCCGGACTGGGTCGCATATCCAGATTGGCCATACACATGGGACAGGCGGTAACGATACAGTTTGCCCCGGCCTCTTTAGCGGCGCTCATCAGTTTGTCACACATATCGACGACAATGGCAGTTTTGCTGACCGACAGGGATCCGCCGCAGCAATCCGTCTTGTAGGACCAGTTTTTCACATCCGCGCCGATCGCCCCCATCATTTTGTCCATCATGAACGGGTTTTCGTAATTTTCAAATTCGCAGACCTCCGGCGGACGAAGCAGGAGGCAGCCATAATAAGAAACCGGTTTCAAACCCACAAGTGGTTTGACAACTTTTCCCACCAGGGCATCAATGCCGATTTCATTGTAGATGACATCAATCGGATTACGAATGGCAATGCCGCCCTGATATTTGGCGCCAATCACACCTTCAATTTTTGCTTTAAGGTCTTTGTCGGCTTTCAAATGATGCTCTGCCATTTTAAAGCGATTAAAACACGCGGCGCAGGGAACCATGACATCCATCGCGTTTTTTTCCGCGGCGATGAGATTGCGCGCCGGCAGGGCGATGGACAAATCAAAATTCGTATTGTGCGCGGCAGAAGCTCCGCAGCAGGACCAATCTTCAACTTCTTTAAGTTCGATGTTGAGGGCGCGACTGACAGCCTTCATGGACTGATCATATTCTTTTGCCATCCCATGCAACGAGCAGCCCGGATAATATGAAACTTTCAAGAGAGTAGCCTCCTTTTATACTTATTGCTTCTCTGTATCAGGCCCGTTGTGGCTTGATACGAAACAACATTATCATTATATTTTTTTCGTTTTCTCAAAAATATTTTTAATCGATTTCATATCTTTTGTCCGCGGAGGCAGAAGCGACAGCTTACCTTTCAGGAACATACTCGGGGCGATATCCATATCCGAGAACAGATCTCCCGATTTAAGCTTGTAATGAACTGTCATCATCATTTCGTGGACACGTCCACCAAATTTAATACTGGAGAGGAACGCTTCATGGAACTTCAAAATATTTTTCTCATGCGCGCCGACGCCGGTTTCAATGGCCATCTGTCTCAAAACATCCATCATGCTGGCAATATCAACCTTGTTGGGGCAGCGCGTGATGCAGGTTTCGCAAGACATGC
>CAYULE010000507.1:0-1633 GCA_964445385.1 uncultured Smithella sp.
TCATTGAAACAGAGAATTGATTTCCATGAGGTTCTCGCAATAAAAATCGGCTTCCATCGCAAGCAGTTTCTTTTTATCTCCCAAACCGTTTAAATACGCGCAGGATAAAATTCCCGCATTTTTTGCCACCCCGATATCGTTGACGCCATCGCCGATGATAACCGTTTTCTGGGGTTCCGCGTTGTATTTGGTTAACAGATATTCAACGACACGCTGATCCGGTTTCATAAACGGCGTGGAATCCGCTCCCACAATTTCCATGAAATACCGTTCAATGTGAAGACCTCGGGCGATTGCTTCGGTTAAATGATGACGTTTATTGGTCAGAATCACCTTCATCTTATGATTAAAATATTTCAACACACCTTCGATTTGCGGGTAAAGAGTCGTGTGGTCCATCATATGCTTTTCGTAATATCTGCTGAAAATATTCATCGCCTCTTCCAGACGGTCCCTGTGATTTTCTCCAAGCGATCTTTCCATCAATATTTTAACGCCGTCGCCCACAAAACTGATGATTTCTTTCGGCGATCTGGGATCAAGCCGCATCGCCATCAGAGTATGGTTGATAGAGGCGACAAGATCCGCGCCCGTATCGGCAATCGTGCCGTCAAAATCAAATATCATTAAATCCACTTTTGTCATATTATTCTCCCGGTTGTTGTATAGCCGAGAGACCATGCAAAAACAAGTTTCTTTATCCTGCTTCTTTAACAGATCAAAAGGAATTTTATATTGACAAATACCTAAACAATGTTTTAGAAAATGCCCGTCTTCAAATACTTACTTTATGATTTAAATATCTTTTTTGTTCCGAAGAACGCATCGTATGCGGTGTGTTGTTTCGTGAATAAAATAAAAAATATGAATGATAATAGGCGAAATGAACTATCATGGTGTCAGCATAAAGATGGTTCGTTCAGCGAGTTATTCATTTATAATTGATGATTCCAAGCTGGAAGACTTGCGGATGACGCAAGAGACAAACAGCTGGCGTTGCGTCAAGATACTGTTCATAAAAGTCCGTCTCTCTGGAGGCGGGATTCAATAGAAGAAAGTAAGGAGGATATGATGCGAATACTGCGGCAACTGCTGATCGTGGTGATGATCAGCTTGATCCTTTGCGGATACGGCGACGCCGCCGTGATAAAGACAACCCATAAGCCAACGGCCACAACGAAAGGAGTACAACAGGGAATGAAGACCTACTATATGGGCAGATTTGCCATCGACCTGCCGGTGGAGTTTAAGCTGGAGATACAGAGTCAAAAGATTCGATACGCTGAGATATCCGATTTCAGGTGGAAGGAAAGAGATCACGCCAAAGAAAGGGACGCGTGCTGGGCAAAAAAGATAGCTGAAATTCAAAAACTGAAATTGCCTAAAGGTAAAGATCGGATAACCATAGAAGAGAGAGAACTTAAAGGCATTGGCAATTGGGGAAAAGCTGTTTCGTATTTCGGAAACTACGTACACCCCAAGCTGATATACTGGACAGTTTTAGTTGATTTTGGTTCATCTGGTGGTGTCTGGTTAACGATTGACGGTACCAATACAGACAAGATGATTAAGAATTATACCAATATCCTCACCCATTACCGATACGGATTCGACAATCTGTCGAAGGATTCTT
>CAYULE010000508.1:0-1632 GCA_964445385.1 uncultured Smithella sp.
CCTGCTTGTCTGTAAAACTGCCGTTATACAGGCCGAAGGGCTGGTGAAAATCGGAGCGGATCACGCCGGCGATGTTAATAGTATCGGTTCTCTCACCCGACGGCATGAAAGATAAGGCCAGTTTGTCATCAGTCGTCTTGATCTTCCAGGGTTTCATGACGTCGCCGAACTCAAACCGCGCGGCTTTCAAGCAGGAAATTTTCCCGTCCATCCAGAAGCAGTTTTCATTGTAGTCTTCATCGTCGGTAATCATATTCTGGCAGAGGTTGAAGGCAAAAAGTTTTCCGTGATCACTGTAACCGGCCGCCGTCGCCCATTTCCAGAAACTGACATAGGGATAATATGTTTTTTGCTCATCAATCAGGGCGATGCTTGTGCTGCTTGATAGAACAAACTCTTGCGAGCCCACCCTGATGCTGCCCGATGCGGGCACAGCCGCTTTGTGCGTATAAAACGGGCGGGTTCGTGTTATCGGGGAGAGCTGCACCAGCGGCTCGATTTTATCCAAATCTTCATGAACCGTTATTTCACCTTTTATGGAAGGTCGCTCCGGGTCGCCATCGATATCGATGACAATCCTGTGAAAATGTTGATCCAACTTATTTTCAATCTGCAGGTGGTAATCTTTTGCATCAAACCGGCAGACATCATCATAAACCTGCGCGGCCACTTTTACAGAGCGCCCTGACGCCTGGCGGGTGTGTTCAAAGCGAGTATTTTCATGCCGGTCATAGACATAAAAAAAAGAAACGCCTGTAAATTTGGCGTCAAAGATAACCATTCCCAGGTAATGTGTCGGGGTGATAATACCGAAATGCTGCCATTCTTTGAGACGAAAATTCTTCCAGAAACCAGGCACGGGGAAAGAATAAAGCGGCGCATCCAGAATGTTGGCATTCCTGAAGGGTGTGCGGTACGTACCGAAGTTCATCGATCTATCGCCCTCCACCATCCGTGCGGAGGTCATTTGCATATTTCTCACAATCGTTTTCTCCGGTCTCTGTGTGATCTGGAAATGTAATTACGAAACTTTCGGCAATTTTGGGAAATTCGCATCCAATGCGGCATTCCACTGATCAACCATGGGCTTGACACTTTCCATCAGCTCTGCGATGTCACCTTCAATCGTGACGGAGTGAATCTTGTCGCCCTGCGCGATGGCATTAACGATTTCCTGATCAATGTCGCTGACGACCTCGCCAAACACGGTATGCTTACCATCAAGCCAGGGAGTGGGGACGTGTGTAATGAAAAACTGGCTGCCGTTGGTTTGGGGTCCGGCGTTGGCCATGGACAAAATACCCGGCTTACTGTGGCGCAGTTCCTTGACAAATTCATCCTGAAATTTATACCCGGGTCCGCCACGGCCATCGCCCGCGGGACAGCCGCCCTGAATCATAAAATCGGGAATCACGCGATGAAATTTCAGATTGTTGTAATATCCACGCCGGGCCAGATTGACAAAATTGCCCACGGTCACGGGCGTCTGATCGGCAAATAATTTAATGCGGATGGTTCCTTTATCTGTTTCAATAACCGCTATCAGTTTGTTTTTCATATTTATCTCCTTTGAAATATATAGTTAAAACTTTAAAGATGATCGCCTGATATGTCAAGGGGCAAGATGGGCGC
>CAYULE010000509.1:0-1601 GCA_964445385.1 uncultured Smithella sp.
CAATTTCCAGATTCTTCAGGGTTGGGAAAAGGGTGTTGTTGACAAAGTCCAGGAGGGCATCGCCAGTTAAGGCTTCCCCATCTTTTCGATCGACGGCCCAATCTCGCCACTTGAGTCCAGCTGGGATAATGGACGTGTAATGATCATGATAAAGCTCCCAGGCTTCTTCTTTTGCATCGTATATTTTTAAGAATAGAATCCATACGATTTGTTCAATCCGCTGGGCGTCCCCGTTGACACCGGAGTCATTTCGCATCACATCTTGAATTCTCTTTACAAAGTTACCAATTGCCATTTTTATTTACCTGCCTTATCTATTTATGCGTAATATATCTCGTTTTCTAATTCCTGGACGGCCTTTTGATAGGCTTCTTTGCCACCAAAGGCTTTGACAATTTTCATCGGACTGCCGATCTTGGCAAACTCTTCCAGCTGCAGTACCTTTGTTTCTTCAATCTCTTTAATGCCATCATTCGCATACTTATCAAGGAGTGCTGCGATCACTTGCTCGGCGACATCCGAATATTTGTATAGATAATGCCTTTTCTTCACATTCGCTGCCCGTTCTTGTTTTGTCAGCGGTTTTTTATCATAAGCAATGTGACAAATAAGATCAAAGTCATCCAGCTCCGTTTTACCCAATTCCTGTCTTACGGCTTCAAGCAGCACCCCATCATCTTGAAGTTCATCAATGATGGCCTGTTTTTTCTCGGCTGCTGTCCAGGTGCGAAGAAACTGATCCAAACGGGCATACTGCTGGAGGATGTTTTTCCTGGTGTAGTCAATGAGGCTTTCAGTAATGAGTTTCCCATCTTTATCGACGTACTGAATCCGTTCTGAAAGAACCTTAACAACAACATCGCCGACATAATATTTTCGCGGCTTATCGTCGCCGTCATCATTAAAGGGCGGCGTAGCGCCAGTGCCGTAACCGGCAGGATCTTCTTTAACCCCATCGTTACCGGAGTCTTGTCCAATATCCTCTTCAGCTCCATCTTCCGTTCCCGGATCATCGACGGGATCACCCGGACCAAGGTCAACGACCACTTCCGGTTCGCCATCAAAGTCCGGATCAGCAAATAGTCGGCTGGCATTACGGAAGTCCATGATGCTAAAGTAGGTCTTGCCATAGTCTTCTAAAAGGCGTGTGCCCCTACCGATGATCTGCTTAAATTCGGTCATGCTGTTGATGTTGTTTTCCAGCACGATCAGTTTACACATTTTGGCATCGACACCGGTGGTCATCAGTTTGCTGGTGATGGCAATGACCGGATAGGTGCTTTCTTCATCAATGAAATTCTCCAGCTGGGCCTTGCCGACATCATTATCCCCGGTAATGCGCATGATATAGCGGTCATTTTGGGCGTATAAATCTTTATTTTCATTGATTAGTGCTTGACGCATGCGTTCGGCGTGTTCAATGTCCACACAAAATACGATCGTCTTGCTGAAGCGGTCTGTTTTAGTTAAAAATTCGGTGATTTTTGATGCAATTACGCGGGTACGGTCATCAATGACTAATTTTCGGTCAAAATCTTTCGCGTTATATTCCCGGTCTTCAATCTCATAGCCATGCTTATCCACTTTGCCGGCTTCTGGCC
>CAYULE010000510.1:0-1583 GCA_964445385.1 uncultured Smithella sp.
GTTTCAGAGACTGAGCGCCGTCGGAAACCGCTTTTTCCGGTTCGGGATGCACCTCGACAATAATGCCGTCAGCCCCCACGGCAACCGCAGCGCGCGACAGTGGAATGACATACTTCCAGTTGCCGGCGGCATGACTGGGATCAACCACCACCGGCAGATGAGTCAGACTTTTAAGCACCGGCACGGCACTGATATCCAGGGTATTGCGGGTAGCGGTTTCAAAGGTGCGGATGCCGCGTTCGCAGAGAATAACATTGGGATTACCGGATGAAAGAATATATTCCGCCGACATGAGTAGTTCTTCGATCGTTGTCATCATTCCTCTTTTTAAGAGGACGGGTTTGCGCGCATGGCCGACCTTCTTGAGCAGCGCAAAATTCTGGACATTGCGCGCGCCGATTTGCAACATGTCGGCGTATGATTCCACCAGATCAACATCCGCCGGATTGACCACTTCGGTCACTGTGGGCAATCCGGTTTTTTTGCTGACGGAGTCCAGAACCTTCAGGCCGTCCTCTTCCATCCCCTGGAAGCTGTATGGCGACGTGCGCGGCTTGAAGGCGCCGCCTCTTAAAATCTGTCCGCCGCCTTTTTTAACGATATAGGCGCTCTCCAGCAATTGTTCTTCGCTTTCGATGGCGCAGGGACCCGCCATTACAACAAATTCCGGACCGCCGATGGTAATCGATCCAACGTTAATCACGGTATCGCCCTCATGCGATTCCCGGCTGGCCAGCTTGTAGGGCTTGAGAATCGGCATGGTCTTTTCCACGCCCGGCAGGGATTCCGCGTATTTCAGCACGGCTTTGTCACGGTTGTCGCCAACCGCCCCGATGATGGTACGCTCCACACCGCTGGATGGATGCGCCTTGTAACCGACGGATTCGATCCATTGAATCACATCCTCGATTTGTTTTTCCGTTGCCTGACTTTTCATGACAATAATCATTGATTCCCCCTTGAATAAAAAAAGGCCATGGCTTTTGCCGCCATGGCCTTTTAAAAAGAAAAAGCCATGGGAGCTCGCTTTCGATCTACCCATGGCTGTTTTGGTTTATGTTACTTTACCAAGTCCTCCTCAGCGACAGGCAGACCGACGCATAAAAATAATAAAACCAGTAGCTAAATAAATTGCTGTTTGCGTTGATCTGTCTGTTCATTGAAAATACCTGTCCTTTTAATTGCTGTGCTATATAAACAAGTGCGTTGTGCTTGTCAAGAAATTTTTTTTCAGGATAATCTCCTTGACTCTCATGCGTGCATCTTTTAATATCAGGTTCGTATCGTATCAGATTCAGTTGCTACACTGTCCCGGCGGATGCAAGTGTTGATTGACCAATAGTATCATCGATAACCAGCAAACCTAATATCGGGAACAAGCATGACGGATAAAGACATCACAAAAAAATCGATTGATGTTCTTGCCTTACTGAACACCGCGATTAAGAATTCCCGTCTGTATCCTCCGACCAGCGCTTCTGTTTTCACCGCAATCGAAAAACTTTATCTGCCGTTAACAGACCTGATAGCCCGGGAAGAACAGCTTGTCTTTGCCGAATCGGAAAAATCTCTGCTGATTGGCG
>CAYULE010000511.1:0-1582 GCA_964445385.1 uncultured Smithella sp.
GTCTCTATTTATGTTGCGGGGCAGGCGGAAATCCTTTACGGGAAAACAGACGATCAACGAATTGTAATTGATGAAATCGCGGGCTTGCAGGTCACGATGCTGCCCGTCGCGATTACCGGTCTGCATTTGTGTATCGCATTTGTTCTTTTTCGGATTTTTGATATCTGGAAACCTTTTCCACTGGATCATTTCCAGAAGTTCCCCGGAGGCTGGGGTGTGGTAGCCGACGATCTTGGCGCCGGAATTTACGGCGGATTATTATTGTTTTTATTAACCCTGGCAGGTGTATTATGAAAATCGGTATCTTGACCATTGGAAATGAATTAATGAACGGGCGCATTGCCGATACCAATTCATCGTTTATCGCGCGCGAGCTCAACTTGCAGGGCTGGCAAGTTGAAATCATGATGTCTGTCGGCGATGACATCACCACCATCAAAAGCCGTCTGCATTATCTGCTGTCCATCACCGACGCAGTCATCTGTACCGGTGGCCTGGGACCTACGGCAGACGATATAACCACTGCGGCGATTGCACAGGCTTTCGGTCTGCCGTTATTTACCGATGAAAATGTTCTAAAATATCTGAAAGAGTTATTTGCCCGGTTCAATTTTCCCTGGACGGACAACAATGCCAAACAGGCTGTTTTTCCGCAAGGTGCGGAAGTCATCGCCAATCCAGTAGGCACCGCCGCCGGGTTCGCCTTACGGGTAAAGGAAAACTTAGTCTTTGTGATTCCCGGCGTCCCTTCTGAAACACGCAGGATGCTGCCCGAAGGCGTCATTCCCGTTTTGCGCCGGCACTTCCCGCAACCCGTCGGATACACATTTAAACAAACGATTAAAACCTTCGGTCTCGGCGAGGCGGCGGTAGACAAAAGAATGGCCGAGATTGACTTTAAGGCTCTGGGCGTGAGCGTCGGATTTTATCCCGTTTTTCCGGAAAATCATCTGGTGCTGATCGCGCGTTCCGGTTCTCAGGAGCAGGCGCAAAAAAATCTGCAGCTTGCGCAGGATGAAGTAACAGTCCGCTTAAAAGACTACATCTTTTCATATGGAGAACAAACACTGGAAGAAATCATCGCGGCGGCGCTTACGGAAAAGAAACTGACCCTCTCCGTGGCGGAATCCTGCACAGGCGGCTTGATTGCCGATCGCCTCACCGATGTTTCGGGCAGTTCGGTTTACTTTGAACGCGGCCTGGTGACCTACAGCAACCCATCCAAAATCAGCATGTTGAAGGTGCCGGCTGAAATCATTGAAACGCACGGCGCGGTGAGCGAAGAGACGGCGCGCCTGATGGCCGAGGGTGTCCGCAAAATTTCCGGAACCGATCTGGGCCTCGCTTCGACCGGTATTGCTGGACCCACCGGCGGAAGTACGGAAAAACCTGTCGGAACGGTTTATGTGGCGCTTGCCGGTGCGCATGAAACCATTTGTCGCCACTTCGCATTCCGCTGGGATCGTAAAAGAAACAAGCAGGTTTCCGCCGAGGCGGCGCTTATGCTGTTAAGAAACTATTTGCAGGAGAAAAAATAGTTTATGTCCACGGAAAAAAACATCCGCGCCTTTCTGGCCATTGA
>CAYULE010000512.1:0-1578 GCA_964445385.1 uncultured Smithella sp.
GTTTGACTGATATTATGATCTGAAAGGAGATATTATGACAGTCAGAATCAGCGCCCAAGAAATTTCCTATCCGCATCTGAATAAAAAAGAACTCACAAACGATATCTGGTTCTACCGGGAAGAATGCAGGTATTTACGGGAAGCATGGATTATCCATCCCAAGGATTACAAACCAGAAACGCTTATTGATAACACCGATCCGGCAAACTATTTTGCGGCAGAAGGTTTATTCTCTATCCCTGGTTCTTTTTATATGGAACCAAGCTTAAACAGCGATCCCGACGCCAACAGGTTTACTCATTTTAATGCCGTTGATGCCGTTATCTGTTTTAACCAGCTGGGATTCATACAGGCCATTGAAGGCGGAATACGTGAATTGCTCCCGTTTTCTTTTTTTAATATCGACGTCAATAGCATGAGAACAGTAAAAACGACGATCAATATATTAATTGCCAAGATCAACACGACATTTGTTCGTCCGATTGATCCCACCAGTTTTAAAGGCATGATCACCATCAACAATATGTATTCCCACAAGGGTCTGCCCTTTGCAGAAACAGAATACAGCTTTGAAGATGATAAAGGCGGCCTTGCCGTTGGTTCCGCAAGGATTGTCATATTTGTGCAACATCTGAAAACCTGAAGAATGTATTCAATGGCTGTCTGTAATAGCCATATCAAAAAGAAACAACAGGGTGCTCGCCCTGATTATTGGTGTCCGTGTTACAGACAAACTACGCTGCTTTCTTTTTCTCTGGAGGCAATCATGACATCCAATTTCAGATCACTTCTTCGTTTGGTGAACTGAATAAATGTGCTGAGCGCGAGGTCGGGCGTGTTGTTGTTTGCTGAAAGATGAGACAGGAAGATGTGTTTAAGCCGGGCGGAAGCATGCTCCATGGTAAGCAAAGCGGCCTGGGTGTTGGACAGATGGCCGATATCGGAGGCTATCCGTCTTTTCAGATAGGCCGGGTAAGGGCCCGTCGCGAGCATTTGATCGTCATAGTTAGACTCCAGGAATACGGCATCGGCGTTTCTGATATGATCAATTACATTTTCACATCGCAGACCGATGTCCGTCATCACCGCCACATTCCTGCTTCCGGAAGAGACGGAAAAACTACAGGGTTCAACCGCGTCATGCAATTTCAGAAAGGGCTGGACGCAGATATTGCCGAGCTGCACAGGCTTTCCGGGTGAAAAAAAGTTGAGCAATGTATCCTTGATGACGTGACCATAGGACCCATAAGTCTTTTGTGTCATGAAAACCGGGACAGCGTGCTTCCGGGAAAAAACATCAATGCCACGAATATGGTCCGAATGCTCGTGGGATATGAATACGCCCCGCAAGTTGGACAAAGAAAGCCCGAGCCGGTTCATCCTTTCCACGATCCGCTTGGCGCTCACGCCTGCGTCGATCAGAATAGCGTCATCGTCATTCCCAAGATAATAGCAGTTACCGTTACTGCCGGAAGCTATAGAAGCAATTTTCAAAATACATTCTTCCTTTGAGTCCCCTCATCCGTCATTTCAAGCAAGTGCGGGGATCCGGAATCCAGCCCATGTTACAGCCGTGAT
>CAYULE010000513.1:0-1577 GCA_964445385.1 uncultured Smithella sp.
TGGAGCGGCTCATCTATTTCATCCCGAAATCCAACACGTTCGTCATTCCCGCGGAGGCGGGAATCCAGGAATAGTTTGAAAATGGAAAGATTAAAGATTTGATTCTGATTCCACCGTGAGAAACTTACTATTTTTAGGGCTCCCCCTCGGCTCCCATCCCTGCATAGCGTATCCCGATAAACGATATTGACATCCTGCTTTAAATAAGTGCTAATACTGGATCGGACTTGGTCAAAGATCCACTCCAGGTCTGTGGACAGAGAAACCCCGTCAAGCGCCCAAGGAAAGAAGCGGTTGGCATAAGGAGATTTATAAGCAAGACGCCTGATCGTGCGGGGGGCTTTCAGAGGTAAACGCTGAAAGACCATGGATAGCCTGCTGTATCAGGAGTTGAAAATAATACTAAGTTCAAGGAGACTATTTATGGCTGACACTCTATTCGAAGTAAAGAACGGTATAGCGATTATTACGCTCAACAGACCCGAAAAATTGAATTCGGTAACCATGGCTCAACTTGAGGAACTGGCACAGAAGGCCAATGAGTTTGAACAGGACGATGCCGTTCGTGCCATCATCATCACCGGCACAGGCAAAGGATTTTCCACCGGAGCGGACCTAGGCGGGGCCGGCGGACGACCTGATATGACAACCGGGCTGGGGATGAAACTGTCCGCACATGCCTATGGCAGAGTGTGCTTCGCTCTGGCCAATTGTGAAAAACCCATTATTGCAGCCGTCAACGGTGTAGCGGCCGGGGCGGGTTTCAATCTTGCATTGAGCTGCGACATCATTCTGGCTGCAAAGAGTGCGCGTTTCATTCAGATCTTTGTACGTCGCGGGCTTGTGCCGGACCTCGGCGGCACCTATTTCCTGCCTCGCCTGGTCGGCCTGGCCAAAGCCAAGGAACTGATGTTCACGGGCGACCCGATCAGCGCCGAGGAGGCTCTGGCGCTTCGTGTGATTAACCGCGTTGTGGATGATGCCGACCTGATGACCGAAGCCATGGCGCTTGCCACAAAGCTTGCCCAGGGAGCAACACGTTCCATCGGTATGATCAAGCACATGCTCAACCGTTCGCTCAATACGGATCTGGCCACCCAGCTCGAATTCGAGGCTGCTTACCAGGGCCTGGCCGCAACCACCGATGATTTCAAGGAGGGTGTGTATTCATTCCTGGAAAAGCGTCCTGCGCGCTTTACCGGCAAGTAGGCAAAAACGGCGGGGCCGGTGTAAACGATAATGGGACCGTAACGTACTTCAAAATATCAATAATTTTGTTTTCCATAGAATGTTATAGGTTGTCCATACCAAGACAATCGCACATCGGCACCGCCGGAGCCCTGCATCATGTGCATGCAGGGGAATTGTCCACCAGAAAATCTTTACGGGATTGATATTTTGAAGTACGCCCTCAAGTACACGGTTATCTCGATGGGAAAATGCCGTCAGGTCCCTTTGATCATTACCTACTTTTCCAGCACTTCCCTGAGCTTCCGGGAAAGACCGGCAATATCGAATGGCTTCTGGATGAACCCCCGGCATCCCCGGTTCATGATCTGCTGTGCCTGGCCGTCCAG
>CAYULE010000514.1:0-1572 GCA_964445385.1 uncultured Smithella sp.
GACAACAAGAATTTTGAAAATTTAAAATATTCGGCGATGGGCAGATCACGGGCGGACTGGCTTATCGGTTACAATTTAACCAGGGCAGTTACTCTTGCTGCAAAAAAGAACGGTCATTCAAAGACATTTCCCATCGGCCGCGTAAAAACGCCAACGATTGCGCTTGTTGTCCGGCGGGAAAACGAGATTAAATATTTTAAGCCGCTTAATTATTATTCCGTGGTCACCCGGTTCAAAAAAGAACAGGCGGGAATCGGGTTTTCTGCCACCTGGCTGCCCAGGGACAATCAACGATGCCTGGATACCGATGGTCGATTAACCTCCGGCGATACAGCGGTCGATTTAAAAGCATCCCTGTATTCGTATAACAACGGTAAGGCGCTCATTACAGTACATCAATCGTCAACAGAAAAAGAGCCGCCGCCCTTGCCTTATTCTTTATCCGCATTGCAAATTGCTGCCGGGAAACAATTTGGTTACGATCCCCTGGATGTTTTAAAAACCGCCCAATCTTTATACGAGAAAAAACTTACAACGTATCCTCGGGCGGACTGCCAATATTTGCCGGGAAACCTCTTTTCTGACTCAGAAAATATTTTAAATAATTTGTCGCACATGTCCACCAACAGCGACCTGGTTAAGTGGGCCACCAGCGGTGCCTCACTGCATAATATGAGCCGGGCATGGAATGACGCCAAAATCACATCCCATTTCGCCATTATTCCAACCGTTAACTTTTGTGACCTCGGGAGGCTGTCGGACACCGAACAAAATATATATTTTTTAATCGCTCAATCTTTTATTGCTCAATTTTATCCGGATTATACTTACAAAAAATCGGTGTCCGACATTGTCTTTGCCGGCGAAAACTTCCAGGCAACCGGCAGAATAGACCTAAAGCAAGGCTGGAAAAGCATCTTTACCGGTAATACTGAACAGGACGGCGATGATAAGGATGTGCCGGAGACAGCACCCCTTCCCATTGATTTAAAAACCGGCGATGAGCTGTTGTTTATTAATGCCGATATCGTGCAAAAGACAACCACTTCTCCCAAACGCTACACCGCTTCAAGCTTGATCCAGGCAATGAAATCAATTCATCTGCACGTAAAAAATGATGACCTGAAAAAGAGGCTCAAAGACGCCAACGGGATCGGGACAGAAGCAACCAGGGCGAATATCATCGCCGATATCATCAAAAAAGGTTTCATCCTTCAAGACAAAAAACATTTATTCCCCTCAGAAGAGGCTTATTCCCTGATTGCCGCCTTGCCTGATGAACTAACTTACCCGGACACAACGGCCACATGGGAAATGTCATTTGACAAGATCCTAAGCGGCAACGGTTCACTCGATAATTTTATGCAGGAACAAAGATCATTTATTGATCATATTTGCTGTTTGGCCCGGACAACACTGGTGGAGAACAGCCGGGTTATGTACTGCCCGGCGTGCCATGAAGGGAAATTAATTAAGAGGACATGGAAGGAAAAAAATTTTTGGGGATGCACTCGTTATCCAGAATGCACGGTTTGGTACCATGACAAAGATGGCGAACCGCAAGTTAAATAA
>CAYULE010000515.1:0-1536 GCA_964445385.1 uncultured Smithella sp.
GTTTTGCATGGGCGCCTCAATTAATGGTTATCATCATAACATGAGCTGTTTTCATTCAAAAGAAAAATATCCTGATGCGATAAATGACCCATACGGTATCAAAAGTTTCTCTGCCGCTAAAAAGGGTTGTTGCCCAGTCCCCGATTTTACTTGACACTTTAAACTTCCGACCGCTATATTCAGCAAACGTTTTTAACCCCTTACTTTTGATGGATGACATGGAAATTATTTTATACATTGTTTTAATCATTCTCCTGATTATTGTTGTGTTGCAATTCTGGCAATTAAAACGAAGTACTGTTGATTGGACGCCTCTTACCGCCAAACTGGACGCATTGCAGGATGCACAGGAAAGAACCGAGCGTTCCGTTCGCGATGAAATCGCCCGGTCGCGCGTAGAAACACAGTTGCAGGCTCAGCAGGAAAGAACGGAACTGGCAGGCGCGCTGAAATCTTTCGGCGATTCCGTCCAGACACGCATGGCCGACATCGCTAAAATTCAAAATGATCAGATGGAAAGCTTTGCCCGGCATCTGTCCCTCCTCACCGCGACCAATGAAAAAAAGATGGATGATATCCGTCTGATCATTGATGGGAAGCTCAAACAAATCCAGGAGGACAATACCCGCCAGCTTGATCGTATGCGTGAAACCGTTGATGAAAAACTGCAAAGCACGCTGGAGAAGCGCCTGGGAGAATCATTCAAGCAGGTTTCCGAACGCCTCGAACAGGTTCATCAGGGGCTGGGAGATATGCGCACGCTGGCTGCGGGCGTGGGAGATTTGAAAAAGGTACTCACCAACGTCAAGTCGCGCGGCACCTGGGGGGAAGTCCAGTTGGGCGCGCTTCTGGAAGAGATATTATCTCCGGAGCAATATTTAAAGAATGTGAAGATCAGCGAGCATGGGAGTGATTTTGTCGAATTCGCCATCAAACTTCCCGGCCAGGGCGATTCCCCCTCCGATTTTGTACTGATTCCCGTGGATGCGAAATTCCCGGTGGAAGACTACTCCCGGCTGATGGAGGCGCAGGAAAAAGCCGATGTGTCCGCCGCGGAAGATGCCGTCCGGCAACTGGAGAACAGTATTAAAAAGGCGGCCAAAGACATATCGCAAAAATACATTGCTCCTCCCAAAACGACGGATTTCGGCATCATGTTTCTGCCGTCGGAGGGGCTTTACGCCGAAGTGATCCGCCGCACGCAGCTCGTTGCCCACCTGCAGCGTGAATACCGTATTGTGATTTCAGGTCCCTCGACGTTTGCAGCGTTTCTCAACAGTTTACAAATGGGTTTTCGCACGCTGGCAATTCAGAAGCGTTCCGGTGAGGTCTGGAAAGTGCTGGGCGAGGTGAAGGCGGCGTTCGGCCGGTTTGGCGATTCGCTCGATGCCGTGCGCAAAAGACTGGACCAGGCTGCAAGTTCGGTGGATGACGCGCAGAAAAAAACACGGACGCTGGCCGGTAAATTAAAGGCGGTGGAATCCCTCCCGGGTGTTTCCGATGACATAAAGATCGCGGATACTGAAGCAGATTAAT
>CAYULE010000516.1:0-1525 GCA_964445385.1 uncultured Smithella sp.
GCCGGACTTTGACGAAGGGTTTTTCGACCGCGGCCATGAGCCGATCTTAAAGACCTCGAGCGCCCGTTTCATCACCTTTACCGTCATCGAGAACATCTGCCGCAAAGAGATCAGGCGCCTCCTGGATGAGTGAGGGGATCGATTGCATAACGTGTAATCACGATCATCAAGCATTCACCCAGGACACCAGGTTTGAAAAACGTGTTGCTTGATTCATCAATATCCTCTATAATGTCGCACAAATATGATCATTCGCCAAAGGGGGTATTCATGGATAAAAGAATGAACGCGTTGGCTTTTGCTCTGGAAAACGAAGAAAAAGAGCGCGAGTTTTACCTGGCCCATGCCCGTAAGACCAAGAATATGGCGGGCAAGAACATGTTTAAACAGATTGCCGATGAGGAAAAAGAACATTTTGAAGTCCTGAAAAAACTCCATGACAAATGGGAAGAGAAGAAACAATGGCCGGCCACCGTCCCTTTGAAGGTGAAGAAATCCTTAGCCGGGTCCGTTTTAAAATCCATGGCCGGCAAAAAGTCCGCCCGCATTACCGGTACGGAGGATGAGCTGAAAGCCGTCCGCACGGCCATTGATTTTGAGGCGCGCGGCGTTGCGTTATATTCCAAACTGGAAAAGCAAAGCACCGATGCGAAAGAGAAAGCATTTTTCAATATGCTGGCCTCCGTCGAACGGGAACACCTGTTGTCGTTAAAGGATACGGAAGAATTTCTGGTCGATCCCGCCAGCTGGTATCAGCACATGGAACGATCAGGTTTGGACGGGGCGTAAAGCAATCCGAAAGTTTACAGGGAACGGTTTAAATAACACATAACCATTCCCTGTAAAAATGTTACAAATCAGTCTCTTCCAACTTGCAGGAAAGGTCCGTCCATAGAGCATATGACTCAGCAAGCTCGTTTTCGACGGCTTTAAACTCAATTTGGAGTTCTTTGATTTTAACAGAGTCCCTGTGTGTCTGCGGATCGCACAGAGATTTTTCATTAGCGGCTTTTATGGCTTCCAGTTTTCCGATTTTTTCTTCAACAGCAGCCAGTTCTTTTTTTAACGCGCTTTTAATCTTCGACAGCCGATTGCGTTCTTCCGCTTCTACCCTTTTTTTATCTTTCAGTGTCAGCGTCAGCGTCTTGTCCGGGGAATCTCCTCCGCGATTGTCTTTCTGTGCTGACTCCGCCGTCATCTGAGCGCGCTTTTCAATGAAGTAGGAATAATTGCCCGGATAATCGAAGATTCTGCCGTCCTTGAGTTCAAACACCTTGTTGACCAGATGATCCAGAAAGTAGCGGTCGTGGGAGACAATCGCTACGGTGCCTGAATAATGTATCAGCGCATTCTGAAATACATCTTTCGTCTTAATGTCCAGATGATTGGTGGGTTCATCCAGTATCAGGAAGTTGGTATCCAGCAGCATAATTTTCAAAAGCGCCAGACGCGATTTTTCGCCTCCCGACAGTACACCGACGGATTTAAAAATGTCATCGCCGGAAAAAAGAAACGCGCCCAGCAG
>CAYULE010000517.1:0-1523 GCA_964445385.1 uncultured Smithella sp.
ATTCAAAATCAAAGCCCGCTCGACAACGTTTTCCAGTTCCCGAACGTTTCCCGGCACAAAACTGAAGCCTATTGACCCCACCAATCTTCCTGCCGTACACAAGTGATATAAGAGAAGTTAATGATTTAATAGCATGCCTTTAGTCTTTTAGTAAGCCACCTCACTCCCGCAAAATTAAATCTACTTGAATATCGATATTATCACTGATACGAGGGAAACATAAACAGTAGCTCCGTATCTTTTCAGCAGGAGACATAAATCGCTATGATAAAATCATTACCTGTTTCAAGGATCCTTATCTTACTCATCCTGGCCTTTTTGATGACCTGTTCCAGTGGCTCTTCCGGCAACCTCCGCGATCAGGCCGCGGCAGACGGTCTCACAACCCTGAGAAGCATGGCCCGGGACGAGGGCTTCGACTTTTACGGGTATGAATCCGCCGGTGATATCGGTTTGGAGGTGATCGTCGCACCACTCGAGATCAAGAGCATCGATATCAACGCTCTGCTGCAAAGAATAAAAGCGGACGATTCCATGATCGTCAGCGGCAATCAATTCCTTTATCCGATCATGGTAAAGGGCAAACCGATTGCCAGCATTCTGGTGATGATGAACAACGGTGCCTGGGAGTATGTTGCCATCGAATCGGAGTCGACGATTGAAAAAGCTCTCAACATTATATCGGTGAACCATATCGCCATTGCAGACAGTTACCTGCTTGATCTGGATGAGATCGAGATGGCCTTTGTTGGTTATAAAAGCGAGGGCCGTGATTTTTTAATTCCGCTTTATGCCAGCGATTCCGCCAAGTTTGTTCCCGGGGCAAAATATACCTTTGCGGAAGTCGCGCCTTTTATCAAGGCCGCCGTCATTGAAGCGCAGGCGTCCTACCAGAATATGGTGCCGTCCGTCGGGAACAATGCCAGTGATACCCGGTCGCAGATCGCTCCGGCACGGGCCCTTTCCCGCTCGGCATTCCGCGTGATGAGCGAAAGTGCAGACACGACCAACAAACTGTTGAACGTCCGGTTGTACCCACAGGAGCAGGACCAGTGGTGCTGGGCAGCAACCGGCAAGATGACCATGCTTTTCGCGGGAGGAGACATTGACAAAGTCACGCAGTGCGCGCAGGCCAATAACGCCTTTGTGCAGTCTTCCTGCTGTGACGACGGAGAAACAAAACAGTGCAATCAACCACACTACCCTCTTTACGAAAACTGGGGCTTTTCGGCCAGAGAAGTTTTCAAGCCCGATGGTGCTGCTCTTTCCTGGACGGATCTGAAGGGGTTGATCGACGCCGGCAAGCCGGTGGCTTTTTTGTGGAAATGGAATAGCGGCGGGGGACACTATATGGTGGCGGTGGGGTACCATGAGGATTTGACGGCGAGCCCTGCCAAGCGGATGGTGCACATTCATGACCCGTGGCCGCCGGATGTCGGAGAAAAGAAAAGTATTACCTATAACAATTGGGTGGGAGGTTCCGCGTACGATCATCTGCAGACCTGCTATTATTACTATATTGT
>CAYULE010000518.1:0-1516 GCA_964445385.1 uncultured Smithella sp.
ATAACTACGCCACCAGTAATAAATTAATTAAAGATGGCAAGGAATCGCTGCGAGGCGAGGATTTACGCGAAGGCCTGGCCTGCGTCATCAGTGTCAAAGTTCGCAATCCGCAGTTTGAAGGACAAACAAAAACAAAGCTGGGCAATAGCGATGTAAAGGGGCTGGTGGAAGGCATTGTTTACGAAAAAATCGGTTCCTACCTGGAAGAAAATCCATCCATTGCCAAACAGATTCTCAATAAATGCATGGAAGCGGCTCGAGCCCGCGATGCGGCAAGGCGTGCCCGTGAGTTGACGAGGCGCAAAAGCGCTCTGGAAGTCGGCGCTCTTCCCGGAAAACTGGCCGATTGTCAGGAAAAAGATCCGGCACTCAGTGAAATTTATCTGGTAGAAGGAGATTCGGCCGGTGGTTCGGCCAAGCAGGGCCGGGATCGGAAGAATCAGGCGATCCTGCCGTTGCGCGGTAAAGTTCTCAATGTGGAAAAAGCTCGCTTTGATAAAATGCTGCAAAACGAAGAAATCAAAACGATGGTTACAGCCTTCGGAGCGGGCATTGGTCCCGACGATTATGACGTCAGTAAATTGCGGTATCACAAAGTGATTATCATGACCGATGCCGACGTGGACGGCGCGCATATTCGCACACTGCTTCTGACCTTCTTTTTTCGTCAGATGCGGGAATTGATCGAAAGAGGTTATTTGTTTATCGCCCAGCCGCCGCTTTATAAAGTAGTGGATAAGAAAAAAGAATTATACATCCAGAATGAAGACCAGATGAGAAGTTATATTCTGGAAAACGGTGTCGATAAAGTCAATTTATTGATGGGCGACGGCAGTCCGTTTCCCGTAACCGGTAATAAACTGCTGGTCCTGATTAAAAAAATCATGCGCATCTCCGACCTGCTGGATCGTTTTGAAAAGGAACATCGCGACCGGAATATCATCCGTATTGCGGCCGGAGATCCCTCGTTAGTCGACGCGTCGTTTCAAACGGAAAGCGAGCTTTTGAAAATCGCGGGCCGAACGGTTGTGGCTCTGGGCAGTGATGTTGTTGCCGATTATCGCATCGATGATGATCCCGATCATGGCGGTTATAAAATGGTGTTTGATCTCAAAAGTAACGGGAATATATTTACCACCTGCGTCGACCGGGAGATATTCCGCACGCCGCAGTTTGGAGAAATAAGAACAATATTGGGGCAGGTGTCCATACTGGGCGAGCCTCCTTACCGCGATCAGTCGGATGAGTCAGCCACACCGATCATTCTGCCTTCCGCCCGCGCTCTGGTCGATCATCTCATCAGCCTGGGCAAGAAAGGCCTGACCCTTCAGCGCTATAAAGGTCTTGGTGAAATGAACCCGGAACAGCTCTGGGAAACCACGATGAATCCGGAAAAGCGCACGTTGCTGCAGGTGGGCGTAGAAGACGCTGTGGTGGCCGATGAAATTTTTACTACCTTGATGGGTGATCAGGTGGAACCGAGGCGTGATTTCATCTATCAAAATGCCCTGCATGT